>NZ_CP147246.1:1892500-2203750 GCF_002174455.2 Enterococcus sp. 9D6_DIV0238
GTGATCTTAGCCAAAGACCCTGCTTCCTGGCCTGCTCCTTTTCAATCCTTATTTAGCCTTCATTCGATGATGGCACCCATTACCGCTTTGATCATCGCATTTATCGCTGGTATGTTAGCTGGGCTGGTTTCAGGTTTACTTCATACAAAATTAAAAATTCCGGCTTTATTAGCAGGAATCATTACCATGACCGGTTTATACAGTATCAATTCCCGTATTATGGGCGCACCAAATATTTCTTTGATCGGAACAGATTCGATTTTTTCTCATGCACAATCACTAGGACTTTCAAAAGTAAACAGCACGATTTTAGTCGGAGCAATTATTGTGATCCTCGTTATTATTTTACTTGTTTTATTCTTTAGAACAGAAATTGGATTAGCGACTCGTGCAACGGGAGATAATCTTGATATGAGTGAAGCAAACGGCATCAATACAGACAACATGAAAATCATTGGCTACATGCTTTCAAACGGCTGTATCGCCTTAGCAGGTGCTTTGTTAGTTCAAAACAATAACTTCGCTGATTTAAACTCTGGGATCGGAACGATCGTCATTGGATTGGCTTCGATCATCATTGCCGAGGTTCTATTTAAAAATAAATCGCTCGGCTTACGCTTGATCACAATAGTAATCGGTGCGATTCTATACCGTTTCATTCTTGCTTGCGTATTAGAATTACGTGTCGACCCAGCTGACTTAAAACTATTTTCTGCAATTATTTTAGTGATCTGCTTATCATCACCATTGATCCAAAAAAAATTAGGGTTCTCTAAAATAGGTAAACGCAAAGGAGGCGCTAATTAATGCAGCCAGTATTAACGATCAAAAATCTCCATCAATACTTTGAACGTGGAACAGTGAATGAAAATCACGTATTAAAAGGAATCGATTTAACAATCAATCAAGGAGAGTTCATTACCATCATCGGGGGAAACGGTGCTGGTAAATCAACACTTTTAAACAGTATCGCAGGGACTTTGCCCATTGAAGAAGGACAACTAACGCTACAAGGAAAAGACATCACCAAACAACGTGTTGTTGATCGCTCAAAACAAATCAGCCGTGTTTTTCAAGACCCTAAAATGGGGACTGCAGTTCGTTTGACTGTGGAAGAAAATATGGCCCTTGCAATGAAACGAGGAAAAAAACGCGGACTTAGCAATGGTGTTCGCAAAAATGATCGTGAATTTTTCAAAGAACAATTAGCTAGTCTAAATTTAGGACTGGAAAATCGATTAGCTGCAGAAATTGGTTTATTATCTGGAGGTCAACGGCAAGCGATCACTCTATTGATGGCTACTCTGATTCGACCAGAACTGATTTTATTAGATGAGCATACAGCAGCATTAGATCCAAAGACATCGATCACCGTTATGGAATTGACTGAAAAACTGATTCAAGAGCACCAATTGACTGCCTTCATGGTCACTCATGATATGGAAGATGCTATTCGCTACGGCAATCGATTGATCATGCTGCATCAAGGGCAAGTGGTTGTTGATGTACCAAATGAACAGAAAAAAGATTTGACTGTGAATGAATTGATGGATATGTTCCACAAAAACAGTGGACAAGAGTTGAAAGACGATCAGTTACTTCTAGTTTAAAAAATAGCTCAAAATATCATTTATCAAATTAAAAGTCACCGAGTCATAGCTCGTTCGCTATAGCTCAGTGACTTTTTAGGTATTCATTATCCACCCATCAAGAAATCAAGAACATTCCATCCATCAGATGTTTGACCACGGTACAATTCGGTAAATCCGCATTGTGTACAGCTGATCGTAATGAATTTTTTATTTTGTACATCAAAAATTTTGGCAAAATTTCCTCCAGTTGCCTGAAATTGATCAGATACATAATGCATGTTCCCACACTTCTCACAAACATATTGTTGCTTTTCCATTTTTCCCACTCCATCTCTTTGATTTCCAGTGTCACTTAGCAGAAATGACAAGTAGTTCTGCTCTACTTCTTAAGTATAGCAAGCTTTCCACAAGAAATCATACATCTTAAGAAGGATTTTCTTCTCGTCTTACAGGCGGATTGTGGTTGACCCGCTTCTTCTACATCAGCTACAATAAAATCATCATAAAGGAGCGAAAAACATGTCAACTAAAAGTCAGGTATTAACCTTATTAATGAAACAAGCACCCACCTTTATTTCTGGTGAAGAAATGGCTCAGGAACTCTCCTTATCTCGAACAGCGATTTGGAAAGCCATCAATGAACTAAAAAAAGAAGGTCATCAAATTTCAAGCAGCCGCAATAAAGGCTATCGGTATGACTCTTCAGACATATTATCTGCCGAAGGGATCAAACTTGCTCTAGCCCCAACAACACCTGATCTTTCGATCACTATTCTTGATTCCTCCGAGTCAACGATGAAAGACGCTAAACTAGCAGCCATCAACGGTGAACCTGATAACACTTTAATCGTTGCAGATATTCAAGAAGCACCAAAGGGCCGGTTTGGAAGACCTTTCTTTTCTAAAGCAGGCTGCGGTATTTATATGAGCATGCTTTTACGTCCAAATCAACGATTTGAAGAGATGGCACAATATACAGTTATCATGGCTGTAGCTGCTGCTCGTGCAATGGACGAGTTAGCTCATCTAACAACTGAGATCAAATGGGTCAATGACATTTACTTGAACGGAAAAAAAATTGGCGGCATTCTGTCTGAAGCCATGAGTGATGTAGAGTCTGGACAAATCTCAAATGTCATTATTGGCATGGGCATCAATTTTTCGCTCAAACAAAATGAATTTCCAGAAGAGTTGCAGGAAAAAGCAACTTCGATATTTTCTGATCGCACACCAACGATCACACGAAATGAGCTGATCGCAGCTATTTGGAATCAGTTTTATCGAATCTTAGCTCAATTACCAGCGGAAGATTTTTTAGACGAATATCGTCAAAAATCATTTGTGTTAGGTAAAACAGTTTCTTTCTCCCAAGCAGGAACAGATTATGACGGAACTGCTATAGCCATAAATGAGCGTGGAGAATTGATCGTTCAGCTTTCAGATGGCTCTGAGAAAGTTCTTTCATCTGGTGAGATCAGCTTACAATCAATCAAGTGACTCTTTCTCCTAAACATAAATATTAAGAATACCTTAAGAAAAAACATTTCTTCTTTACATTCATTTCCTAAACATTTCATTTGTGTTACATTTGTATTGCAAATTAATACGTATGTTACGAAAAAGGAGAATATTTATGAAAAAAGTCGTTTTTTGTTTTACAGCCTTATTGGCACTGTTACCAATCACCAGTTTTGCCGAAGATCCAATAAGCTCTTCCGATGTCGGTGCCGTTGAAAATTCATCGATCGTTAAGGAGGCCCAAAGCTCTGATAACGAAGGAACACAAACACTCGAAAGCAGCCTATCACAAACTGAGGATTCCAGTACTGTCGAGACATCAAGCACTGCAGAAAATGCTTATGGCGATCATATGGACTCAACATTAGTTGTTTTTCAGGGCGATACTGTAAGCGCTGAGGTGCTCCAAGCAGATGGTTCTGCTCATGGTGCTGCGCTTAGAGATTTAAAGCTTTTAGAAGAGCCTTCAACAAAAACACTTGGTAGAAATGTCGTGAAAGTTAGCTTCATGCTTTATCTTTTAGATAGCGATGAAAAACAAACGGTCACTCTAGACATGAGTTATACGGTAGTGCCAGCATCACCAACCTATGATGTCCAATTTGTCTCTTATGATTCAGCTAAAAAAGAAGTCAAAGGGAGAGTTACAGCTATCAACGGAGGAACGAACGCAGGCGTTTCTATTTATGGCTATAGCGTTCCAAGTCGTTTAGGTCTTACTGTTACAACGATCAAAGAGCTATATCCATTAATAAATCCTGGTAACACAGTCGTCACTGATGCTGATGGATATTTTACTCTTCCTTATGAAGATGGTTTTTGCTTCGCGGCCTTTTCTCCTCAATCGGGTGATTATTCTCCAGTCTATACATTAGATGATAAAGCCTTCGCAGGAGCTGCAGTTACTGAATCATCTACATCTGACAGTAGTAGTACTGTGCAATCTTCTTCACCAAAAAAAGAAGAGAAAAAAGGCTTGTTCCCGAATACTGGTGAAAAGAAAACCATCTATTATTCAATTGCAGGGATCGCCATTCTTTTATTAATCGTCTTGTTCTTATTCATTAACAGCAAAAAAGGAAAAAAAGAATAGCTATTTATATTTACTATCCTAAAAAATGAGTCCAGAACAAAACTAAAAAACAGTTTTGCTCTGGACTCTAAAACTTAATAAACGGTGAGAGCAGAAGCAACTCCCTCTTGTTTCTGGGAGCCTGACACTTCTGTTCCATCCTCATTTTTCTTTTCTATTTTATAACTTTTTAACTACGATCGTCACTAGCAACCCTAACAAATAGCAACCGTTAAATGCGATCAAGTTTTTTATCGAGTACCCAAAACTTTTGGGATGCGGTAGCTCTGCTTTAAATAATTTAAGATTTTTCCAGACTTGTAATAGCGAAACAAAGGTTAGTAAAATCGGCCATTGATAAATACCAAAAACCATTCCTACCAAAATCACAGCATAACAAGCTAGCATTAGTCCTTGGAAAAGAATCACTCCATGTTCGCGTCCAATATAATAGACCAATGTATACCGATGATTTTCAATATCCGTATCCAAATCTCTCAAATTATTTGCCAACATGATATTAGCAATTGTAAACACCATCGGCAATGAAGCCCAAATGATCGCTAAAACAGACCAAAGACTGCCTATCAAGGCAAACGTTCCTTTTACCCAATCTAACTGTAAATAAAATGGCGGATCATTCAAAACATTCAAATAGATCGTCATAGCAAAAATCCCTAATCCCATCGTAAAACCGCTAAATACTTCTCCTAAAGGCATCCGTGATAACGGAATCGGACCAAAGGTATAAAAAATACCGATAAAACAACAAACTCCGCCCATTACTAAAAACAACCAACCAGTTTGGATGGTCAAAAAGATACCAACCGCAGCAGCAAAAGTAATCATAGCGAAAATCATGTTTCTCACTAAACTGGGAGCGATTCCTGAGCTGCCAATGATATTTTCTTCGTACTTATACTTCTGAGACTTTGCTTTTTTAAAATCCATAAAATTATTGATTGCAGTTGTTGCCATGTCGAATACGACCATTCCTACAAAAAACAATAATGTATAGCCTAACTGAAACTCATTAAAATACGCTATGGAAAATAATACCCCAACCGCAAATGGAAACAGACTTGCTAACTTCGTCTGGATTTCCACTACTTGCAAAAATACTTTCAACGACATATTCGTTCTCCTTATTTCAGATCCTTACGATCTCCCATCGTATATCCCGAATCTTTTCCTAATTCAAAAACTTTTTCAATATCCTTACTTACGTAAACCTTGTCTTCTTTAGTAACAAATATCACATCAACGTCTTTCAAACTTTCGGCATATTCCAATCCTTTTTTGACTCCCATTGAAAAGACAGCTGTTGATAAGCCATCTCCATCGATCGATTTCTTCGTGATGACAGTCACACCAGCAATATCATTATCAAAAGGATAACCTGTTTTTGGGTCGAACAAATGGTGATAGGTGTCGCCATCAACTTTCAAATAGCGTTCATAGATCCCAGAGGTAACGAGGGTTTTATTACTTTCTTGAACAGTTCCAACGACTGTATTTCTTGCTTTATTCGGATCTTGAATTCCAACGTTCCAATCCATGTCTTTTCCACGAGGACTGTGTCCAAGAACAAATACATTTCCACCTAAATCGACGATCGCAGTAGTGACGCCATTGTCTTTCAACACCTTAACAACTTCATCCGTGATATAACCTTTCGCAATAGCTCCAAGATCCAGCTGCATACCTTTTTCTTCAAGATAAACCGTTTGATCCTCATCATTTAGTTTTACTTTGTGATAGTCCACTAATTTCAACGCCTGATCGATTTCCTCTTGAGATGGTTTGCGCGCATCATCAAAGCCGATATGCCATAATTGAGTGATTGGTCCGATCGCCATGTCAAAGCCGCCAGAAGAGTCCTCACTGTATTCATACGCACGTTTGATCAAAGGGTAGACGTCATCGGATACTTTTACTGGTTTTATCCCCGCTTGTTCATTGATTGCATCGATTTCTGAACCTTTTTCATTGACTGTGATTTTATCACCCAACTCTTTCACTCTGGCAAAAGCTTTATCTAATACATCTTTTTTACCATCATCATAGATACGGACTTGTACATACGTACCAAGTAACGATTGCTGATCTGAGTATGGCTCTTTATTTATTTTAGCAGTCTCTTCTTTTGATCCACAACCGGCTAAAACAATTAGAAATAGTCCAGTTAATATAGTCATTAGTACTTTTTTATTTTTCATCGTATCCCTCTTTCTAAATAGAAAAATTTTCTCATCTATAGTAGCGCTTTTTCTGAGTAATGGAAAGGATTTTCTTTTGATTTATGTATTTTGATGAATTGATTTTACTGCTTGTGATCATTGAAACTTGTATGTTGGTATTTTTACTTGTGTCAGTGTTTGGTTCTTCGCCTTCTTTACTCTGGTGAGTATTATTGAGATATCTTGTGTTTTTTGCTCATTGCTAGTCTATTCTTTTCTTTGACGAGATTTACTAGTAGGGCTACTTCGCTTTCTCCGTTTGCCAAGTACTGCTCATCGTTTACTCTGATGATTTTTTGGGAGTTATCTTGCTTTGGTCACTTGTTGTTGCTTTATCCTTCTCTTGCCTTATCGTGATTCACTAGTAGGGTTACTTCGCTCTCTTCGCTCGCCAAGTACTGCTCATCATCTACTCTGGCAGAGCCAATCGTAGTGATTCGCAGCAAAAATGCAGAATTCAGATGATGACCTGAATTCTGCACATGTTTAGTTCGTCAATTGTAATTCTGTGAAAGAATTATTTTTTCATTACGATGTTGTCTACAACGATTTCATCAGTGTTGCCTTTTTCAGCAGCATTGATCAATTGTTGAGCATACATTACGAATGAGTGTGTGCTGTGAGTTGCGCCTGTTACGACTTCTACATCCGCAGCTGATCCACCATCTTCGCCCATTGCTTTAACAAATTCTTCGTTCAATGCAGGGATGTATGTTTCTGGATCTGTACCAGATTTGTCTTTCATGTTTTTGTTGTAGTCAGCATCGTCTTTTTTAGATTTGCCTTCGTCGTTTACGTTATCGTAGTTAGATTCTGTGACTTTACCATCTTTAACTACGATTGAGAATGTTGTGTGGTAGCCGTTTGAATTATTTTTTTCTTTCAATGAGTACGTACCATCTTTAAGATCCGCACCATTATCGATTTCAATTGTTTCAGTGTTTCCTGCTTGTGCAGCTTGGATCAATTGTTGTGCGTAGTTTTGGAATGATTCACTAGAGTGAGTCGCACCAGTTACTACTTCTACGCCGCTTGCGCTTTGTGATTTAACAAGTGATTCGTTTAATTCAGGAATGAACTCAGCAGGGCCAACGCCTGTTTTGTCTTTCATGTTTGTTTCGTAGTCTTTATCTTCTGTTTTTGATTTGCCATCAGCGTTGATGTTGTCGTATTTAGACTCTGTGATTTTGCCGTCTTTGACAGTCATTTCAAATGTTGCACGGTAACCATTTTTTTCGTTCTTTTCTTCTAATTTGTATGTGCCGTCTTGTAAATCAGCACCAGCTTCTTTTTCTGCTACTGTTGAAGAATCTGCAGTTTTTGATGTCGCAGTGCTTGAATCAGATGATTTCGCTGTATCTTTCTTATCATCAGATCCGCATGCCGCTAATAAAAGAGATGAAAGTGCAATAGCTGTGAATCCCTTAACAATTTTGCTCATTTTCATTTTAGTTCACCTTTTCCTTTTCTTTAACATTCCACAAACTTAGTTTGTGATATAATTTACATTCTATATAAAATTACGATTATGTCAATTAAAGTTATAAAAGAAAGAAAATTTTTTACTTATTTTTCACGGCATTTTAATAAAGAAAAATTTATTTCCTATATTTATGAATTGTTATTAGACAAATCCACAAACACGCTATATAATGAAATCGATTGTGTAATTATTATCATTTTCATTTCATTTATTTAAGGAGCGGATTATCAATGACAAAGCAAAAAATTGTCGTTGTGGGAGCTGGGTATGCTGGCGTTTCAGCAACTAAATTTTTAGCAAAAAAATTAAAAAAAGACTCTGACGTTGAGATTACTCTAATTGATCGTCATTCTTACCACACCATGATGACTGAGCTGCACGAAGTAGCAGGCGGACGTGTTGAACCTGAAGCGATTCAATACGATCTACAACGTTTATTTTCACGTAAGAAGAATGTAAAACTTGTCACAGACACTGTAACTGGTATCGACAAAGACAAAAAAGTTGTTCAAACAAAATTAGGTTCTTATGAGTTTGATCAATTGATCATCGGCATGGGTGGCGAGCCAAATGACTTTGGTACTCCAGGTGTTAAAGAACATGGATTTACTCTATGGTCTTTTGAAAACTCTCTGAAAATTCGCGAACATATTTTGGAAACTGTTGAAAAAGCAGCAATTGAACCAGATCCAGAAATTCGTAAAGCGATGCTGACATTCGTTGTCTGCGGATCAGGCTTTACTGGGATCGAAATGATCGGTGAACTAATCGACTGGAAAGATCGTCTTGCAAAAGAATTCAAATTAGATCCTAGCGAATTTACGCTAATGGTCGTTGAAGCAATGCCGACAATCTTGAACATGTTATCTCGTAACGATGCTGCCAAAGCTGAACGTTATCTAGAAAAGAAAAATGTACAACTTCTTCTTAACGCACCAATCGTTGAAGTTGCAGCTGACCATATCAAATTAAAAGATGGTTCAACTGTTCCAACTCATACATTGATTTGGACTGCAGGTGTTAAAGCAACTTCAGATGCAGCTGACTTTGGTTTAGAAGCTGCACGTGGAAATCGCTTGGTTGCGAATGAATTCATGCAAGCAAAAGGCTACGAAGATAAAAACATTTATATTGTAGGTGACTTGGTTTATTACGAAGAAACTCCAAATACGCCTACACCTCAAATCGTACAAGCAGCTGAACAAACAGGTCATACTGCTGCTGCAAACATCGTTGCAGATATCAAAGGCGGCGAAAAACACGCATTTAAAGGTAATTATCAAGGATTCATGGTTTCTGTCGGCTCTAAATGGGGTGTTGCTAACTTATTTGATAAGGTTCACCTTAGCGGTTTCTTAGCAATTATCATGAAACACATCGTTAACTTGAAATATTTCTTTGATATTCGTTCTGGTTACTACATGTTCCAATATATCATGCATGAGTTCTTCCATATCAAAGATGACCGTAACGTAACTCGTGGACATTCTTCACGTTATGGCAACGTGTTGTGGAGCGTACCGTTACGTGTATTCTATGGTATGGTTTGGCTAGTAGAATCAATGAAGAAAATTGTCGGAACTGGTGATTACTTGAAACCAAGCACTTGGTTTGGCGACGGATCTTGGTTCACAGATAAAGTTGTGTTCCCATTCCCTTGGCTACAAGAACAAGTAACAACAGGTGCTTCTGCCGCAGCTGAAACAACGACTGCCGCAAGTGGTGCTGGTGCCGATGCTGCAGCTGATACAGCGACTCAAGCAGCACACTTTGGTTTAAGCTATGCTTACGGCGAACAACCAATGCAAGTCTTCGATCATATGCCAAAATGGTTTGAAAGCGTGATGAAATTCATGATGCCTAACCAAGAAGTTGCATTGTTCATGCAAAAATTCATGACGATCGTCGAAGTATTGATTGCCTTAGCATTGATTGCAGGTCTATTTACTTGGTTAAGTAGTGCAGCAACAATTGGTTTAACTATTGCATTCTGTTTATCAGGTATGTTCTACTGGGTAAATGTTTGGTTTATCTTTGTGGCATTCGCTTTGATGAACGGTTCAGGTCGTGCACTTGGATTAGACCGTTGGGTGATCCCTTGGTTGCAACGTACCCTTGGTAAATGGTGGTATGGTACACCTAAATCCAGATACGGCAGTAAATAAATAATTACCCATTTTTTATAACAAACGCATAAGAGAGTTCTAGGTTTACTCCTAGAACTTTCTTTTATCCTTATGATAGAATAAAGACAACTAAAAACTATGAAGGAGAGGAAAGAGTTGAATATAAAAGAATTTATTCAAAAAAGTTATATACGTCCTTGGGATATTGCCATTATTATACTTCTGACACTCGGTTCTTTCTTGCCCCTTGTTGTTTTTAGTATTCAAAATACTGCTCAAGAAGATGCGACTAAACAAGCCATTCTAAAAGTAGACGGCGAAGTAATCAAAGTTTTTGATTTAAAAGAAGACGGTCCTACTTATACATATAAATATGAAGCAGCTGATGGTGATTATAATTTGATAGAAGTCAGCGGAGATAGAATTCGGATGTTAGAAACAAATTGCGGAGATCAAATCTGTGTCCAGCGCGGCTGGATATCTAAAGCAGGTGAAACACCGATCGCTTGTCTGCCGCATAATTTATTTATCACCGTTGAGGCTTCTGATGGGAGTGAAGATGGCAGCTTGATTTATTAAGTACTGCCGCTAATTATGAACAAATTACAAAAAAACATATACATTTCCATGCTCGTCGCTCAAGGTGTGATCATTGGACTTATTGAAAACATGATCCCTTATCCTTTTGCTTTTGCACCCGGAGCGAAACTTGGCTTAGCTAACTTGATTACGATCATTGCCATTTTTACCATGAGAAAAAGAGACAGTTTCTTTTTAGTCTGTATGCGATTGATTTTGACCACACTACTAGGCGGGACGATATCTACGTTCTTCTATAGTGCTAGTGGCGCCTTACTTAGTTATTTAGGCATGCTTCTTATCATGCAGCTGGGTCCAAAACGTGTGAGTATCATTGGTATCAGTGCTGCAGGCGGTTTTTTGCATAATGTTGGGCAGCTATTGACCACTTGCTTTTTCGCGCAATCATGGGCACCGATGCTTTATCTGCCATTCCTTTCATTTATCGGTCTATTATCTGGTATTGCTATCGGAATTGCAGCTAATTATCTACTCCGTCATGTTCAAACACTGCGACAGTTTCAATTAAACTATGAATCAACAACAAAACATAAATGGAGTCAATACTTCCAGTAACCATTTGATTTAAGTGAGTACAACCAAAGGAGTCATCTTATGAATATTCATCCAATGTGGAAAAACTACCCTGAACTAGCAAAAGAATTGAATAGCACATTAAAACTAATGGACAGCAATGTCAATTTAAAAAATAAAGACGTCGAAAAAGCAGTTATGTCGATGATCCACTCTGGCGGTAAATTACTACGTCCTGCGTATCAATTACTTTTCTCACAGTTTGGAGAACAAAGAGACGCGAAAAAAGCTATTGCTTTAGCAGCAGCCATCGAATTACTGCACACTGCAACATTGATTCACGATGATATTGTAGATGAAGCTGATATTAGAAGAAGCTTACCCACGATCCGCTCTCAATTTGGCAACAGTACAGCTGTTTATGCAGGTGATTATTTATTCGTTAGTTGTTTTAAGCTTTTGGCTGACTATTCCTCTTCTTTAAAAAGCATCCAGCTAAACTCTAGAAGTATGGAAAAAATTTTGAGTGGCGAACTGGGGCAAATGGATAATCGCTACAATGTCGATATGACGATCGATCAATATTTAGAAAACATTTCTGGAAAAACTGCTGAACTTTTTTCACTAAGTTGTTTTGTTGGTGCTTATGAAAGTGGCAGTTCTGAACGTTTTGCAAAAAACTGTGGGAAAATAGGAGAAAATATCGGCCTTGCATTTCAAATTATCGACGATGTACTTGACTATACACAAAGTACAGAGCAAATTGGAAAACCCGTTCTTGAAGATGTTCGTCAAGGTGTCTACTCCTTACCGCTACTATACGCATTAGAAGAAGGTCGAGAAACACTGCTGCCTTATCTGGAAAAAGGAGAAAACCTGACAGACAATGAGACAGATAAAATTTATGAACTTGTTCATTCTTTTGGTGGTGTCTCAAAAGCACAAAAACTTGCTGAAAAATATACACAGCAAGCATTGAAAGGTATTACTAAATTGCCCGAAACTACCACAGATGCAAAAAAACAGTTGCTAGAGATCACACAAGCTATTCTTGTGAGGCAAAATTAAAGAACAGATCAGTCAAAAATAGACTGATCTGTTTTTTTAGTTCTTCCACCACCGCATGATAGCATCTACACCTTTGTTTGTTGGGCAATCGATTATTTGCTTCCGTCCATTTTTTAAAATAAATACTACTCGATAGTACTTCCCATATCTCCTATAATTCTTTGTACCGTTTCGTTTGCACGTTATAATATCAGTTCTATCGATAACAATATCTGGTAACAAGAGCATAAAATACTCTCCATAACGTCCTTGTAGATGCCATCTAATTTCTTTATCCGACACTTCCTTTTGTAAAAGCTTTTGTAAATCCTGCTGTTTTTCCATTGAGGATTCTTGAAGATATTTTTGGATTTGTTTCCTTGTTTTGAAGAACGGTCCAATAAGAAAAATACTCCAAATAGCACCAGGTAAAAAGAAAGCAAATAAACAACCGATAAATAGATCGATTATAGATATGTTCGATAAGCTGATCTTTCCAAAAATAAACAGCAAAAATATTCCAAGAACTAACGCTCCCAACAAAAACAGTCCTAGAGCAATCATTTTTTGACCCATTTTCTTAATGTAACTAGTTAGAAATATCATATTACTCCTCTTTAAAATAAAACGAGGCAAAACTAAAAATCAATTTTGCCTCATCAACTTATCGCATCGTTACAAACTCTTCTGAGCCCGTTGGATGGATCGCCACTGTATTATCGAAATCTTTCTTAGTTGCACCCATTTTGATCGCTACCGCGAATCCTTGCAGCATTTCGTCCACACCAAGACCAATGCCATGTAATCCAACGATTTTTTCTTCCTTACCAGCACAAACTAATTTCATATCGCATTTTTGGCGATATTCATCTAGCGCAAAGTACATTGGGGTAAACGTTGATTTGTAAATCTTGATATTTTCTTTACCATATTTCTCAACAGCTTCTGTTTCAGTCAACCCAATTGTTGCAATTGGCGGATGTGTGAAAACAACAGTCGGAATCGTTTCATAGTCTAAATACTCATTTTCTTTTCCATTAAATAAGCGCTCAGATAAACGGCGACCTGCCGCAATCGCAACCGGTGTTAGATCGATTTTGCCGATGACATCACCAACTGCATAGATACCTTTCTGTGTCGTATTTTGATATTTATCGACTTTTACATAGCCTTTTTCTGTTAGTTCAACTTGTGTATTCTCAAGACCTAATTTGTCTGTATTTGGCTGACGACCTGTACCAAAAACGACACTATCTGCAGTGATCTTTGTGCCATTTTCAAAGGTGATCACTAACTCACCTGTAGCTAATTTTTCAATCGACTGTGGCGTTGAGTTAGGATAAATATGCATACCGTCTTGTTGATAATGTTCAACTACTTTTTCAGAAAGCATCTCATCAAAACTACGCAAAGGACGTTCTTTTCTAAAAGCCCAATGCGTTTCAGCACCTAATCCGTGGATCGTACCTGCAAGTTCTGCAGCAATATAACCCGCTCCGACAAACACTACTCGTTTTGGTAATTCCTCTAAAGCAAAGAACCCATTTGAATCGATCGCATACTCTTCTCCAGGGATTCCTAGTTTTTTCGGACGACCCCCTGTAGCAATCAAAATATGAGGAGCTGTGTATGTATCTTCTCCTGCTTTGATTGTGTGTTCATCCACGAAAGTCGCATATTCAGCTAAAACTTCGACATGATTGCTATCTAAGCCACGATAGTAAGCACCGTGCAGAAAATCGATATATGACTCACGATTTTGAACTAATCTTTTAAAATCCAACGCTTTAACATCGACATCAAAACCGTAACCAGCAGCATCCCGCTTCATCATTTCCATCATTGAGCTTGCCTGCCACATGACTTTTTTGGGCACACAGCCAACATTCACACAGGTTCCGCCAATCTCTCCTGCTTCGATCAATAATACCTTTGCACCGTGCATTCCGGCACGATTCGCAGAAGCGATACCACCGCTGCCGCCGCCGATCACGATGTAATCATATTGTTTTACCATTCTTTCAAAATCCTCCTTCATCAGACACTTTAACGAAAGAGTGTGGGACAAAACGAAAAACTGTTTTGCTACACACTCTTAATGGTTGATATTTATTTTTTCTTACGGATCATATCCCCAACTGCTACAGGTTGTTCAACCGGCATCGTTAAAATCATCATTGGGTTTGGTGCGCGATCAATCGACTCACCATCTTCATTATACATAACTTCTACTGTTTGATGGAAGTGATTGAACCCAGGTCCATAAAATTCGACCTCATCGCCAACACTAAAATGATTTCTTTGGCGGATCGTTGCTACTTTTGTTTCTTCATCATACGCCATGACTTCCCCAATAAACTTATATTGTGGAATTTTACGGCGTTCACCAAATAATTGTTCCTCATCTGTTGGTACATGGTAATAAAAACCAGTAGACAGCTCACGCTGCGCAACTTTCCATAACTCGTCGATCCATTCTTGTTTACATTCATAATTTTCAGGATCTTCCATGTATGTATCCACAGCTTTTTTATACACATTTGCTACCGTCGAAACATAATGGATCGATTTCATTCTTCCTTCGATCTTAAAGCTATCGACACCATTTTGAATCAGTTCGGGAATGTGCTGAATCATTGCCATATCGACCGCACTCATCGAAAATTCTTCTTCCACTTCACCTTTATCTGTCAAGCTCGTACGTGTTCCGCCAAAAGGCATATCGTACAACTCGTATTTCCAGCGGCATGATTGAGAACAGCCGCCGCGGTTCGCATCACGCATCGACATATGGTTGGATAATGTACATCTGCCGGAATAAGAAATACACATAGCTCCATGGATAAACGCTTCGATTTCAACGTCTGTATTTTTACGGATCTCCGCAACTTCTTCCATTGACACTTCACGGGCTAAAACGACGCGCTCAAGCCCTTCATTTTTCCAGAACTCTAATGTCTCATAGTTCGTTGCTGAAGCTTGTGTCGATAAATGGATCGGTAAACCAGGTGCTTCTGTTGCACAAATTTCAATCAAAGCTGGGTCTGAAACGATTACCGCTGAAATACCGACGTCGCGTATCTCACGGAAAAAGTCACCAGCACCTTCTTGATTGCCTTCATGTGTCACCATATTTGCTGCGACATACACTTTCGCATTGTGCTCTTTTGCAAAAGCTACTCCTTCGATCATATCTTCTTTTGTAAAATTACCGGCACGGCTACGTAACCCGTAGGCATTTCCGCCGATATACACGGCATCTGCACCATAATGAATGGCTGTTTTTAGTTTTTCTAGCGTCCCAGCAGGTGCTAATACTTCGGGACGCTTCAATGTTCGTTCGTTTGTCATGTCTCTTTTCTCCTTATTTTATCTCATCTGGATCTAAATCAAAGAATCCGATATCTAAACCGCGGTTTTCAGGATGCAATGCTTCGATCTGTTCGATCGCTTTTTGGGCTTCTATACTGGACCAGCTGCCCTGTTCGATTTTTTCTTTTGCATCTGCAAAAATCTTAGCTGTCTTTACAAAATTTTCACCTGGAGCATAAATACCATCCAGTTTCCATTTCGTATAATCGTTCTCATATAACTTATCTAATTCTCCGGCTAAATTAACATCGTTATCCGCGAAGATATGTGTACCATGGCTATCTTCATAAATAGAATAGTGTGTTTCTTCCTTTTTAGGCTCAGATATAAATAAACCCCGATCCTTACTCACAGATTCATCATTCTTGGTGAAATTATAGTAGTTCTGCAGTAACGGACGTTTCGATTGATGAATACACGTTGCACCGTACACAAGCACTTCGGCAGGTACCATCAAATTATCCTTCATGGCTTTCATCTCTTCAAACGGAACCTCTCTAGCCAATACCGCACCGATCGATCCACGCTTTGCCCAAAAATTGATTTGACGCGAGCTTGTAACCAATGTTTCGCCATCATAAATATAGGGAATATTCACTTTATCACGCTGTAAAACAAAAACAACTCCTGGATCACCAACTGTTAATTGATCCACTTGAATCTCTTTTAGAAAAGCCAAATACTCCGGCACTTTTTTCATCTTTTCCGGATGCATGATCCCATTAAGGGCAACCGTTACCTTTTTCCCCATACGATGAGCCATTTCAGTGATCGATCGCTGATCATCACGAGAAAACGACGTCGGCAAACGTAACCCAAATGTCTCTTCTCCTATATATAACGTATCCACGCCTACGGCCAATAACGCCTCCGCCTGTTCAACAGACTCAGCTGTTGCAATAAGTTCAATCATTTTGAATCCTCCTTATAAAAGCTGAATGAGCTCGTTCAGCCCTGATTGAAAAATAGGAAAAATTGAAGGCGGTACTTTTCGCCGCAATCCATTTTTATCTTTTTTCTGAAGGGCTAGCTCATGAAGCTAGATAATGTAAAGCTTGAATGAACCTGATCAGCATCAACTGAAAAACAGAAACATTTTTTATGATGCTCTTCATCGCGGACAAATGTTTTCTTTTTTCCGAGATGCTAGTTCATGAAATTAAACAAGTTAAAAGTCGAACGATCTTCTCTCTAGCTCTACCTAAACAAATTACACTCCAGCTTCAAGTTCTCTTTATCTATTGTTCTATATTCTTCTAACAACTGTTTCATAGTAGCACAGGTTCACAAACTTTCCAATAGTCTCTCTTCATTTTAACGTTGATTTTTCACAAAATAGTTTCTTGCGATCCTTTATTACTTAAAAAGAAAAAATACCGAGACGTGTCATGAACAACGTCTCGATATCTTAATAGTCATTTTTTATACTTCCTGTAAAACCTGCTCTATTTTTGGCGTTTTTACATTCAACGTTATTTTTCCTTTGCTTGCGCCAATCGTTACTTTATCACCTAAATGGATCTGACCTGAAAGCAATGCTTCACTCAAACGATCTTCCACTTCTTTTTGTAATGCTCTGCGAATTGGACGCGCACCATATTCTGGGTCAAAACCAACCTTACCGATCACTTCGATTGCAGCAGGAGTAATTTTCACATTCACCTCTTGCTCTTTCAAGCGCTGAATAATCGATTTACTCATAATCTTCACAATCTCATGAATTTCTTCCTGATCTAATGAACGGAAAACAACTGTTTCATCCACACGGTTCAAAAACTCTGGACGGAATGCTTTTTTCAATTCTTCCATGATTCGTTTTTGCATAGCATCGTAGTCTTTCGATAAGTCTTTCACGTTGAACCCAACATTTTTTTCTTCACGGATAGCCGTTGCTCCAATATTTGAAGTCATAATTAAAATAGTATTTCTAAAATCGACTTTTCGACCTTTAGAATCAGTTAAGTGTCCATCGTCTAATACCTGTAACAAGATATTGAATACATCTGGGTGAGCTTTCTCTACTTCATCAAGTAAAATCACTGAATAAGGTTTTTGACGAATTTTTTCCGTCAATTGTCCGCCTTCTTCATAACCAACATAACCTGGAGGGGAGCCAATCAAACGACTTGTACTATATTTTTCCATAAATTCGGACATATCTACACGCACAAGTGCATCCTCACTGCCAAACATTGTTTCAGCCAACGCTTTTGCTAATTCTGTTTTACCAACTCCAGTAGGTCCCAGGAACATAAATGAACCAATTGGACGATTCGGATCTTTCAAGCCACTGCGGGCTCTACGAATTGCACGCGATACAGCTTGAACAGCTTCATCCTGACCAACAACTCTGTGGTGTAAGATACTTTCTAATTCGAGCAGGCGCTCGCTTTCTTTTTTCTCTAGCTGCTGTAATGGCACACCTGTCCATTGTGACACAACATTTGCCACATCTTGTTCAGTGACTTGATTTGCATAACCAGACGCTTCTTTTTGTTCTAATAATAAAATATTTTCAAGCTTTCTAGCCATTTTTTTCTCTTTTTGGCGTAATCTTGCTGCACTTTCGAACGATTGTGACTGAATTGCTTCTTCTTTTTCCTTGATTAGATTCGCTAAATCTAAGCGCAACTCATTAATTTCAGAAGGCTCATCTGCTAAGTCTAGACGAACTTTAGCAGCTGATTCATCCATCAAATCAATCGCTTTATCTGGTAATTGACGAGAATTGATATAACGAACAGATAACTGAACTGCTGCATGTAAGGCATCATCTGTAATCTCAACGCCATGATGTTCTTCATAGCGAGAACGTAGGCCTTTTAGAATCTCTTCTGCTTCTTCTGATGTTGGTTCATCCACTTGAACTCTCGCAAAACGACGTTCCAAAGCAGAATCTTTTTCAATATATTTTTGGTACTCATCTAATGTAGTCGCACCAATTGTTTGTAATTCTCCACGAGCAAGCGCTGGTTTTAAGATATTTGAAGCATCGATCGCACCCTCTGCACCACCTGCACCAATCAATGTATGCAGCTCATCAATAAAGAGGATCACTTCTCCATCTTGATAGATCTCGTCAATCACTTTCTTCAAACGATCTTCGAATTCACCACGATATTTCGTTCCCGCAACAAGAGCACCCATATCCAGCATCATCAAACGTTTTTCCTGCATATCGTCCGGCACTTCACCATTAACAATTTTTTGTGCTAAGCCTTCAGCAATTGCCGTTTTACCTACACCAGGTTCACCAACTAAAACTGGATTATTTTTGGTACGACGACTTAATATTTGGATCAGCCGTCTGACCTCTTGAGAACGTCCGACAACTGGGTCTAAATCATTCTCACGTGCTAGTTTAGTCAAGTCACGAGCTAACGAATCCAATGTTGGAGTTCCTTTAGGTGCTGCTTTTTGTGCTTGATTATTACGTCGGCGCCCAACATTTCCACTCATTTGGGGATCTGTAATCCCAATTTTTTTCATTAACAGCTGACGCATTTTAGATAAACTTAATCCCAAGTTCAATAAAATACGTGAAGCAAGGATATCCTCATCGCGTAATAAGCCTAACAAAATATGTTCAGTGCCTATATTAGGAGCTCCTAAACGTTTTGCTTCATCGCCGGCATAGGCAAAAACTTGTTTTGCACGAGGGGAATAAGGCAAATAGGTTCCTTTCGGATATGCTTTAACTGTTCCGTACCCAGTTAATTGTTCAATTTCTTCACGTATATCTGTTTTATTAGCATTCAACTGGCGTAAAGATTTTCCAGCAATTCCATTTGGTTCCAGTACTAATGCTAAAAGCAAATGTTCAGAACCTACAGATTGATGCCTAAAATACTTCGCTTCTTCTTGTGCGATGGCTAAGACTGCCTTGGCACTTTCTGTAAATAATTCGTCCATACTATCATTCCTCCTCGTAACTCAAACGTTCTAAAAATGAATGCATCAATTGAGCACGTAAATAATCTTCATCTGGTCCTGCCTTATCTAAGACTTGTTTTCCAAGCACCGACAGCATTAAGTTTCCTTCTCGTTTTGTAACAACTTTTTCTTCATAGAGCTTCTGTATAAAAATTAGTGCGTCTTTTTCCGAAAGTTCATTCCCTGTAAATTGAGCAATTTGTTTCAGCAACTGGTCACTATCAGATATTTGTACTTTAGCTATTCTGATATAACCGCCACCACCACGCTTACTTTCAACTGAATAGCCACGTTGAATCGTGAAACGAGTATTGATCACATAATTAATCTGGGAAGGAACACAATTGAATAAATGAGCCATTTCGGCCCTGCGAATTTCAATTTTACTGCTTTCTTCAAGAATTTTCTTTAAATATGCTTCAATCAAATCTGAAGTATTTTGATTACTCATAGTCCTCATCCTTTTCCCTTGACTAATACTGACCTTAATTATACCCAATTTCAACTGTTTAATAAAGGAGAATGCCTAATTAACTAAGAAAAGGTAAATATATTTAGGAAATTACAAACTAAATATATAACAAAAAAGAACAGAGCATACTCTGTTCTTTTAATCGGGAAGACAGGATTCGAACCTGCGACCCCTTGGTCCCAAACCAAGTGCTCTACCAAGCTGAGCTACTTCCCGCAATTATAATAATAAAAAAAGACTAAACGATTAAAAGGAACTGTGTTACTTACCTTCTAACTCGCAGTCAAACCTTTAACTATGCACCCAAAGGGAGTCGAACCCCTAACCTTTTGATTCGTAGTCAAACACTCTATCCAGTTGAGCTATGGGTGCTAATGTCATCTCAAGCAAAGTTGTGATGAATGCCGAGGACCGGAATCGAACCGGTACGGTGATCACTCACCGCAGGATTTTAAGTCCTGTGCGTCTGCCAGTTCCGCCACCCCGGCGAATGAACAAGCTAAGCGGAAAACGGGGTTCGAACCCGCGACCCCCACCTTGGCAAGGTGGTGCTCTACCACTGAGCTATTTCCGCAGTTTGATGCCGGCTAAAGGACTTGAACCCTCGACCCTCTGATTACAAATCAGATGCTCTACCAACTGAGCTAAGCCGGCGTATTTCGCCAAGTTTATCAACGAGACTTAAAATATGCGGGTGAAGGGACTTGAACCCCCACGCCGTAAGGCGCTAGATCCTAAATCTAGTGCGTCTGCCAATTCCGCCACACCCGCAAAATATTTCTATGAGCCGTGCAGGGCTCGAACCTGCGACCCTCTGATTAAAAGTCAGATGCTCTACCAACTGAGCTAACGGCTCAAAAAATGGAGGTTAACGGGATCGAACCGCTGACCCCCTGCTTGTAAGGCAGGTGCTCTCCCAGCTGAGCTAAACCTCCAATACAACACGTTTAGCGCGGCGACGTCCTACTCTCACAAAGGGAAACCCTTCACTACAATCGGCGCTAAGAAGCTTAACTTCTGTGTTCGGCATGGGAACAGGTGTATCCTTCTCGCTATCGCCACCACACTGGGTGTTGTTGTATTCAATTGAGTGATGATTCACTCAAAACTGGATTGAAGCTTGTAATCACTACTTACCAAGATCATTTATTTTATTTCTTTTGGTTAAGTCCTCGACCGATTAGTATTGGTCCGCTCCGTACATCACTGCACTTCCACTTCCAACCTATCTACCTCATCATCTCTGAGGGGTCTTACTTTCTTAAAGAAATGGGAAATCTCATCTTGAGGTGGGCTTCACACTTAGATGCTTTCAGCGTTTATCCCTTCCCTACATAGCTACCCAGCAATGCCCTTGGCAGAACAACTGGTACACCAGCGGTAAGTCCATCCCGGTCCTCTCGTACTAAGGACAGCTCCTCTCAAATTTCCAACGCCCGCGACGGATAGGGACCGAACTGTCTCACGACGTTCTGAACCCAGCTCGCGTGCCGCTTTAATGGGCGAACAGCCCAACCCTTGGGACCGACTACAGCCCCAGGATGCGACGAGCCGACATCGAGGTGCCAAACCTCCCCGTCGATGTGGACTCTTGGGGGAGATAAGCCTGTTATCCCCAGGGTAGCTTTTATCCGTTGAGCGATGGCCCTTCCATGCGGAACCACCGGATCACTAAGCCCGACTTTCGTCCCTGCTCGACTTGTAAGTCTCGCAGTCAAGCTCCCTTCTGCCTTTACACTCTGCGAATGATTTCCAACCATTCTGAGGGAACCTTTGGGCGCCTCCGTTACCTTTTAGGAGGCGACCGCCCCAGTCAAACTGCCCACCTGACACTGTCTCCCAGCCCGATTAGGGCTGCGGGTTAGAGGGTTCATAACACAAGGGTAGTATCCCACCAGCGCCTCCACCGAAACTAGCGTTCCGGTTTCATCGGCTCCTACCTATCCTGTACATGTGGTACAAACACTCAATATCAAGCTACAGTAAAGCTCCATGGGGTCTTTCCGTCCTGTCGCGGGTAACCTGCATCTTCACAGGTACTAAAATTTCACCGAGTCTCTCGTTGAGACAGTGCCCAAATCGTTACGCCTTTCGTGCGGGTCGGAACTTACCCGACAAGGAATTTCGCTACCTTAGGACCGTTATAGTTACGGCCGCCGTTTACTGGGGCTTCAATTCTGAGCTTCGCCGAAGCTAACCCATCCTCTTAACCTTCCAGCACCGGGCAGGCGTCAGCCCCTATACTTCATCTTTCGATTTTGCAGAGACCTGTGTTTTTGATAAACAGTCGCTTGGGCCTATTCACTGCGGCTGACCGAAGTCAGCACCCCTTCTCCCGAAGTTACGGGGTCATTTTGCCGAGTTCCTTAACGAGAGTTCGCTCGCTCACCTTAGGATACTCTCCTCGACTACCTGTGTCGGTTTACGGTACGGGCAGTTGTTTTCTCACTAGAAGCTTTTCTTGACAGTGTGACATCAGGAACTTCGGTACTATTATTTCCCTCCCCATCACAGCTTGTCCGTACAGAGTAAAGCATTTGACTCTACTCAAGACTTACTGCTTGGACATGCACTTCCAGTCGCATGCATTCCTTAGCCTCCTGCGTCCCTCCATTGTTCAAACAAAAACAACTGGTACAGGAATATCAACCTGTTGTCCATCGCCTACGCCTATCGGCCTCGGCTTAGGTCCCGACTAACCCTGGGCGGACGAGCCTTCCCCAGGAAACCTTAGTCATACGGTGGACGGGATTCTCACCCGTCTTTCGCTACTCATACCGGCATTCTCACTTCTAAGCGCTCCAGCCGTCCTCACGATCGACCTTCAACGCCCTTAGAACGCTCTCCTACCATCACACCAGAGGTGTGATCCACAGCTTCGGTAAACTATTTAGCCCCGGTACATTTTCGGCGCAGGGTCACTCGACTAGTGAGCTATTACGCACTCTTTAAATGGTGGCTGCTTCTAAGCCAACATCCTAGTTGTCTGTGCAACCCCACATCCTTTTCCACTTAATAGTTATTTTGGGACCTTAGCTGGTGGTCTGGGCTGTTTCCCTTTCGACTACGGATCTTATCACTCGCAGTCTGACTGCCGAATATGAATGAATGGCATTCGGAGTTTATCTGAATTCGGTAACCCGAGATGGGCCCCTAGTCCAAACAGTGCTCTACCTCCATCATTCTCAACTTCGACGCTAGCCCTAAAGCTATTTCGGAGAGAACCAGCTATCTCCAAGTTCGTTTGGAATTTCTCCGCTACCCACAGCTCATCCCCGCACTTTTCAACGTACGTGGGTTCGGTCCTCCAGTGCGTTTTACCACACCTTCAACCTGGCCATGGGTAGATCACATGGTTTCGGGTCTACGACTACATACTCATTCGCCCTATTCAGACTCGCTTTCGCTGCGGCTCCGGCTCTTCACCTTAACCTCGCATGCAATCGTAACTCGCCGGTTCATTCTACAAAAGGCACGCTCTCACCCATTAACGGGCTCGAACTTGTTGTAGGCACACGGTTTCAGGATCTATTTCACTCCCCTTCCGGGGTGCTTTTCACCTTTCCCTCACGGTACTGGTTCACTATCGGTCATTAGGGAGTATTTAGCCTTACGGGATGGTCCCCGCGGATTCCGACGGAATTTCTCGTGTTCCGCCGTACTCAGGATCCTCCTAGGTGCTGTCACAATTTCGTCTACGGGGCTATTACCCACTTTGGCGGACCTTTCCAAGTCCTTCGACTATCCTGACAGACTACCATATCGGAGTCCTACAACCCCAACAAGCAAGCTTGTTGGTTTGGGCTCTTCCCGTTTCGCTCGCCGCTACTCAGGGAATCGAATTTTCTTTCTCTTCCTGCAGGTACTTAGATGTTTCAGTTCTCTGCGTCTACCTCTAACCAGCTATGTATTCACTGGAAAGTAACATCCTATAAAAGATGCTGGGTTCCCCCATTCGGAAATCTCTGGATCATAGCTCACTTACAGCTCCCCAAAGCATATCGGTGTTAGTCCCGTCCTTCATCGGCTCCTAATGCCAAGGCATCCACCGTGCGCCCTTATTCACTTAACCTTGTCAACCTTGCGGTTGGGTCTTGACTACTTCTTCTAGCGATAGAAGGTTGGTCAATAAAATAAGCTTCGAACAATTAATTAATTAACTCTTCAACGCGGTGTTCTCGGTTTGTTTTGATTACTTTTTTTACTTCAATATCCAGTTTTCAATGAACAATCGTTTGAGAGTAGACCTCTCAAAACTGAACAAAGTGTTGACGAACCGTGTAGTTCCGTAATATTCCTTAGAAAGGAGGTGATCCAGCCGCACCTTCCGATACGGCTACCTTGTTACGACTTCACCCCAATCATCTATCCCACCTTAGGCGGCTGGCTCCAAAAGGTTACCTCACCGACTTCGGGTGTTACAAACTTTCGTGGTGTGACGGGCGGTGTGTACAAGGCCCGGGAACGTATTCACCGCGGCGTGCTGATCCGCGATTACTAGCGATTCCGGCTTCATGTAGGCGAGTTGCAGCCTACAATCCGAACTGAGAGAAGCTTTAAGAGATTTGCATGACCTCGCGGCCTAGCGACTCGTTGTACTTCCCATTGTAGCACGTGTGTAGCCCAGGTCATAAGGGGCATGATGATTTGACGTCATCCCCACCTTCCTCCGGTTTGTCACCGGCAGTCTCGCTAGAGTGCCCAACTGAATGATGGCAACTAACAATAAGGGTTGCGCTCGTTGCGGGACTTAACCCAACATCTCACGACACGAGCTGACGACAACCATGCACCACCTGTCACTTTGTCCCCGAAGGGAAAGCTCTATCTCTAGAGTGGTCAAAGGATGTCAAGACCTGGTAAGGTTCTTCGCGTTGCTTCGAATTAAACCACATGCTCCACCGCTTGTGCGGGCCCCCGTCAATTCCTTTGAGTTTCAACCTTGCGGTCGTACTCCCCAGGCGGAGTGCTTAATGCGTTTGCTGCAGCACTGAAGGGCGGAAACCCTCCAACACTTAGCACTCATCGTTTACGGCGTGGACTACCAGGGTATCTAATCCTGTTTGCTCCCCACGCTTTCGAGCCTCAGCGTCAGTTACAGACCAGAGAGTCGCCTTCGCCACTGGTGTTCCTCCATATATCTACGCATTTCACCGCTACACATGGAATTCCACTCTCCTCTTCTGCACTCAAGTCTCCCAGTTTCCAATGACCCTCCCCGGTTGAGCCGGGGGCTTTCACATCAGACTTAAGAAACCGC
The DNA here is from genome assembly GCF_002174455.2 of Enterococcus sp. 9D6_DIV0238. NCBI lineage: Bacteria > Bacillati > Bacillota > Bacilli > Lactobacillales > Enterococcaceae > Enterococcus > Candidatus Enterococcus dunnyi. Next base: position 1,917,729 of record NZ_CP147246.1, read on the forward strand.
CTGCGCTCGCTTTACGCCCAATAAATCCGGACAACGCTTGCCACCTACGTATTACCGCGGCTGCTGGCACGTAGTTAGCCGTGGCTTTCTGGTTAGATACCGTCAAGGTAAGAGCAGTTACTCTCCTACTTGTTCTTCTCTAACAACAGAGTTTTACGATCCGAAAACCTTCTTCACTCACGCGGCGTTGCTCGGTCAGACTTTCGTCCATTGCCGAAGATTCCCTACTGCTGCCTCCCGTAGGAGTCTGGGCCGTGTCTCAGTCCCAGTGTGGCCGATCACCCTCTCAGGTCGGCTATGCATCATGGCCTTGGTGAGCCGTTACCTCACCAACTAGCTAATGCACCGCGGGTCCATCCATCAGTGACACCCGAAAGCGTCTTTCAAATCAACACCATGCGGTGTCGACTGTTATGCGGTATTAGCACCTGTTTCCAAGTGTTATCCCCCTCTGATGGGCAGGTTACCCACGTGTTACTCACCCGTCCGCCACTCCTCTTTTCAAATGAGTGCAAGCACTCGGTAGAAAAGAAGCGTTCGACTTGCATGTATTAGGCACGCCGCCAGCGTTCGTCCTGAGCCAGGATCAAACTCTCATAATAAAAGTTGAACACGATCTTGCGATCGTTAAGCTCATTTGTTTGCTAGCATATTGCTTCGCTTGTTAAAAATTATTGTTTGTTTTCACCGTTGTGAAAACAACCTACACATTTGGTTTGTCTTACTTTGTTCAGTTTTCAAAGGTCTACGTTGTTACCTCGCAGCAACTTTTATATCATATCAAATCTTCGATTTGATGTCAACACTTTTTTAAAAAAGTTTCAAAGTTTTTTCTGCTTGGCGTTGTCGTTTGTTTCAGCGACAACTCCATTAGTTTATCAGGTTGTTTGTTATTTGTCAACAACTTTCTTCCTGATTTTTCAAGTTTTTTTAAAACTTGATTTGTTATTCTATTTCAGTCGTTTCAGCGTTTTTGTTGCTCGCCTTGCGACATGTAATAATATACCAAGTTTCGGCGCGCAGGTCAATCAAAAATTACATTTTTTTTGAAGTTTTTTTCGTTACCGATTGTTTTATTCCTTTTGTTCTTTATCGTTCGTTTTTAGCATAAAATACGTCTGTTTTCGCTCAATTTATTAAATTTTAGTAATGGATTCTAAATTTCCCGTAACTTCTTCTTGTTTTTGTCAATTTTCTTTATTTTTTGTTAGAATATAAGAGAAGATTTCTACTATATAGTATGGAGGAAATAATAATATGAAAATTTTGGTTGCTGATGATGATAAAGAGATCGTAGAACTATTGAGTATTTATATCCATAATGAAGGCTATGAAGTGGTCAAAGCTTATGATGGAAAAGAGGCTTTATCGAAGATTAGAACGATATCTGATATTGACTTGTTGATTTTAGATATCATGATGCCGATCATGGACGGCATGCAGGTAGTGAAAGAATTGAGAAAGGAATCGCAAATCCCGATCATCATGTTGACAGCAAAAACAACAGACATGGATAAGATCAAAGGCTTAGTTGCCGGCGCAGATGATTATGTTACAAAACCTTTCAACCCATTGGAAGTAATGGCCCGCGTTAAATCGATTTTACGTCGTAGTCAGATGCAGCAAAAAGCAGATGAGCCAGATATACTAGAAGTCGGCTCATTGATCATCAATAGAGACTCTCATGAAGTCAAAACAGTCGATGACAAAGAAATCCAACTAACTGCACTAGAATTTGGTATTCTCTACTTATTAGCTAGTCACCCTAACCGTGTATTTAGTGCAGATGAAATTTTTGAGCGTGTGTGGCAGCAAGAAAGCATTGTTTCAGCTAAAACAGTAATGGTTCACGTTAGTCATTTGAGAGATAAGATCGAAGAGGCAACCGGTGGAGAAAAAGTCATTCAAACAGTTTGGGGAGTTGGATATAAGATCGATGCTCGTTAGACAAAAGAAAATCGAAAAGCAAAAAAGAATTACCTTAACATCAAAGGAAATCAGTGAATTATTAGCGGAAGGAATCGTCACTATTATCCTGTTGCTTCTATTAAATGTCTCAATTACTGTCCTACTCAGTGGCAGTCAATCGCTACAAGGAATTATTTGGACCACAAAAGGTGCATTTGCTAAAGAACTAAACACCGATCTATTCTGGAGTTTAAGCAAATTTGTCATCCCGCTTTTCTTTATAGTGGATGTTGCTGTTTTGTATTGGCGCTTGATCCGCCGTTACCGTCAAATGCAGCTTCGTCATATCATCAGTGAACTGCATTATATTGCAGATGGAAATTATGATCATCGGATTCCGTTTGAGCTGAGTGGTGATTTATCGAAAGTGGTAAGTAGTATCAATGGTTTAGTAGATAGTACTGTCGCAGCAATTGAAGATGAACGTAAAATAGAAAAATCAAAAGATGAATTGATTACAAACGTCAGTCATGATATTCGAACACCGCTTACTTCTATTATAGGTTATTTAGGTTTGATCGAAGATCGACAATTTCATAGCGAAGAGGATTTACTGAAATATACACATACTGCATACGTAAAAGCCAAACAAATGAAGCTACTCGTCGATGATCTTTTTGAATATACGAAAGTTCGCCAGCCATCCGTACCGATCAATACAATCAATTTCGATATGGCACAGTTGATCGAACAGCTTGCTGCTGACTTTGAGCTTGAAGCGGATAAAAATAATATGACGATTCAGGTCAATGCTGATCCTACCTCTATCAAAATGGATGGAGATACTGAAAAACTTGTTCGTGTCTTTAATAACTTATTATCGAATGCGTTGAAATATGGCAAAGGCGGCAAAAATATCGTTATTGATGTTGAGAAAGTTGGTACTGAAGCTGTTATTGCTGTTAGAAATGATGGTCCCCCTATTCCTAAAAAGTCACTAGATCAATTATTCGATCGTTTCTACCGCGTAGAGGAATCTCGTTCACAAGAAACTGGCGGCACTGGTTTGGGACTAGCCATCGCGCAAAGCATCATTGCACTACATGGCGGCTATATTTATGCAACGTCCGATAATAAATGGACTTCCTTTATTATCCATTTGCCCTTAAAGAGAAACTGACAGCTCTCTAATGAGGTTGACATTCAAATGAAAATTTTGTATTCTAATGACAAGCAAAGAGAAAAAGTATTTATAGTCTAGAATTCAAGAGAGTTTGCGGTGGTGAGAGCAAATATTCTACTATAGAGAAGTCCGTCTCTAATGATTGCATTTGGCGAAATAAGTCAAATCGGCAGCAGCCGTTATCTGCTTTACAAGGGCAGCTTTATAGCTGAACTTGGGTGGTACCGCGAAATTCAAGTCATTTCGTCCCAAGAATTTTTTTCTGGGGATGAAGTGGCTTTTTATTTTACCACTGAGTTACCTAGTTTCATGAGCTAACCTTTCGGAGAAAAAGATAACATAAGGTCAAAACACCTTGATCTATTTTTCTGCCGAGACTGGACAAGCCCGCTATGCTTTTATATTAAGGAGGAGTAATTATGTTAGATGTAAAAATGATTCGTCAAAACTTTGATGATGTGCAGGCAAAATTGAAAACCCGCGGAGTAAAAGAAGAAATATTGGTAGAATTTTTACGATTAGATGAAAGCCGCAGAAATTTATTAGTAAAGGCAGAAGAATTAAAAAAATATCGGAATGATGTTTCAGCTGAAATCGCACAATTAAAACGCAACAAAGAAGATGCAGCAGCTAAAATCGCTGAAATGAAAGAAGTTGGCGGCAATATTAAAGCCTTGGATACTGAAATTGAAGAAATCGATACTAAGCTACAGGAAATTTCTACTACTTTGCCAAATCTGCCTCATAGTAGCGTGCCTGTAGGTGCGGATGAAGAGGATAACGTAGAAGTTCGTCGCTGGAGCGAGCCTAGAAGCTTTGCTTTTGAACCAAAACCTCACTGGGATGTTGCTGAGAACTTGGATATTATTGATTTTGAACGTGGAGCAAAAGTTGCAGGCAGCCGTTTTGTTTACTATAAGGGTTTAGGTGCTCGTTTAGAACGTGCATTATATAATTTCATGCTGGATATGCATGTATATGATCATGGTTATACTGAAATGATGACACCTTATATCGTTAATAGTAACTCAATGTTTGGAACAGGACAATTTCCTAAGTTTAAAGAAGATGTTTTCCAATTAGAAGATACTGATATGACTCTGATTCCAACGGCAGAAGTTCCTTTAACAAACTATTATAATAATGAAATTTTAGATGGAAAAGATTTACCTATTTACTTTACAGCACTAAGCCCTTCTTTTCGTTCTGAAGCAGGAAGCGCCGGTCGCGATACCCGTGGACTAATTCGTTTACACCAGTTTAATAAAGTGGAAATGGTAAAATTCAGTGATGCAGAGCATTCTTATGAAGAACTAGAAAAAATGACAGCAAATGCGGAAGATATTCTACAAAAATTGAACTTACCTTACCGTGTAATGGCTCTTGCTACTGGAGATATGGGCTTTTCAGCTGCTAAGACCTATGATTTAGAAGTTTGGATCCCAGCTCAAAATGCCTATCGCGAAATCAGCTCTTGCTCAAACTGCGAAGATTTCCAAGCACGCCGTGCCATGATTCGTTATCGGGATGAAAATGATAAAGTTCAATATGCCCATACACTAAATGGATCAGGATTAGCTGTCGGTCGTACTGTTGCTGCTATACTAGAAAATTATCAAAACGAAGATGGTTCAGTAACAATACCTGAAGTTTTAGTTCCATATATGGGTAACTTAAAATTGATCAAATAAAAGAACAAAAAAATTCTTAAGTTGAGCAGCAGCCTGTTGAAAGTAGAAATCCTGCATGTTACATTTGATTTATCGCAAGAAAATAAATCTATCACATAAGGGAAGCACTACACATGGACAAAAACAGCTACTCACATAGTACCCGCAATAGTAGGCGTGCACGACGAAAGCAACATATGCCTAAAAAAATAGCCCTTCTTTCTCTATTTGCCAGCACGCTTCTTTTAGTTGGGGGCGGTGTTTATATCACTCACATTCATCAGTCTCGTTCGACAGCCAAAGAAACGACGAAAGAGCACGACAGCGATTTTAACAAAAAAGAAGCCTTGCTTTTAGAAAAGATTCGGCAAGATCAAAAAGAAGCTGCACTAGCAAGCACCGAGCATACAGAAGTAACGAACAACATTCAAACATTGCTTTACGATCCGGTCCAAAAGGATTCTATCCCTCGTTTTTCAACACTGAAAGACGAACTAACAACAATGATCGATACAGTAAAAAGAAAACATTCTAATCAACAGCCTATTAAAATTGTCGGACAAATGACTATGTCCAACGTAACCGCGCAATTAAAAAATTATCAACCTCTGTTGACTATTTATAGTTGGGATGAAAAAAACAGGACCTGGTCTGAAAAGAAAGAGCCTTGTGCTACTTCAGATTTTGTGAATCAGAAAAATAATCAGGAATTGACACTGACCGATCTTTTTACAAGTGAAGCAAATCTATTAGCTGTCCAACAGGTCATTAAACAAAAATTACTAGATGATAGCTCTGATGGGACTAAGGTTATCGATACTGTTTTATCGATGCCGAATATGTCCTTAACGGACACACACTTCACTTATCGGCCCGATAAAATCAGTTTTCATTTGCCTGACAATGCAACAGGATCAAAAGAAGTCTCGTTGGCATATAGAGAAATCGCTGAGTACGTTAACCCAGAGTTTATCGATCCAGCTTCCATCAATGATGCTTTCGATACGCCTTTAGATCCAAACAAAAAGTACATTTCACTTACGTTTGACGATGGACCAAACCCAAAAACGACTCCCAAACTTTTAGATATCTTAAAAGAAAAAGGCGTGAAAGCAACCTTTTTCATGTTAGGGCAAAATGTGGTGAAAAATGAAGCAATCGTCAAACGAGCGGATAGTGAAGGTCATGAAGTAGCTAGCCATTCATATTCACATCCTCAGCTGACAACGATCGATACAGAGCGTGTCAAAACAGAAGTTCAAAATACAGATAAGGTCATTTATCAGGCAATCGGTAAACTTCCTACTGATTTTAGACCTCCATATGGCTCTGTAAATTCTGAAACAGCAGCGATCATCAATAAGCCTATCATCCAATGGTCAGTTGATTCACAAGATTGGCAAAGTCACAGTATTGATAAAATCATTCAACGCATACATGATACAGAATACAATGATGCCATCATTTTGATGCATGATATTTATCCAGAAACAGTGGATGCCGTACCAATCGTGATTGATCGTTTACGTGCAGAAGGATATGAAATTATCCCATCTAAACAATTGTTAGGAAATAAGGCTAAACCTTTGCATATGTATTATGGATCTAACGATGAACGACCTGTACAATAAAAACACCGTCCAATGGACGGTGTTTTTTATTGTATATACTACTGTTCTACAGAGTAGTTTGGTGCTTCTTTTGTGATTTGAACATCATGTGGATGAGATTCTTTTAGTCCGTTTCCACTCATTTGAATGAATTGTGCTTCTTCTCGCAATTGTTTCAAATCAGCAGCTCCAACATAGCCCATACCTGATTTTAGCCCACCGATCAGCTGGAAGACAATATCTGCTACGCTGCCTTTGTAAGCAACACGACCTTCAATACCTTCAGGTACTAATTTATTCGCTTCATTCACGCCGCCTTGGAAGTAACGATCACTTGATCCTTTTTCCATTGCACCTAATGAACCCATACCGCGGTATGTTTTGAAACGACGGCCTTGATAAATTTCGAATTCACCAGGAGATTCATCTGTTCCAGCTAACATACTTCCTAACATTACCGCATGTCCGCCCGCTGCTAAAGCTTTGACGATATCACCTGAGTACTTGATTCCCCCATCCGCAATGATCGCTTTGCTATATTTACGGGCTACAGAAGCTGCATCATAGATAGCTGTCAATTGAGGTACGCCAACACCTGCTACAACACGTGTTGTACAGATCGAACCAGGTCCGATCCCGACTTTTACAACATCAACACCTACATCATAAAGAGCTTTAGCACCTTCTGCTGTAGCAATATTCCCAGCGATCAATGTCGCTTCTGGGAAAGTGTCACGAATTTCTTTGATCTTACGGATCACTCCTGCACTATGGCCGTGTGCAGTATCAATGATGATCGCATCTGCACCAGCTTCAAGTAAAGCTTCTGCACGCTCAAATGTATCACTCGTTACACCTACAGCTGCTGCGACTAAAAGACGACCATGTTCATCTTTAGCTGCATTCGGAAATTCAATCACCTTTTCAATATCTTTGATCGTGATCAAACCGCTTAAACGATTATTTTCATCAACGATCGGTAATTTTTCGATTTTATGTTTTTGTAGGATTTTTTCGGCATCTTTTAGAGAAGTACCGACTGGGGCTGTCACTAAATTGTCTTTCGTCATGACTTCTTCGATCTTCATTTGATAGTCTGTCACAAAGCGCATATCACGGTTAGTGATGATCCCAACCAGTTTACGATTTTCCATTGTTTCAACGATAGGCACACCACTAATGCGGTATTTACTCATCAGATTTTCAGCATCTGCTACTAAATTCGTCGGTGTTAAGAAAAATGGATCAATGATCACTCCGCTCTCAGAACGTTTTACTTTGCGCACTTCATCTGCTTGCTGTGCAATACTCATATTCTTATGGACAACACCTAGTCCACCTTGGCGCGCCATTGAAATCGCCATTTTACTATCTGTGACTGTATCCATACTTGCACTGATTAGAGGAATATTCAATTTGATATTTTTCGCTAGCTGCACACTCATATCTACTTCGTTTGGCAGTACGTGACTTTCTGCCGGAATCAATAATACATCATCAAATGTAAGACCTTTTTTCGCGAATTTTGTTTCCCAGTTAGACATTTTCCAGACCACTCCTCTATTTAATTTTATATAAGAAAATAACAGATAATAATGGTGAAGTCAACCGCATTTCTTTGTTTACAGAAATTTTCTTTCGCTTTCATAAAACATGAGATCATGCTCATTGTTTTATCATCTTAAACAAATCATAACTATAGTTATTTCTTTAGAATTTTTTTGAAATATATGGTACCACTTTTACTGAGAAAAGCGGCGCAAGAGTGATCAGCGAAATACTTAATGAAATCTTTTGTGCCCAAGTCGTTTTATAAGAAACAGTCACTTTACCTTTTCCTGATAATGAAAGAGCAACATACCCATTTTGTTTATTTAAAACGGCAGGTATTTCTTTCACCTTCCCATCTTCGATCACCTTCGCCTGATACCCATAATAATAGATAAAAGGAAGCGTAACGATTGCTGGCTTTGACAGAGCGACTTGATAATCAAAGCTTACTGAGGCAAAAGATAGCTCACTTTTTTTTATAGTCATAACTTCTGGATCATAGCTAATTTCTCTTTTTTTATTTTTTAACAACTTTTGATAATTTACTTCTTTTGGTAAATATTCGTGCCCAGCACCGATATAGTAACTGTTGGTTTGGTCATAGCTTTGATGTGATACAATACGCTTCCCTTCAGTATCGATACTCTCCCACTCATAAATCACCACGCCTAGTAAAATGAAAAGGATCAAAATACCTTGTCCATACGGAATCTTTTTCAAGATCTTATTGTAGTCGTTGGCAATCAAATAAGCCGACAGTAGTGTCACTATGGATAAAAAACGCCAAGGAAATTGAATAGTATTCAACGGAGTCTGATCAAATAACTGCCAAGGAAATAAATTAGTTGTCATAAACATGAATAAAAAAGAAAGGAAGAGCAAGTCACGATCCACGTTTTTTTGCTTAAACAACATTACGCCATTTACCAATAGCCCTACCAAAAGAATAAGTCCAATATTCGCTGAGGAAGCATGAAACACCCGATTTTCAAAACTATTTGCCAAAAGCTCTCCCAACGCATAGCTCCTATCTGAAATCAACGTGAGTGGGTTGGCTGTCACTTGAAAAGTAATTCGACTCATTTGTTCAAAAACAGGAACTAAGTAGAAGGCTAGCAGCAAAATCGTTACAATTGTTGCTTTCAAAAGTGCTGTGAGTGTTTGCTTTTTAACAAAACGACGCGCATTTAAAAGGACATATAAACCAATAAAAATACTAACGATCTCCAATGATATAAAATGTGCTAACCCGATTCCCGTCATTGCGATCGTCAACAACCACCAATTTTGCACCTTACCAGCTTTTAACAAGCTTAGACTGGCTAACACTAAAGGAAAAAAGCCCATTGCCAATAACTCACCGATCGCCTGACGATTAAAGAAGTCCTGTAATCGATAGATCGATAAAGTATATAATAACGAAAACAGATAACTCTTCAACTTAGGTAATCCCATGATTCGCCCAGACAAATACGTTATCCCGAACGTTCCTAAATTGATCATTGTCGCAAAGAACAAAAAGCTTGTCGCCAGCGAAAAACCAGCTACTCTTAACAGAGCAGGTATATATAAGTAAAAATCCGGATAAAACAAACTTGAAGCATATCCGTAACCACCAATAAAAAAGTAACTGATCTTAGGAAGCCAAATACCATGTGCTAAAGACTGTGCCAGGCCTTCGATCCTATTTTGATGAAAATGATAGTCGTCTCCAATCAAAATATGTCCATTTTGAAAGTAGACGATATACAGAGATAAAAAACTTAACAAAAGAAAACTTAAAAAAATCAACCATCGACTTCGTTTACAAATCCATTCTCTCATCCATTTACCCTTTCTTAAATTGTATTCTACTTTATAAGATACTTCGACAAGCCATCTCTTTCAAATATTACTATCTTTCGATATAAAAAAGAACCAAAAACAAAACTAAGCTTAGTTTCATTTTTGGTTCTTTCATATGCAAAAGGTTGATTATTCTGCTGAATCAACGCGCTAAACTACTGCGCATATTGTACTTTTTCTTTAAGAAGTGACGTACGATCAATGCCAATCCACCAATAACGATCACGATCACTGGATCTAAGATAGGGTTAATTACTGGCGGCAACATTGCAGAACCTGCAAATACTACTATCCACAGCAACATTGAACCCACTAAAATCAAACCAGTCTTAAACCAACCAGGACGTTTTGATTTGTCTACTCCCGGGCGGTCGTACTGATAAATGTATTTGTATGTAAGATAAAATACATACCCGCCTGCCATTGAAGCTAAAACAAGTGTCAACAATCCTAAAGGTTGCGTTTTGCCTTTAGACCACATCATCATGATCGAAAACATCAACGTCATCACGCCAAATAGCAGCAACGTATTATCCAGCCACATCAATGCAGGAGTCGACTCTGGCAATTCTTCTGGTTTATTTAAAATAGCCTCCGTACGTTCAGATACAGTACCGAACAGTTGACGTGCAGTTTTACCGCTTTTTTGACCTTCTACCAGATGTGGTAAAATCTCATGCAAAGCTAGCGTTTGTGCTTCTTCAGAAAGGTTGGCAGCTACTAATGACTTCTTTAAATCAAAAATGTACTGTTCATTTCTTTTGGTCAATTTTTGTTCAAGCTCACGATTTTCTGAAACAATCTCTCGAAGTGCTTCTGATTCCATTTTTTGCGTCCTCCTCGCCCATGAAAAACAGGGCAGTCTTTACCTAAAAAGTATTCTAACACACTTTTTAGGGAGAAAAACAGTTTTTTACAAATTTTTCCTATACATTGAAACGGAAAAGCATAACATCGCCATCTTGCACAATATATTCTTTTCCTTCTAAGCGGACTTTCCCAGCTTCTTTTGCAGCCTGCATGTTGCCATACGTATTTAAATCATCAAATGAAACAGTTTCGGCACGAATAAATCCGCGTTCAAAATCGGTATGAATGATTCCAGCTGCCTGAGGTGCTTTGATTCCTTTACGGAATGTCCATGCACGAACTTCTTGTTCACCTGCAGTAAAGTAGGTTGCCAAGCCTAACAAATCATAGGCTGCACGAATCAACTGATCCAAGCCTGATTCTTCAATACCTAGAGCTTCCAAAAATTCTGCTTTATCTTCATCATCTAATTCAGCGATCTCTTCTTCTGCTCGTGCACAAACCACGATCACTTCTGCATTTTCATTAGCTGCAAAAGTCCGAACTTGTTGAACATACGGATTGTTATCTGAATCTGAAACCTCATCTTCTGATACATTCGCAACATATAAAATCGGTTTTGCAGTTAATAAAAATAGACTTTTAACGATTTTTTGTTCATCTTCAGTAAAATCGATCGTCCGTGCAGATAAACCTTCTTCTAATACTGGTTTAAGCTTATCTAGTACAGCCAACTCAGCAACTGCATCTTTATCCTTTGTTTTTGCTATTTTGGCCACACGTGTGTAACGTTTATTGATAGAATCCAAATCCGCTAAAACTAACTCTAGATTGATTGTATCGATATCTGCCAGCGGATCAACACGTCCTTCAACGTGGGTGATATTGTCATCATCAAAACAACGAACAACATGACAAATTGCATCTACTTGACGAATATGACTTAAAAATTGATTGCCCAATCCTTCACCTTTACTTGCACCTTTTACGATACCAGCGATATCTGTAAACTCAAAAGTAGTTGGTACAGTTTTTTTAGGCTTTACTAATTCTGTTAACCGCAACAGGCGATCATCTGGTACTTCCACCATCCCAACGTTCGGGTCAATCGTCGCAAACGGATAATTTGCCGCTTCTGCTCCTGCTTTTGTGATTGCGTTAAAAAGAGTTGATTTCCCTACGTTAGGCAAACCCACGATTCCAGCTGTTAATGCCATTGATCATTCACTATCCTTTATCATTTTTTTCCAAAATTTTCTTCATTTTCTTTTCAAAATCCCGACGTGTCATCATAACGATATGACCGCAGTTCGTACATTTTATTTTAATGTCGGCGCCCATTCGGATGATCTCCCAACGATTCGCCTGACAAGCATGTGGCTTTTTCATTTCAACGATATCCCCAAGATCATACATGTTCTTAAAATACCTCCTACATTGAACGCTTGATAGTCAAAAAGACACGATTCCCTAAGCTAACAATAACATTTTTTTGAATCACTAGCAAAATGTTTTTTCTCAATAGTTTCTTTTTGCACAACATCACTCATTATACTCTATCTCTACTATATAAATCAAAAAAATCCGAATCTTAAAAAGGAAAATCAACAACAGGAAACATCCTTATTAGGAGATCGATCAAATAATCAAATTCAAAACGAATGAAGATATTAGACAAAACAGGATTGAACTTTATCTATTTATATTGGATAATGATAAAAAAATAATCAAAATATAACATTTTTTATAATTTTTCAAAAATATTTGTTCTTAGTTGGTATAAAAAGGAGTTTTATTGTGGAAAAATTTGATTTATTAGAAAAAATGGAGGCCTATCAAATTGATTTGCTCATATACATAATCAATAATGGGGGATCTGCAACAAAGAAGGAGCTGTTGACACATCTAAAAATCGGAGACTATCTTTTGTCAAAATTACTTGAAAACTTAATGACTCATGCAAAAAATTCCAATAATGGTTTTTCAATTGATGTTATAAAACATACGGTTCGATTTCAAACAAAACCAGAATATTCGATACATACTTTATTTAATAAACTAATTACACATGCACCAAAATATCAAATCTTAAAAAAACTGCTGCTATGCGGAACGATTGATCCTATCCCATTATGTGAAAAAATCGGAATCAGTCATTCAACTTATTTTCGAAAAATAAACGAGTTAAACAATCTACTAAAAGAGTTTGACTTGTCTATCCAAAATGGCTATCTTTTAGGATCAGAATTGCAGATTCGCTTTTTTTACATTTCTTTACTTCTTATCACTGATTTAAAACAGCCGTTAAAAATTCATGATATCGATCCTAGAATCTACGACACAGTAAATAAAATCCAAACGATTCTTGGTTCTCCTTTATCCTTTCTTTCCAAAAGAAAACTAATTATTTACCTAAGTTTATTAAAAAGAAGGAATGCACAAAAAGGAATCTCGGACTATAGCGATCAATTACCATTTTTTAGCAATAAAACTGGGTATCATAATCAAAAACGTTTTATCCGTATACTAAAAACCTCTACTCTTTTTAGAAAAATCGACAAAGTTCTGACATCTTTTTTAGTTTATTATTCTTTTAAGATGCTTCCTAACGAAACCATCCTATTGATCCTCTTTCTACTAGGAGAAGAAATCATTCCAACTCACTCATATTGTTTAAAAGAACTGGATATTATTGAAAAAAAGAGTAATCTTTTCATCTTAACCTTAAATAATGAATTTTTAGATTTTATGGAGCTAGCTTATCCCGATACTCGACTGACTAAACGGCATCGTTCTATGCTGAATTACCACCTCAGTTCGATCGCCTATCGTCATTTGATTTTTAAAGGTCACATCAATTACTACTGGGAGTCACACCTTTCTAGTCATGAAGAGAATCATCGTTTTACCATTATTTATGCATTTATTGATTATATGAAAAAAAAATACCCTACACTTTTTGAAAATGAATCCGATACCCGTTTTTTAATATTAAAGTATGTTTATATCTTGAATCTTTATGAAGAATGGATCAAAGCCAAAGTGACTGTTGGTGTATTTATTGAAGGCAATCTATTGTTTAAAAAACAATTTACTAAATGGTGGATCAATTATGCTGAATTAACAACCTTTGCTCAAGCTGAACCACTTGTGACCGATAAGCCTTACGATCTTGTAATCAGTAATATCGACTGGCCTACTCTCAAAAAACAAGGACGTCATTTTTTCTTCATCACCAATTATAATGAAAACATGGATAAGATCGATCTTGCTGAATTACTTTATAAAATCTATTCCTCCCATTGCTAACGACAGAAAATCAAAAGGCTGGGACTGAAGTATTTCAGCCTGAGATTTGATTTTTATAAACCGAAAAGCAAATGGCATCTAGCAACTATTATAGCTTTCAAGTGATAGCTGGCACTCGCGGCATAATACCTTAACTTTTCTATGGTCTGATTCATCATACTAACTAACAAATTTAAGCTTTTCTACCAATTGACGTTCTTCTGATAAAAATGAGTTCGTATAGCAATCTAGTGTCATTTTTGTTGACGAGTGCCCTAATAAAGAGCTGATAGTAGCAATATTTCCCCCCGCTTCCAAACAACGAGTGGCAAATGTGTGTCGCAAAGAATGGAAAGAAAACTTTTCCAGTCCAATTTTTTTACGTACAACTTGAAAGCGATACGCGACTGTACGCGGTTCTAATGCCTTATGTTTATGAGAGATAACGTAATCACTAGTGGAAACTTTATGAAGTTCCAATAATTTTGTTCTCAATGAATCGGAAATAGGAATTCTTCGAGAAGAGTTTTGACTTTTAGGTGTTATTTCGACAATCTCAGTCTTTCTTACACCTGCATCATTTTTCGGGATTCTTAATATTGTTCGATTCACTCCCAAAGTATTATTCTCAAAGTCAATATCTTCCCATTTCAATCCGCAAATCTCCCCAATCCTCAAACCTGTTTGCAATGCTAGAATGATAGAGAAAAACTTTTGATTTGTATCGACTTCTTTCATCAGTCTATTCTGATCTGTAACCGATAGTGCTTGAACTGTTTTTCTTTCAGATTTGGGCAATTCGATACCTCTACACGGATTATCTGTAAGCAAATTCAATGAAACTGCCTTGCTGATACATGTTTTAAAAACAGAAAAAATAGACCTGATAGAGCTGGCTTTCAGCGTTTTTCTCATGTCATTAAGTAATTTTTCAATGTCTGATTGTGTCATTTTTTGTAATTTGATGGTGCCTATTCTTGATAGGATATGGACTTCCATTTTATTTTTATAGCTGGCATATGTACTTCCTTTGACCTTTGGCTGTACAAATGTTTCCAACCAATAATTTGTCCAATCAAGTAATTGACCATCGTACTGACGTAAGCTCTTATGATTAGTTGTCTGCTTTTCATATTTCATCAATATCAATTGCTGTTTAACTTCGGCATATTTGTACCCATAAATATACCCGTAATAAATCTTTCCATTCTCTCGTCTACCTTTTATGTATCGGCCTTCCCAACGGCCATCTTTTCTCTTATAGATGTTCTCTCCTCTTCTTGCCATAACTAAGATCCTTTCTAAAGTTAAATTTGTTAATTCAAGAAAATGAAATCACTACAAATCGCGAAAAATATGTCATTTTATTATCAAAAAATGTTTTTTGACGATCTCCTTTATCCATTTCCTATTCCCCAACTCCAAACAATTACAATACGTTTGTTTTTATTAACTAATTATGAATTAATTTGACTTTTTTTAGTTTCAATTTTTTTGGTAGAAATAAGAATTTTTGGAAGTAGCATTCAAGATTTTTTTGCTATAGAAACGATTATTTTTTCCACGCATATCCCGTTTTTATTCACACCAAGAGATTACTTTTTTATATTATTAACTACTGCTTTATCATTGATCCGTTTCAAAGAACTGCTCAGTAACTCTTTCAATGCTGCGTATCCTTCTAATTTGATCAATACTTCTTGTGGACAGTATACCCAATAATTAAAAATCGAGAGGCTCCCTGCAATTTTATCGACTCTTTCCATGAATGGACCTAATTCTTCTATGAGCTTTCTACAACTTATTTCATTAGCGATCATGATCTCATCTTCGCCCTCTAACTCCAGTAACATCCACAAATAATCTATAAATTCGACTTTCATCTTTAGATCTAAAAATTGTTTTTTTGGTACCATTTTTCTTTTATTTGAGGGCACATTGTTTTCAAAATACTTTATGACCTCCTGCTCATTTTTAGAGATATATTTTGGACGAACAGTTCGTTCGGGCAGTACTGGTTCACTTTCACGCTCCTTGTTCTCCGACACTCCCAGAACCTTTAATCGCTTTTTTAATACTCTTTTTTTAGAATGTTGATTTGAACGAACTAAAGTATAGCGGCGGCTACTTTGAGATACACTCTCATCTTTTTCTGTTTCTTTTAGTGGCGTTATCTCTCCAACCTCAAATCGGAGCTCTTTATGTTTAGATACTGATTTCTCCAATGTATGAGTCTTAGGAGACATCGCATAGTCATTAGGTTGTATTTGTTCTTTCAATGTTTGACTTACTTTAGTCAGTTCATTTTTTAGTAATTCACCAGAATCCAGCACAATCTCTTCATTTTTTTCAAGTCTATGTTCTATAGCTTCCATTTTTTCGGTTAGCTGATTGAACTTTTCTACTACGTTATATATTTTTTCTTCTTTTCTCTTATATTCAGTCTCTCGCTCTTGTTTTAGCACTACTTTATATGATTCAATTAATTCTTGTACACAACTTCTAAAAAATGGGAGCTGTCTCACATGCTCAGATTCAAAGAAGCCGATCGTAAAAGTCAAAACAATATAAGCTGGCGACGTAAAAATATTGATCCTCTTAATGATCAGCTCATCATTTTCTTCTACCCAAGTCTTTTGGACTTTCATTGCTATTTGTTCCAGTTCCATCAATGAGTCGATATCTTTCTTAAAAACTAATTTGCAAGAAAGATAAGCCTCATGTGATGTTTTTAGCTTTTTATTATATATTTCTACTCCTAAAAGTCTTGGATTTACTTTTTGATGAAGAATATACTTTTTGATGATTTTTTTCCCATGTCTTTGAAGATTTTGTCCGGTCTCGTTCATGTCCTCAAACTCCTCGAATTGTTATGCTGCCAATCTAATTTCACGCTATCATCCCTTATAGATAATCCTGTATAGCGCTCTAGTCTGATTTACTCTAATGCTATCCTCGCAGATCCGCTGGTGCTTACCGTCTTTTATTTTTCTTTATTTTTTGTTGTTTATTTTCAGGATTTCTTTTTTTATTTTGTTGACTTTTTTTTCGACGCTTTCGCTTTTTTTTCTTCTGATACAGCTCTGCTTCATATTGCCTCTGTCTTCTTCTCCTTAGAAGTATCAGCGCTATTAAAACAATAAGCAAAAAAGCCAGCGTAATAGAACAAATCACTATATAAATCATCAGATGTTTAGAATTTTTCTGATAGTTTTCGGTTTCTTTAACTAACTCAAACCCCTTATTCCATTTCCATTCTTGACCTGTGTCTTTAGATTTGACCGTCAACTGAAGCGAGTATCTTCCCGCAGACGTCAAAGCGTCATTCTCATCCGCTATAATAAAAGTTGTGCTTGAATTAGGAGCCATTCGATAATTGGATTGCGCCACTTG
The DNA here is from genome assembly GCF_002174455.2 of Enterococcus sp. 9D6_DIV0238. NCBI lineage: Bacteria > Bacillati > Bacillota > Bacilli > Lactobacillales > Enterococcaceae > Enterococcus > Candidatus Enterococcus dunnyi. The sequence goes on from NZ_CP147246.1 coordinate 1,934,987, forward strand.
ATACAAAACCTGATCAGAGCCTTCTTCAGTGATTGTTGCTGTATATTCAAGCTCTTCTACATTTATTGCCTGATCGTTTTGGACTGTTGCCTGTATCGTTTGTCTGCCATCAACTTTTTTCGGAAGCACCCGCAACAAATTTAAATTCGCCATAACAGGTGCATCTGTTTCAGTTAGTTTTACAGCGACAATATAAGATTTTTTTCTACTTTGATCATTCAGTTGAGACTGGCTCGAATCAATTGAACTGATCTTGATCCCGCCTAAAATCATACCGTCAAACTGCTCTGGAGGCATTTTTAGCTGAACGATTATTATTCTTTTTTCATGAGCTGGAACTATCGCCTTGGACTCTACTTGAGCAATATCTTTGAAGGAAACAACTAAACTTTTATCTCTTGATACTTGACCTGAACGATCAGAATAGTCTATTTCTCCTGATAAATTCGTTGTTGCATCATTGAGTTCTATTGTTATTTCCTGTTCTATATCAGAGGGATTGGACACTTCCAATTTCAACTCCTGCTCTTGCCCCGGGTTCATTCTCAGATCATAGTAGGTCACCCCAGTATCAGATTGATTTTTCGGTAAAATCGGTTTGACAGACACCGCAAAGCTGGCTTCAACTGACAATATAGTAAAACAAATACCTAGAAAAAAACTGATTTTCAAGATGAGCACACGAATTTTCTTTTGTTTAATTGACATTTATTTAAACCCCTTATACAGCGGATTGAATTCCCTGTAGCAAAGAAGAACTGATGCGTAAAGGCCTCTGCTTCTTCAACAGAAAAAATTTTTTTCAGTCACTATAATTTTTCGATACACTGACTTATATCTCTAGCAAACATTTAATAAACTATGTACTACGAATGGGAAAAGCCGACTATTCCCACTCTATTTTTATTCTATATCCGTTATTGGCTCCTCATTCAGGATGATTTGCTCTAATAGAAAGTTTTCTCCCTGAATAAGGTCAAAATAAGCTGCTTTATTTAAAATACTATCGTAATCCATTCTCATAATTCGGACATGGGGTTGTCTAAACCAAGATTTTTTCTTGATCTTCACACGCGACTCAATCATTTTACATTCATCTAGAATCAAATAGATTTCATTCGCTGAAACGGAATCTTTAAAACTACGAACTTGTTCCCTTTCATACGTCAACCGATTATCAGATATTGTCATCTTTTCTGATTTTGTGACCAGTTCCTTATTCATCATCCATGACTGCTCTAAAAACTTAGCTTTTTGCATCAACTTTGAATATTCCCTCAAATCGATTTTCAGGATTTGATCCCAGTCTTCATTTTCATTATTGTTAGGCTTACTTAGTTCTTTGATTGCTCTGGATAAATTTTGTCTCTCCATCTGATCAATAACGACTTCCAACTTTTGGTTTGCCAAACGCATGCGCTCTTTTGCATAACGTTCCCTGCTTACTGCTTCTTCCATTTTTAGGACATAATTTATATTGGCCTCTTTTATATTATTTTCTACACCCTCTACTTTTGGCTTAGACTTAGGTTTAGGTTTGGAATCAATTTCAACAGTTTGAAGCGGTTTGACAAATTTAGACACTAATCGTTCGATTTCCTCGATAAACAGCTCTAATACGTCATCACTTTCAACTAATAGCTGCTGTTCTAAAGACTGCAGTAAATTGACCATGAAAGGAAAGTCTACTTCACGATATGCAATAGGAACAAAATCAATGTAGTAAATGACTCGATTGTCTTCCTTTTCCTTCGATCCTCCTATCCAGGCAATCTGAGGAAATGTATGAATAAGCTCGTCCAACAATGCCGACCAATCAAGATCCACAAAATCCAACGTGATCTCAACATGTTTGAAAAAAGAAATAATTGTATGGAATTCCTCAAAATATTCTTCTACTTCTTCTTTAGGGTAGGGAATTCCTAGATTTCTTTTTTGAAAAATCTCTTCACAGATATAATAAATATCCCGCAACATATCATCGTCAAAAAGACGCTCGCCTACTGCCGGAGAAGCAGCTTGATAAATATCAACTATAATATTTTGATAAACCACTTCTTATTCTCCTTCCCTTACTCTAGCGACTGATCAGCTAAGCGTTCTGATTTATTCAGTAGATCTTCCATCAGCACACTTGTCTCACTTTGAAGACGAAGGATACGAGTATGATAGTTTGCAGCCTCTTGATTAATCTTTTTCAACTCGATCGAAGCTTCTGAAACAGCTTTCTTAGTCTCATGTCTTGCTGCTTCAACTGTTCTATCAGCTTCAATTGTTGCCCGCTCGATAATTTGCTGTGCTTTTTCTTTTGCTTCCATCAAAACTTCTGCAATCTGAGTCTTCATTGAATCCTGTTGACGTAATTGTCGTTCAAGTTCGCTGTTATTAGCACGTTCTTCTAATAGTTGTTCTTCTGCTTGTACCCTTGCATCTTCTGCCTGTCTTAATTGATCTTCAAGCGCATGCACTCTGTCTTTAGATTGGGACGAGCTGGTCAATCGTAAGGTCAGCTGATCGATCTCCTGCTGCTTATTTTCTACTTCCGCTTTTAGGCGTTCTGCCATTGTCTTTTGACGCTGAACTTCCTTTTGGAATTGCTGATTCTCATTCGTTAAATGTTCAACTATGGCGGCCTGCTCTTCTTTTAATTCTTGTTCCTGCTTTCTCATAGAACTTTCTAAACGTTCTCTCTTATTTGATGCTTCTGGACGACTCTTCTTAGGAGGTTCGTATTCTTCCTCTTCGAAATCATCATCATCGTACTCGTCATAATCATCATATTCTTCATAATCATCATAGTATTCTTCATAGTCATCATCATATTTTTGTTTTTTTTTCTTAAACATAGCCAACTGTACCGCTCCCCTTCTTACTTCCTATTTCTTACAATGCACCTGTCAGTAATTCTTTTATTTTTTCGTCATGCTGGTCATTCAAAAGTGTAAAATCTTGATTTAGGTAATAACCAATTCCTTTTTTATTTAAAATGAATGGTTCAAAAATAGATGTTTTTTCCATTATTTTTTGTTTGATACGGTTGATCAAATTACTTAATAACGCTTGTTTATTTTTTTGCTTCGCATTTGTCCAAATCGCTTCGCATAATGCCTGACTTGAAAAGACTCGTTGATCAGATTTGATAAAGTGTTCTAAAACTTGATGCTCCTTTTTAGTTAATGGAATCAGCCAGTTATCAATGATCAATGTCCGGTCTTTAAGCTGGAATGTGTGTGTCTTTTTCATTTTCGCTACAGCTGAAAATGATGATGAATGCTGCGACATACTCTCATTACCTGAAAAAACATCTATCGTTCTTTCTTGATTGGTTTGCCCTGCACGCACTGCTGTTTCTTCAAAAATTTCTGCCAACTTACTAGCTAAATCCGTAACGGAGATCGGATAACGAACAAATGTTACCTCTGCATTATCAGCATATTTGGATTCGTTCGCCTGTTCTGATTCAAAAGTCAAAACAACGATTGGCTTATTAAGCAGTACTAAGTTATCCAAAAATGATTCTTTTAATCCACTATACATAGATTGCTGATAAATAATCAGATCGAAATTTTGTAAAAAATAAAACTCTTTATCTTTTGGCCGAGTCAATATATCTTTTGAAACCATAATTTCATAATCCATATTCAACAAACTATTTTGTAATAATCCGTTAGCGCTAAGTGTGTCGGTCAATATAATAATTTTTTTCCTCATAATAGAAAGTCCCCCTCATAATTTTGTATATAGTAAAATACCAACCATTCATGTTAAAAAAATTCCTTAGAGAAAATTCAACCAACCTTGCTGGCAAGCCTATACATAGATCACTATAAACTGCAAAAATTGAATTATAGGAATTTCCTATTCTTATATAAAATAAGAAAAAAGGAGTATTATTACTTGAAATTCAGCATTTTTAAAAAACTGATGACGGCTAGATGACGGTCAATTTAAATATAGTAATAAGTTTAATATTTAAAAAAAGAGCATTTTAATAAAATAAATAAATCCATGTTGATGATTGAAAATAAAAAAAGTGCTTCATACACTTTTCCAATCATTTTTGACTTTAATAACTTAACTCTATTTATTTGACGGTTTATTTGACGGCGAATAAAAATAAGGGATTTTAATATTAATTATTGTTTATTTGAAAATAACGATCCCTTACTATAAGCTGTCTTGTCTTATACTATTCTAGGATTACTAGTTGCCACTTAAATAGTACAATCATTATGATTAAAACATATAATCTATCGATGAATATCATTTAATTAAATATATTGTTATTTTTTTATTCCTCATTGACACGCCTAAATTAGTTATTGTATACTTGAAACGTAAGCAATTAATACAGTATCTATTTATAAGAACTACAATATAGTTTAATTTAAACAATTATAAATTTTTCTTATTTTATATAAGAACAAGAAAAAATTTGTTATTTATAAATAAACTGGATTTTATATCGATTATTTATAAATTGATATATACATAATACTTTTTCAAGAAATATATTATAAAAAGAGAGTGACATAAAACTAAGTAGTTTTATGTCACTCTCTTATTTATTGATACTTTATTCTTCATCAAAATGAATTTCTAAGATATCTAAAATTCTTGCTAAATCTGATTGTGAGAGATACTCGATTTCGATTTTTCCTTTGCCTTCTTTTTCTTGAATAGCAACCGTCGTACCGAATTTATCCATCAAGCGATCTTCACTTTCACGAATGTAGTATGGTTTTTCTTTTTGGAGTTTTTTATCTTTTTTGATTATTTTTTTGCCTTGGTTTTCATTTAAATCATTGACGATTTGTTCTAATTGACGAACCGTTAGATTTTCTTCGACCACTCTTTTAGCTAAAGTCATTATCTGATCTTTATCTTTCAATCCCAATAATGTTCTTGCTTGTCCCATTGAAAGAGTTTCACTTTGAACCAGTTCTTTCACTGGTGCAGGCAACGTTAATAAACGTAGGTAGTTTGCAATATAGGGACGGCTCTTCCCTAAACGCTCCGCTACTTCGACCTGTGTCAATTTTAAATTTTTCATCAGCATATCGTAAGCTTCTGCTTCTTCTAATGGGTTTAAATCTTCACGCTGCAGATTCTCCAAAACAGCAACTTGCATCATTGCTTCTTCATCAAACTCACGAACGATTGCAGGAATCGTTTCTTTTTCTGCTAATTTTGATGCACGAAAACGTCTTTCACCTGCAATGATCTCATACCCTTTAACTGCTGATTTTCTGACGATGATCGGCTGAAAAACCCCAGATTGTTGGATCGAATTTGCCAACTCTTGTAAGGAAGCTTCGTCAAATGTTTTTCTTGGCTGGTAGGGATTTGGCCGTAATTCGTTTAGCGGGATCTCAATGACTTCTTCTTTTTGTACATCGACATCTTCTAAGCTGGCGAAATCTTGAAACAATGCATCAATACCTCTTCCTAAACCTTTTCCTTTACTCATTATCCAACACTTCCTTTGCTAGTGCTTGGTACACTTCGGCACCACGTGAACGAGGGTCATAATCAATAATCGACAGGCCATGACTTGGTGCTTCTGATAAACGAACATTACGAGGAATGATCGTATCGTAAACTTTTTCACGGAAATACTTACGAACTTCTTCAACGACTTCTGCACCAAGATTTGTTCTAGCATCATACATCGTCAACAATACGCCTTCTATACGCAAATCAGGATTAAAATGTTTTTGGACCAAGCGAATCGTATTCAATAGCTGGCTCAATCCCTCTAACGCATAATACTCACACTGGACAGGAATCAAAATCGAATCGCTCGCTGTGAAAGCGTTGATCGTCAGATGACCTAATGAAGGCGGGCAATCGATCAAAATAAAATCATAATGATCACTGACCTCTGCAATCGCTGCTTTTAATCTCGTTTCCCGAGCCATCATTGACGTTAGCTCGATTTCTGCTCCTGCAAGCTGGATCGTCGCTGGAACGATGTCTAGATTCTCTCTAGACGTTTGTTGGATCACGTCTTTGATCGGTTCTTCGTTTACTAATACATCATAAACGTCTGTGGCAACATCTGGTTTACGTACACCAATCCCACTCGTTGCATTTCCCTGAGCATCGATATCGATCAGTAAGACTTTTTTCCCATAATAGGCCAAACTAGCACCCAGATTCACAGTGGTCGTCGTCTTACCAACTCCGCCTTTTTGATTCGCTACAGAAATTATTCGTGCCATTTGTGTCCCTCCATCTTATTTGATCGGTTGTTTATTTGGTAATCCTGGTTTTCTCGGGTATTTTTTAGGTGTTTCTTTTTTCTTTTGAATGACTACGATATGACGTTCATCATTTGTGACTGGTAATTCAAAGGATACTTCTTCTTGAAACTTGCCGCCTAAAATAGCTATCGCAGGTTTTGCCTCGGTGATCTCTTCTTCACTTTTTGCTGCTTTCAATGCTAAGAAAAAACCCTCTTTTTTTACTAATGGCAAGCATAATTCACTTAAGACATTCAATCGAGCGACCGCACGTGCCGTCACATAATCGAATGCACCGCGAAACTCTGCTTTTTGTCCAAACGATTCCGCGCGATCATGATATAACGAAACCTCTTCCAACCCAAGTTCATTGACTAATTCTGTTAAAAAAGTGATTCGTTTATTCAATGAATCTACGATCGTTACCTTCAATGAAGGAAAAACGATCTTCAGCGGAATACTAGGGAAACCAGCACCTGCACCAACATCACAGATTGTCTTGTTCGTTGAAAAATCTTCAAAAAATGCCAACGAAACAGAATCATAAAAATGCTTTAAATACACTTCTTGTTTATCAGTGATCGCAGTCAGATTCATCTTTTCATTCCACTCGACAAGCAACTCGAAATAACGGGCAAATTGCGCCATCTGCTGCTCTGACAGCTGGATTTCTTTCTTGCTCAATATTTGTTTAAATTCTTCAGGTGTCATAAGATTCCTTCCTTGTGTGAAACAGAAAATGTTTCACAATTGTCTTTTCTTACTTTAACGCAAATAGGGATTTCTTGCAATGTTTTTAGCAAGTTTTATAAGAGTTCTAATAAAATTGTTCTTTCTATTATATGTAGGAAATTTTCACTTACTTTCAGTCAAACAAAAACAGCTGGGTCAAAACTCAAAAGAGTCATAACCCAGCTGCTTTACTCAATCAATCGCCACCGGCAGTTGCTTTGATAATTGTATTATAGATCGGTTCTCCATTTATTAAATCATCGATCGTACCAATTTTGACACCTTTAGAATAGTAACCATCTAAAATGCCTAATTTTTGAAAGATCGTCTGTTTATAAGCAATTTCTGCATTCCATTCTACTGTATCTAAAACGGCTAAAGCTGAATGGATCGCTTCGATTCCAGTGTCTCCACCTGTAGTGATCAACACCCCATGACTGTCCAATAAAAATTCATGCGGCAATTGTTTTCTAGGCATCGTCTTAATATGATTGCTGACGATTTCTGCCAATTCTTCAGAACAGTTTGGTTCAAATTCTAAAACTTCAATGTATTCAACCTTTTGAGTCGCTTCTGTCAGGTTCGGCATATCTAACCCACTCGTTGCCCAAAACATGCTATTTGGCGCATGTGCATGAAGAACTGCTTTAATATCAGGATTAGCGTCATATACCGCTTCGTGCATATTGATTTCCCGTGTCAATCCGCCTTCACCAGCAATCACTTTTCTTGTATGTGGTTCGACTACTAAAATTTGTGAAGCTGAAAGATGTCCTAAGTAAGCTTGCGACATCATAGTTGGCGTCATGATGATATATTCTTTCCCTGTTTTGTCAGTGGTTTTAAACGAAAAATTTCCTCCAGCAACATTGGTATTTTTACGTTCAAAAATCAGTTGAACGATTTTTGCCATATCTTCTCTTTCACGCTCAAATAAAATTCTTCCATCTGCCATAATCGATTACAGCTCCCTTTTCTTTTTTAATAGTTTTCCAGTGCGGATCGTTTCTTTCGCCGCATCTTGTATGAGTTTATATTCTTCATATTTTTGCTTTTTTCGTTCGTCATATTCTTTAAAAAGAACAGCATTGCCATCTTTATAAATAAAAAATGAAAGTAGGATGACTAAAAAGTAGATAGGAATAATATTTGTAGCCATCGCAATGATAAAAAGTAGTATATCTAAAAACAACAGCATGAACCATTTTCCTTTTTCATTCATTATTCTCTACCCTCTCTAAGCATTCTTATTTTGTCTCTTCATAGCGTGCACTCGGCACAGGTTCTTTCGACATGTATTTATACAGCCAAACAAACATTGCGATAAAAATGATAAAGCCAACGATTGCGACAATATTCAAATTCGCCGCTTCTGCGAATAAAATTCTAAATTCAGGCCCTTCGATCGATGACCACGTAATGCTGCCGCCTTTTAAATCGACTGCTCCAGTTTTTTTCGCTAAACCGGTCAATACAGGTGCTAAATAAGTGGCGCCGTATAAATAAAGTGGTGTATAGATCAGACCTAATGTGATCATTCGATACAAATTACCGCCCGTCAAAAGCAAACCACCTACAGCAATCGAGTAGTTGATGATCCCTGCTAAAGGCAATACTTGATTGCCAGGTAAAATCATGGCATAACCAATGAATACAGGAACTAAGATGATAGCTGTCACCCAAATCTCTGAACGTCCAGCTAATACCGGCCAGTCTAAACCAATGTACACTTCACGATCTTTAAACCGTTTCTTCATCATTTCAGACATCGCATCTGCTAATGGTGATAAAGACTGCATGAACATTTTACTGATCATCGGGAACAACGCCATAGCTGTAGCAATTTGGATCCCTAGATTCAATGAACCTGACAGTCCGTACGCAGCACCAAATCCAAGTAATACCCCGATGATAAAGCCCATCACGCTATTTTCAGAAAAAATCCCGATTTTAGCTTTTAGTGCCGTTGTGTCTGCTTTTTTATTGAAGAATGGGATCTTATCCATCACAATATTCACTGGCAGCATCAACACTGCGGAAATATTCATTAAGTGCGTTACCGTAACTAATGGGATCCCTGTTAAATCTTGAATGTGACGTTGGAACATATCGCCCATTTTCAGCTCTAAAACAACTTGAATAATTGCTGCTGCAAACCCAGCAATTAACGAACCACTGATAAAATAGACTAGATATGCGGTCAAAGCTTTCCCCCAAACATTCCACATATCGACGTTCAAAGTTTTCGTCCAGTTCAATAAAAGCATGATGAAGTTGACACCTAACACTACAGCGAAAAAGACAAACGCATAAGACCAAGACCATGTGATACTCGCCGCACCTGTCCAACCTAAATCAAGTGCCGGCAAGTTGATTCCTGTATTTTTGGCCATCGCTTCTGACGCTGGACTTACCGCATCAGACATAAAGCCGATGACCATGCTCATCCCTGTGAACGCCACACCTAATGTAATAGCTGACATAAATGCTTTTTTCAACGGCATCCGAGCAATCAGTCCGATGATCAAAATAATCAATGGGACAAAAATCGCTGATCCAAGATTCAATATATAATCAATCACAGATTGAAAAATTTCCATCTCCTCTACCTACCTATCTTTTTATTTTTTTGGTATGATTACTACATAGTTTTATTTTAGATGGAGAGATGAAGTGTAACTTTTTTCTCCCTATCTATATGCGTTCAGGTTGTGACGAACCTGAACGCGTTTTTTTATTTCCTCGTGTCGTTGACAATTCCTTCATAGATTTCATCTACGCCTATTCCTGTTAAAAACGGTACGCCTGCATATACAGAAATTCCTAGTTTTTCCGCTGCTTGAAGCACTTCATCATCTGGCTTTGCAATGTAAACATAAATACTTGCACTTGGTAATTCCTGTAAGATCGATTTATAATCTACTGCTTCCACAGGATAATCGATATTGTCAGCTTCCAGTTTACTTTTGATTTTCTCTGCAACCGTCGTACTTGTCGCTACTCCACTACCGCATGCTACAATCAATTTTCTAGCCATTTTTTACTTCCTCCCATTGTTTCATAAATAAATTGAATACATCGTTTTCCTTCGTTGCTTGCTTTAATTCAGAGACAAATTCATAATTTTGAAATAAGAGCATCAATTCCTGCAGTAAGCCAACCTGTTTTGTAGGTTCTTTGATTCCTAAGAAAAATAAATCTTTCACCTCCATTTCCTGATTATCCCCCATTTGTTTGACCTTGATCGGCTTTGTCGTTCTAACAATATATATGAAAGGCCTTTCAATATATTCTGTGTCCGAGTGCGGCAATGCGATATTAAGGTGTTCAGTGATCAGACCTGTCGGAAACCCTTTTTCCCGAGTCTTAATACCTGATAAATACCCTTCATTCACATAGCCTTTCTGTTGTAAACGTTCTGCAATGATTTCAAACAACTCGTCTTCATCCCGTACGGTCAATTGTAAATCGATCAAGTCTTGTTGAAACATCCTCTTCGTTTCCATAACTTTCCTCCTTCTCATGATTAACAAAAATATTTTTACTTTGTAAACTTTTTATGTTCAACTTTGTAAAATTATGTTAAACTTTGTTTATACAAAAAGAATACAACTTGTATAAAGGTTTGTCAACGCTTTCTTTTGATTGTTTTTTGTTCATTTTACGTTTAAAATGTAATAGATAAACATTTCCGAACAAAAAGGAGCATATATTATGTTAAAAAGAGAGCGCCATGCGCATATTTTAGAATTACTGGAAGAAAACACCTTTATGACTGTTTCTGATATTGCTGAAAAACTCGCTGTGTCAGAAATGACGATACGCAGAGATATCAATGAGTTGAGCGACTCTAATCAGTTGGTTCGTCTATACGGCGGTGCACAAAAAATCGATCGCAAAGACAAAGAACTGGCAACTCATGAGAAAATCAATCTACATATCGAACAAAAAGAGTATATCGGTAAAATCATGAATTCTTTGATCCAAGATCATCAGGTCGTTTTTCTAGGTGCAGGGACAACTATCTTATATGCGTTGCCATTCATCAAAAAACAACATTTAATGATTGTTACGAATAGTCTGTTGGCATTCAATTATGTCATCGAGCATACAGATTATCGAATTCTTTTAACAGGGGGAGATTTTACACCGATCACAGAGGAATTTATCGGAGAACATGCAGAACAAACATTTGATACGATCAACATCGATATCGCTTTTGCTGCAACGAATGGCATCTACAACAATAATGTAACAACATCGAATTACTTAGAAGGTGGCGTCCAGCGGGCAGCATTCAAAAATGCAAAGAAAAAAGTTGTCGTTGCCGATAGTACAAAATTCAATGTCAGCGATGTGTATACATTTTATAAGCTTTCTGACCTTGATTATGTGATCACTGACGACCAAATCGATGAACAAACATTTAATTTTTATCAATCTTATGGCAAATTGTTGAACAAAAAAAGGTAGCTCGGGTTTGTGTTCTTCTTTCAAAAGCCCAGCTGACCTGGAAGTTGAAGGGAGAACAACAAATGATTTTAACAGTGACACTCAATCCATCACTTGACTCAATTTATTTCACAGATACGTTTATTTTAGGAGAGATGAACCGTTGCGGTAATCCTGTCAAAGTAGTTGGGGGAAAGGGCATCAATGCCGGCAGGACAGCAGCCATTTTAGGGGCAGAGGTGACTGCTATAGGTGTTTTAGCAGGAATCAATGGTGAATTCATCCGCTCTTGTCTTGAACAAGAACCGTTTTTCGCTACACATTTTTTCCCGATCGCAGGGGAATCACGTAATGCCGTTACAATAATGGATCAAGAAAACAATCAAACAGAAATCGTGGAACTAGGACCAGAAATCTCAGAGGAAACAAGTCAACAAGTTTTGGACTTAGTGATCACATTTATAAAAAAACAAAAAAAAGAACCGATCATCGCTTTTTGCGGATCAGCCAATACTAAAAATGAACATCTTTATGAACATTATTTACAACAACTAAACACTGATACAAAGATTTTGGCAGATATTTCAGGAAAGCAGCTGCAAAACGTACTTAATGGTTCCGCTAAACCTTATTTTATCAAGCCAAACATTCATGAATTCGGTGACTTATTAGGTGTTACCTTAAAAAATAAGCAAGACATTTTTTCTTACCTTGATCATTCTCTATTAAAAGATGTCCCATTTATCCTTGTTTCTTGTGGTCGTGAAGGGGCTGTAGCAAAATTTCATGAGCGGCTTTTTAACATCCAAATACCAAAAATCGAGACGATCAATCCTACAGGCTCTGGTGATGCTACAGTCGGTGGTATTGCGTTCGCTTTAGATCAAGGCTTATCTATTGAAGAAACATTAAAATACGGTATGGCTTGCGGTATGAGCAATGCATTAGAGCAAGCTGTAGGTTATGTCACCAAAGAAAATGTCACGCGGCTAAAAAACAAGATCGTTTTACATGAAATCCAGCGTAACTAGACTACGAAATAAGCTGATATTCACAATTATGCGAATATCAGCTTATTTTTGAGATCAAACATTTTCACTCGATCTTCATTATTGTTTCAACACGTCCATAAACTTTTTTTCTGCTTTCCGTCTTGAGTAAAATTCTCTGGGTCAAGCCAAGATTCCAGCCTTCTTTTAACTTCAGGCCATTCACTATCAATGATGGAAAACCAAGCCGTATCTCTATTTCTTCCTTTGTAGATCAATGCTTGACGAAAAACACCTTCAAAAACAAAGCCCAATCGTAAAGCCGATTTTTTAGATGGCTCATTCAGTGAATCACATTTCCATTCATAGCGTCGATAACCTAGCTCGCCTATTGCGTAGCTTGCAGCAAGGTATTGTGCTTCTGTTGCAATACGCGTCTTTTTTAATCGATCTGAATAAATCACAAAACCGACCTCGATCGTCCCTTGTTCTGGACTGATTCGCATCAACGCTAGTGTACCAAGTGCTTTTTGAGTCATTTTGTCAATGATTGCATAGTGCAATGGATCCTTAGATCGACTGACAGTCTCTAAATATGCAGAAAAATCAGCTGGATCTTCAAATTTGTCTAACGGCAAATACGTCCAATTTTCAGTAGCACTTTTAGGTCCATACACTTCATATAGATCTTCAAAATGTTTTTCTGGAGTAATACGCTCCAAATAGCAGTATCTCCCCTCAAGTATTTTCTTTATCGGCATTTCTCTAGTCACCCAGCCATGCACCAGGTTTCCAATAGGTTGATCATAGTGATTTTTCATTCAAATTCCTCCTTTGTTCTATTCTCTGGAAAAAAGTAACTCACATTTTCCTATTAAATCCCTAATTTTTCCTATTTTTTGCAAAAACTGCTTATAATCTTCCAAAACTAGATTATTATGTTTCAAGATTTATGATATGATAAATATAAGTGGTACCATTGGCTCGAAACTTATTTTCAAATGTAAAAAAAGATAAATAATTGGTAAATAAAACAAAGACAGTTTAAAAAAAAGCTAAACTAAAGAGGTGAGGCCCTTTTGAAAATTGCATTGTGTGATGATGATCCTATCGAAATCGGAAAAGTAGAAACCTATTTAAACCAAAATCGGCTCCTAAATTATGAGTTTGATTTTTTCAGCAGCGGAACTAAGCTACTGAAACATCTCGAAAGCATGGATGTAAAATACAGCATTTACTTTATTACGATCGAGATGGCAGAGATGAGCGGTATCGAACTTGCTCAGCAAATACGGCAGCTGGATTTACACGCTCTTATAATTTTTATTTCAAATGATACCATACATATGCCTGAAGTGTTCAAAGTTCAAACATTTGACTACTTACTTAAACCGATATGCAAAGAGCAGTTAGCAATAACGATGGATCGCGCAAAGGACTATCTAAATAAACAAAATACCTACTTTGATTTTTCATTCGGCAGAAAAACGATTTTTCTAACATTGAATGAAATCATATATATATCTAAAAGCGGTCGTATCGCTTATATCCACACAGCCGACAAGGTTTATAAAACATATCTAACCATGTCAGAAATTTCAGAAAAACTCAACGCCGATACATTTGTCCGAACCCATGGCAGCTATGTCATCAATTTAAACTATATCGTTGAAATCGTAAAAAATGAAGCCTTTATCAAACATTATAAAGACGGTGTTCTACAAAACACAAAGCTTTCTGTGCCCATCAGTAGAAAATTTAAAGATGAGTTAAAAATAAAATACTCACATTTTTCAAGAACCCCATAATCCATCCTCCTAATTATTACTTACCGTTACGACTAAAATTCAATTATATAGATATAAAAACCCTAAAGCTCTGATAAAAAAACTTTATCAGAGCTATTTATTACATCAAAATTACCTTTTATTACATTTAGCTTTTTTCTAATTTTATTTATGATAAAATTGTCAAAGATAGGTGTCTTTAAAAGAGATACTTACGAGTAAATAAATTGGAGGAATGAAAAATGGCAGGCGATAGAATTAAATTATCCCCACAAGAACTAAGAACTTCTGCAACAAAATATACAGACGGTTCTAACCAAGTAAATGACATTTTACAAAAATTACAATCAGAACAAGATACAATCCAAGGAAACTGGGAAGGTTCAGGTTTTGACAGCTTCAATGATCAATTTACTGCATTAAAACCAAAAGTAAGTGAATTCGCTGAGTTGTTGGAACAAATCAACAAGCAATTGAACGAAGTTGCTCAAATCATGGAAGAAACAGACCAAAATATCTCTTCAGCTATCGGAAGAGGTTTATAAGAAACACATACTGAGGAATAGGGAGGGCACTTGCTCCTCGCTGTTCCTCTTTTATTTAGGAGAATGAGAGATGAACAGTAAAAAACTTTATTACATTTTGAAATCTGTTTGGATGGTTGTCATACTGCTGATTATGCTGATTTTTATGAATCGCGATTTTACCGATATTTCTGCAAAAAAAGACGAAGAAGAAGATACACGCTTAAACATTGCACTTGTAAATGAAGATGCTGGTGTCAATCGAAATAACATAGACTACAATCTGGGAGCAGATTATGTTAAGAAAATCGAAAAAGATGTTACTTATAACTGGTTTACTGTTAGCCGGGGAATCGCAGAAAATGGTCTAAAAAACGGCACTTATAATCTACTCGTAACGATTCCGAGCAATTTTTCAAGTAAATTATTGGAACTAGACAGTCCATCACCAGAAAAAGTACAAGTCAACTATAAGATCAACGCAAATGGTAATGCCACACTAGAAAATGAATCAAGAAGTGTTGGGAGAAAAATCGTGAACGACTTGAATCAGCAACTAGTGGATCTTTACGTGGTCAGTATTTTAGATAACTTATTTACCGCACAGCAGAACATCGAAAAAGTATATAAAAATCAAACAGATTCTGTCAATGATTTTCAAAATATTTTATATCAGCCAACGTTGAATTTTAAAGATTATTTACCTGCGATCACTTCGCAATCACAAAGTGCCTTACAAGCAAACGATTTGCTGACAACAGCATTGATCGATGCTATGAAAAATCCTGAAACACTTCTTGATGGTCATCAAGAATTTTCAACCTTGCTAGAACAATTAATGAAACAGCGTGCAGAAGGAAAGCTGACATATGAAGATTTTGTTTCGATCTTAACAAGTATGGATGATAACCTTTTAAGCTCTGAAACGAATGCGATGTACAGCATGCTTGAAAGTCTGAATCAATCCCTACAGGAGGATTTTGTTGCATCAGATAACGGCAACGGACGCTATATCCAGCAAATGAATGAGCTTAATGAACAGCTTTTAGCCTCTAAAGAAAATGTAGAAAAACAGATCACAGAATTGGAAGGCATCGAAGATAAATACTTCGATACTTATAGTGAAGAGTTCTTTAAACAATTTAGGATATATGATCCTACCGAAGCATCTAAAGTAACCTTTGGACAAGTATTATCCAAAATGGATTATGATAGCTCACAGCTTTCAAATGTTGCCAACTTTAATGCAACCTACTTGAAAAAAATGCAAGACCGTCTCGATAGTTTACCTTTTAAACAAGATACACGGGATATCAATGAATTTAACCAAGTTTTCCTATACGGCTACTTGCCATATACTGACGGACCTGCAATCGAAGATATTCGATCAAGTATCTACGGTAATTATGGAATGCTGGAAAATATAGACAAGATCAATCAAAAGATTCAAACAATAAATAATCAATATCCAGATAATCCTGCAATTGCAGAATTAGAATGGAAAGTCGATAGTGAAACGATCAGTAACAGCCGATATCATCAAGATTTAAAATCAACTTACGAACGTTTGGTTGCAGCAAGAGAAGACGCCTTAAGTAAAGAACAGCGATTTGTGATCAATACTGAAAATTATAGAACGGAAGGCAGTATTACTTTTGGTGAGATTCCATCGACGATCACCCTTTTCAATAATAACCAAGTGATTAGTTCAGGAACTGTCTTACCTATCACAAGTACATCGATGCGTTTCACCTATACATTTACATCTGACTTTGACGAAACTGCTGGCGCTCCAGTAATCCCGATCACAGTCAAAAAAGTCATTCCTGCAGATCCAGTTGTAAAAACAGAAACTACTCGTTCACTACCTTCTGTGGCTGTAATCACTGGCTCTGCTGAAGGCTTAACGACCGAAGAGACAACAACAGAAGAAAGCTCTATGGAAGAAACAACACAGTCTACCGAAAAAGAAACTGAGAAAATAACAGAACAAGAGTCAGCGCCTCAAATTGAAACCTACACCGCCCGTGCTGCAGCTGGAGAATATACCGTAACTTGGGAGCAACCAATTGATCTATCTGCATTTTTAACGGAAAGATATCAATATGCAAATAGAAAATATTCCGAACAGTTAGGTAAAACAATTGAATTGTATGATACTGTCAACGCTGAATTACGAGAATTCGATAAATACCCATTTGATATCTTCAACAACTTACTTGATCTAAATATGACCGATATGTTTAAACAAGTATTGAATGGGACTTTTGCTACTGGACACTACAAAGATCAGCACGAAAAACTGAATTCTTTGAAACTTCAGGCTGCAGACATCGATCGACAATCAGAGAAAATCGGTGAGAAGCTGCAAGATATCCAAGCAAGCACAATGTCGTTGAATGAAAATGTCCAATCACAAATCAGTAATATCGAAGGGTTAAGAAAAACAATGTCAGAAGCAAATGAAGGACAAACAAAAGTGGCGTCTGACAACATAGAAACAGATACAGAGATTTCAGCTGTTGAGTCAATGCTATCTTCTGTTAAATCACAAGCAGAATTGGTTAAAGCAGCGTCTGAAATGAACGTCAAAGAAGCCGAAGGCGTAAAATCTGTCTTTACATCCTTCGATCAGGAAGTGAACAATGCTCAGAAAAATGGAGAAGAGCTATCTTCAAATGCAGATGTGATCATGGCGAATTTGAATGAAGAGCTGGCAAACAACAATGATTTTGTTTCGGCCTTTATCAAGGTCTTGAGCAATGCGCAAAAAGACGGTGTTCCAAACAATACGTTGCTGCAGTTTATCGCAAACCCAGTCAACGGAAAAGCAGAAGCAACGATCAAAACCACTGAAGTAAATGAACCATTCACTTGGATCTTGATCATGTATACCTTGAGTCTATTTATTGCTTATCTATTTGCGACACAGCCTGTGATCAGAAAGGTCAAAGACAAATTCAAGCGGGAACAGCTATGGTTCAAAGATAACATTATGGAAACCATTGTTCTTAGTGCAAGTGCAGTTGGCATTGGCGTTGTGTTAGGAATCTTAAGTGTCAGTGAATTAGGCATCGTGAAAGAATCTCAAATCGTTTGGGTCATGATGGTCGTCTTATTCATGCTGATTTTCTCACTGCTCAACCATTATGCACTAAAACAATTCCATATCGCTGGTTTTGCCTTCAGCTTATTCTTATTCATTAGTTACGTATTCGTGACGAATGCGATCGGAAAAACGAAAGGCAATAATCCAATGGTCGATATGATTCGTTCTATCAACCCACTATCGATCGGAGAAAACAACTTAGCAGATATCTTAGCGAATAATGCACTGAATGTTGTACAGATCATTTTATATCTATTAGCGATTGCAGCTCTTGCGGCATTCAATATTTTTATTTGGAAACCAAGAAGGAAACTAAAGGAAGTGGCGAAAAAATGAAGAAATTGACGATCTTACTTTTACTTGTAATCGGCCTCTTTTCATTTACTAGCACCTCTTACGCAAAAGAAACCTTACTAGATAATAACTTAGATTTAAAAACTGATCGCTTGAATCAAGATCAGATCGACAACGGGAAAGCGCAAAGCTTTATCGCTGAAGATCGACTTTTTGACAGCGAAATGATCGACAAAGTAGCAAATGCAAAAAAAGTCGAGGAAAAACAACGACAGGAAGATGAAGCACAATTCTTCTTGACCAAAGTACCGAAAACCAAAGAATACGATCACACCCAGCTATTTGCAGGTAATGATGTCGATTATGCAGCGGCGAAAAAAGAAGAAACTGTTGAGGCAGTTTCTTCCGGCGCTAAGCTGCTTCCTTTGGTTTTAGGCTTATTATTAGTCACTGTCGTGACATTAGTGTTGTATCACAGTAGAAAAAGAGGTCAGCAAAATGGCAGATAATCAAGAACATATCAATATCACCCTTTTATACCAACAAGACAAAGACAAAACAGTAGATCTACGTATTCCGAACAATATCACAGTCTACCGTTTTATCCGTGAATTGAACCAAATATTCAACAAAGAAAAAGACATTAAAAAATACCAGATCAAAGTCTTGAATAAAGGACTTTTACTAGATGAAGAAAAGAAGTTAAAAGATTATCCGATTACAAACGGAGACATAATTGAAGTGTTGGGAGAGTAAATGATGGAAACGATGAAAGACTTAGAACTAATTATCGAAAAGCAAACATACACATTCAAGAAAACAGCAGAAAACTGGACACTTACCTTAAGAAAGTCTGAAGTTCAGGTCAATGAAGAAAAAGACTTAGCCTTATTGAAAGTCGCACATCCCCTATTGATGGACACTGCAATCCAATGGGAAGAAGATGCTGTTACCTTTACTTATGAACTGCCAAAAGAACATTTGACCTTCGCTGAACTGAAAGCCGCAACCAAAGAAGAAAAACTGCGTGCAATGGCGAACATGGCAGCGATCGAGCAATTATTAGATTTACCTCTGACGTTCTTTATCCACCCAGAGAATATTTTATTCGATTACAACCTTTTACCTAAAGTCGCTTACCGTGGCTTAGCTGGAAAAATGCCGCCGAAAGTTACTGATCATGCCCTACTATTGAGACAATACAAAAGCTTGATCATCGCCCTGTTTGAAAAAAATCAGGACTTCTCAAAGCTTTACGAAGGACAATTAGAAATCAAAAAAGGCTCTGAGTTTATCCAAACGATCATCAAAAAAGAAAGCTTCGAAGAAATCAGACAATACCTAGTGGAAAATTATGATCACACCGTAGAACGGATGAAAAAGACGACTAAAAAAGTCAGCAAAGCGAAATTCCAAGTCATGAAACAATTATCGATCTGGATGACTGTTTTAGCGGTTGTTTTAGTGATCCCTTTAGCTTACCTGCTCTTTTTCCGTCTTCCTTTCTTAGATCGCATGCAAAACACAGATACAGCTTTCTTGAAAAATGACTATGAAGCAGTGATCACAACATTAGATCCTGTGAAAACAGCCAGCATCCCTTTTACACAAAAATATGAATTAGCCTACAGTTTCGTACAAGGAGAACCATTACAAGAACAACAGAAAAAAGTGATCTTAAACAATGTAACCTTACGTTCAGATGAAACCTATTTAGATTACTGGATCGAAAACGGCCGCGGAAATCTTGACGAAGCCTTAGATGTAGCGAAAAACTTAGAAGATTCTGATTTGATCCTTTACGGTATCACGCAAAAAATCGAGCAAGTGAGAAAAGACACGAAAATGTCCGGAACAGAAAAAGAAGAAACCATCAGTAAACTGGAAGACGACTACAAAAAATACAAAGAAAAACGTGATGAAAGTGTGAACGCTGCAGAAGCTGAACAAACACAAGGATCAACGGCGCAGGAGGGTAACTAGATGCAAAAGATACAAGCCATCCTCTACCTTCACGGCTATCGTTACCAATTGATTTTGGACGAAGAAAAAGCCCAAACGATCGGTCCAGATAACCAAGCCGCTTTACACGTACCCGTATTGTCAGAAACTGATATGTTAACGATTGAAAAGAAAGATGATTGGGTGTTGACGACTCAAGGTCAGGAACACGTTTTGCCATTGAGTACACCTGTGACCTTCTCATTATCAGACGAACAGCCAGTCACTGTGATTTTGACACCAGTGACTAAATTACACATTTTTGACTTACTGGATAAAAAAGAATTGATCCTAAGTACAGATAAAGGCGCAACATTAGAATTAGCGAATGATCATCTGACGCATCCTTTATCTGCTATCTTGAAAAAGCAGGAAGATCAGTGGCTCTTGACTGTTTTATCCGGCGAATTAATGATCAACAATCGATTATTCACCAGAACAGAGTATTTACTAGAAAAAGGCGATGAAATTTCTTTCCTTCATCATACACTGAAATTCTTTACGCATGAGATTCATGCCACAGAAGGCACGATCATCAAATCTGATCTATGCGAAATCTACACGTCTCGTTACGATGTTTATGAGGACTATCCTGATTTCCACCGTTCGCCGCGGATCATTTATCGTGAGCCGGAAGAAAAAATCATGATCAATGCACCAAGTGATCCCAAAGATGCACCAAAGGATCAACTGATCAAAACCATTTTACCGCCAGTTGTGATGCTGATCGTAACAGTAGCGATGGCCTTCTTCCGTCCAAACGGATTATTCGTCTTAGCCAGTGCAGCAACGACCTTGATTACGATCATCTTTTCGATCACTAACTATTTCAAGAGCCGCAAAGAGCACAAGCAAAGCCTGATCGATCGTGAAATCAGCTATAAAAAATATTTGATCGACAAGTCTGTTGAACTGCACCAGATCAACCAAGAGCAAAAACAAGGGCAACTGTATCATTATCCAAGTGTTTCTGAACTATTGGATATGACGAAAACGTACAGCCCGCGTATCTATGAAAAAACACCGCTGCACTTTGATTTTCTTTTCTACCGTTTAGGCTTAGGAAATGTGCAATCATCCAGCGAAATTTCGTATTCAAACAAAGAACGCGGAAAAGAAACGGATGATCTAGAAAAAAGCGGCTACGAGTTATACACGAAAAGCTTAGAGCTAACAGATATGCCTGTTCTAGCCAATCTAACACATGGCCCTGTCGGCTATATTGGACCAAGAAGCTTAGTGTTAGAGCAATTACATTTACTAGTCAACCAACTATCTGTGTTTCATAGTTACCATGATCTACAGTTCATCTCGATCTTCCCCGAAGCGGAAAAAGCGCAATGGGAATGGATGCGCTGGTTGCCTCACGCGAAAATGCAGGACGTGAATGTCCGCGGCTTTGTGTATAACCAACGTAGTCGAGATCAAGTGTTGAATAGTTTAAATCAAATCTTAAAAAACCGTAAAAACTCAATGGAAGAAAACCGTAATAGTCGGGATAGTACCATCTTCTCCCCTCACTATGTGGTCATGATCACCGATGAAAAATTGATTTTAGATCACGTTATCATGGAATTCTTCAATGAAGATCCAAGCGAGCTCGGCTGTAGTGTGATTTTTGTGGAAGATGTGATGAGCAGCTTATCCGATAATATCAAAACCGTTATCGATATCCGTGACCGTAATACCGGAGTCCTGTTACTGGAAGAAGGTCAATTGAAGAATACGCCGTTCCAGCTGGATCACTTCCCTGCCGACTTTGATAAAGAACAATTGCCTAGATTATTGGCACCATTGAATCACTTACAAAATCTGAAATCAAGTATTCCAGAATCCGTCACCTTCCTAGAGATGTACGGCATCGAAACTTTTGATGAATTTAACGTGATCCAACGTTGGGCAGAACACTCTCCGCATAAAACCTTGGCAGTGCCGCTTGGTTTACGTGGAAAAGACGATATCGTTTATCTGAACCTCCATGAAAAAGCTCACGGTCCTCATGGTCTTGTCGCTGGGACCACGGGTTCTGGTAAATCAGAGATCGTACAAAGTTATATCTTGAGTTTAGCGGTGAACTTCCACCCGTATGACGTCGCGTTCCTACTGATCGACTACAAAGGTGGAGGAATGGCGAACCTATTCCGGAATCTGCCGCACTTATTAGGCAGTATCACCAACTTGGACGGCGCTCAAAGTATGCGTGCCTTGATTTCCATCAATGCCGAGCTAAAACGCCGCCAGCGTCTTTTCTCTGAGAATAACGTCAACCATATCAATCAGTACCAAAAATTATACAAAAACGGCGATGTAGACGAACCAATGCCTCACCTCTTCCTGATTTCGGATGAGTTCGCCGAGTTAAAAGCAGAACAGCCAGAGTTTATGAAAGAACTCGTTTCCACTGCTCGTATCGGGCGTTCTCTAGGAATCCACTTGATCCTAGCAACACAAAAACCAAGTGGTGTCGTCAATGACCAAATCTGGAGTAACTCGAAATTCAAGCTTGCCTTGAAAGTGGCGGATCGTGCCGATTCGATGGAAATGTTGAAAACACCAGATGCCGCAGAAATCACCCAAGCCGGCCGTGCATATCTACAAGTCGGAAACAATGAAATTTATGAGCTGTTCCAAAGTGCATGGAGTGGTGCAGATTATCAACCAGACAAAGATGAACAACAGATCGAAGATCATACGATTTACCTTGTGAACGATCTCGGTCAGTATGAAATTTTAAGTGAAGATTTAAGTGGGTTAGAAAATGCGGATGATGTGAAACAGATTCCGACCGAATTAGATGCGATCATCGACGGAATCCATGAAGTGGCAGAACGTGAAAATATCACCCCTCTTCCTCGTCCTTGGTTACCACCATTGGAAGAACGGATCATTGCGACGGCTTTACATCCTGTGGACTTTAAAGAAGCATGGCAGACAGAGAAACAGCCGCTTGAACCAGTACTTGGCGTTGTCGATGTCCCGAGTATGCAGGCGCAGGAAACCTTACGCTTGAATATGACCCAAGAAGGTCATATGACGGTCTTTAGTAGTCCTGGGTATGGAAAGAGTACGTTTATGCAGACGGTGGTCATGGACTTGGCGCGTGTGCATAATCCGGAAAGGCTAAATGTGTACTTGCTTGATTTCGGAACAAACGGATTACTTCCATTGAAGAAATTACCGCATGTCGCCGATACGATGAGTATCGATGAAGAAGAGAAAATCGAGAAATTTGCCCGTCGGATCAATGATGAATTGAAACGCCGGAAGAAATTGCTGAGTGAGTATTCTGTCGCTAGTTTGGAAATGTATGAACGTGCAAGTGGTAAGGAAGAACCGATCATTCTTATCTTGTTAGATGGATTTGAAGGCATGAAAGGTGCGAAGTTTGAGGAGATTCTTGAAAAAGTCATTACTCAAGTTGCCCGTGAAGGTGCTGGGATTGGGATTCACCTACTTCTTTCTGCTGGTCGCCAAAATTCAATGCGCATGACCCTTTCAAGTAATATCAAGACACAAATCGTGTTGAAGATGATTGATGATTCTGAGCCTAGAGCGATCGTTGGACGGACGACCTTAACGATCGATGACTTGCCTGGACGTGGGTTGATCAAATTGGAAGAACCTGAGTTGTTCCAAACTGCTCTTCCAGCTGAGGGTGAAGATACACTTCAAATAATTGAAGCGATCCAAGAAGAAGTGGCGCAGATGGATGAACATTGGACTGGGGCAAGACCAGAACCGATTCCGATGGTACCGGAAGTCTTGTATTTTGAAGAGTTTAGACAAAGAAAACAAGTTCAAGAATTACTAGAACACAAACAAATTCCACTCGGTTTAGAATTTGAAGCTGTTGAACCTGTTGCAAAATCTATCCCTAGCTTGAATCAATTAGCTGTTTTTGCACCTAAACCAGAACGTTTACTTTATTGCTTAACAAGTATTCAGAACTTTATTGTTGATTCTGGTCATTATCAATACGCTATTTTTGATGACCAAGAAGAAAACTTTGCTAATTATCGTGGCGGAGCAACTCATTATAGCTCAAATCATTCAGAGTATCCTGAAATCTTCCAAAAACTTATTGAACTTATGGAGGATCGAGAAGACGATTTTGAAGATATGAAAGAAGATGGTGAAGTTGCCAATATGAAGGAATATTTAACAAAAATCACCCCATTCATTTTAGTAATGCCAAATATTCCTTATGTGCTAACAGATATGCCTAGAGAAATGGAAGTAGCATTTGTAAAATTATTGCAAGATGGACCTAAAATGGGAATCTATCTTCTATTCGGTTCATTATTTAATGGAATTTCAGGATATGATGATGCTAGTAAATTACTAAAAACAATTAATAAAGGAATTGTTCTAGGAAAAGTGGCTGATCAAAACTTATTAAAAGCATCTAACTTAGGTTATCGCGAACCACAACTTGATGATACAGAAGGATACTTTGTAGAAAATGATTTCGCTGAAAAAATAAAAGTATCATTGGGAAGATAAAGAAACGAAAGGAGTAACTGTATGTATTGGTTTGTAACAAGAGAAAGTGAAAGAAAAGCTAATCAATATGAACATTTATGTGACAAGCTAGAAAAGAGAATCCGTGACCATGATAAGCATATGAAAAATGCCAAAGAGATTTTCTCTGCTTACAAAGGAACTGTCTCAAACTTTTCTAACTCTAAGATCCCCTCTAATCACTTTGATCCTAAGAGAGAAGAACTAACTGAAAAATTAAGTAAGTATATTAGTCAGGAAGAGGCAAAAAGTGTTAGTCTCACAACCGCAAAAAATCAAGCAGAAACACGAAAAAATTATTATATCAATAAAGTAAATCAAGAAATAGAACAAGAACGTATAGCTAGAGAAGCAAAAATACGGGAAGCAAAAGAAAAGGCTGAAAAGGCTAAGAAAGAAAGGGAGCGTGCTTAATCAATGGGATTATCAAAATTAGATATCACTGAAAGCGAAGTAAATACTGCTATAAGCTCTGCTACGACCTTAACCCGTTTACTAGGAGATTCTAATGCCAAAGCAAAAAGCTTATTAAGTAAAGTTCAAGGCTCCAATTGGGATGGTGAAGCAAAAGATTCTTTTGTAGCTTACCTAAGTATTGTCCAAAAATATCACTCTGACATGCACAAAGCGAGTAAAAAACAAACTGAAGCTTTGAAAAAAATTCCAACAGGGATTTCTGGCTATGAGAGTCATGCAGAAGTATCGAAGGTGAAAAGCTTATGATGACAGAAGTAAAAGGAACAAGAAATGATGTATTTCACTTATACGAATTATACTTGATGGCTGAAGCTACAGGAAATGATACTATCTTTGGATTACCAGACAAAAGTGTACATGCAATCACTGACCCACATTATTTAGACACAGCCAAAGAAGCTATACAAGAAAAAGGGATTTTAAACGAAGAAGGCCACATTTCTGATGGTGGCTTCTTCGCTATAAAAGCTATACAAGAATATGCAACTTCCAGAAAATATGTGCAAATAAACAACTTAATGATTGCCTTTAGCGAAAGTGAGCCGGATGAGCTCATTGTACTTACAGAAATTGAAAATCAATCGTATTACCAAATAAAAGTAATAGACAAAGTTCTTGTTTTAAAAGACTTATTCGATTCAGTAGCAATCGTCCAACGTGAGCCATTAGCCGATGAAAAAGAATTTACATTGAAAAAATTAAGAAATCGGGAAAGAAGATCTATTCTAGAAGAAGAAATTGAAGAAAATGTTCTTTCTCTTGCGGTTTTTGATACTGAAACAGTTCAAACAGATACTGAATTTGCACAATGGCTCTACTTCATGGAAGAAGATAAGCTTTGCACAGTGAACGTTGAAGAAGAAACCTATTATCGAGTAAGTCAATACTGGTTAATGAAGGAACTTTTTGATAGTTTAGAAATTCCTTATCCGCAAGAAACTGAAGAAAAATAAAAGAGGGATTGTTATGGCAGAAAAAATAGATATAGATATTAGTGAAATTGAAGATTTTGGCACAGATTTAATGGACATTCTTCAAACTATTGAGGAAGCCTGTAAAGAAGCACAAAAAATAGGAAATCTAAATTTTTATAAAGAAGGACAAGCCAAAAATGCGGTAAGCAAATTAAAAGATATTCCTCAAAAATATGCTTCTGTAGCTGAACATTATGGCCGCCTGTTACAAATAACAGCCTTGACTTGGCAACAAATGAGCGAAGCAGATAAAAACATTTCTAATGGGATACAAGCCGCTCAAAAATAAGTAAAAAAGAGGTGAAATGATGGCAGATGTAAAGTATACTCAAAGTAGTTGGGAAAAAATGGGGCGTGATTTAGGAAATTTAATTGGTTCAGGTTGGGGCAAAGGTGTCCATGAAGAACTAAAAGATGTTTCTAAAAATTTAGAAAAAGCAGAAGATAATATCTCAACTTATGATGAAGATGGTATTATCAGTTTTAGTCACACTGATCGTAGCAGTCAATATCAGGAAATTGGTGAAAAACTAAAAGTCTTAAAAGACTTCACAGGCAAAGTAAATAACATCTTAGCGAGTGAAATCGATGATCCCTTTTATGAAAAAATGGATGCCTATGTGGTGGCTGTAAGAGATTTAGACATCACAGAGTACTCTGTCTCTAATACATTAGGAATCAAAGAAACCAGAACTGCCTACGCAATGGGCACTAACATGACGTACGAAGTCAAAAAGGATAAAATAAACCTTGAAGACATTTTAAATGGCGATAATCCCGTTGGTAAAGCAATGGTTGATGAGTGGGAAAACTATTTAAAAAACAATCCGGGTGCAAAAGACCTATCTTACGCGGACTACCAAAAAGCTGCTCTTTACTCTGGGGCATTTGAGTATGAATCAATATCCGATGGACAGAAGAAAAAAGAATTTTGGTTCAATATGGCTGCTTTGGCAACGACAGTAATCGTTGGATTCGTTTTTCCACCAGCAGGTATGGTTTTAGGCGCCGCATTTGGTGGCTATGAAATGCTTAATGCCGCAGTTGGGAAGGATTTATTAAGTGGGCGTGAACTTGACACTGGTGAGCGTTTGTTCCGATTTGGCGCTGGAGCTCTAGGTGTGTTTGGTGGCGTGAGAGGTCTACGCTCATTTAGTAATAACATCAACATGGTAACTGGTTCATCATCTTCGAAAATGGAACATGTTGTTAAGATGATGCAGAATAGTGGTAGAAGTAATTACAAAAATATTATGACCCAAGCTAAGAATCTTCAAACTGCACAAGCACTTCTAAATGAGATGCCTGATCCTTATGCGGGAGTCAAAGAAGCGTCAGCTTATTTGAAAGAAAATAATGTCCCAAGAGAATTTAGAAAACAGGTTTTAGATTCCTTTAAGCCTGGAACTATAACATTAGAAACAGCAGGACCAGACACTTATGGGTTAAGATTCTATGGTGGAGGAGCTCAACCAAAAGGTCGTTATCTATTTGAAACATTTACTGATGCTATTAATAGAGAAAATTTAGCATTACCAGCAAATTGGAATTCAATGGAAGGCATTGCTCAATTCCAAGTAAAAGAAGGAACACAATTTATAGCTGGTACTGTAGGTCCACAGTTCGAAGAAGGAGCACGATTTATAGGGGGAGCAAAACAATGGTATATTCCGAATCTAGACAATTTAGTGCAGATCAAGTAAGACTAAAAAATGAAGGCAAGAGGTTGTTAAATGAATTAGACCAAAGACTTAATATATCTGATGCCGTTCAGAAAAAACAATTAGAACTAATTTACTCAGAAATTAGCTCAATGATTAATTCTATCGAAAATCAAGAAACTAAAAAAATTATAGCTTCTTATCCTCACTTCATAGCAGATACTTGGGATTATTCAGATGAGTTAGGAATTAGATTATTGAATTTTAAAGATACGTACAATAAATTAATGAGAAAAAGGACTTAACTATGACTGAATCAGAAAATAAGAATATCTTGAAGTATATGGAATTAATCAAATCAGAGCAAGCTACTTTAGAAATTAAAAAAAAATTTTTTGAAGAACTAAAAAAAACAAATCTATACTGTGCTATTTTTGAAAATACTTCTAGGGGAAATAGTTCAAAAATTAGTTTTCTTCAAATAAAAAATGAAAAAAATGAAATATTTTTACCACTTTTTACAACAATAGACTTATTAACCTTATTCAGTAAAGACAATAATGTTCATCCAACACCTATATCTTTTGAACAATGGTGCAACCTATATGCGAAATTAGAATGCACTGGGATAGCTATAAACCCAGACCAACAGAACATTCTTCTGAACGCAGACTTGATAGAAAAATTAAACTCTTCAAACAATAACGAGGTAATAATTGGAGAACCAAAAGAATACCCATCAAAAATGGTAAACTCATTAATAAAATACTTTAAAAATGTAGAATCAATTAACGAAGTATACATTTTCCAACAAGTTAAACGTACAGAAAAAAGCCTTTTATTAGTTATTAAAGCGGAAAACTATAATGATAAACTTTTTCAATCAATAGGAAATGAAGCCAGTAAACACATAAAAAAAGACGAATTGTTAGATTTAATATCATGGAATAGTGAGTTTAGTAAAAAAATAACTAAGAATAAAACACCTTTTTATAAAAAATAAAGACTAGTTAAGTAAATGTATATATTATATATAAATAGTCCGATAAGTTACATTATAACAAATGTAGCCTATCGGACTATTTATTACTTTTCTAAAAATATATACAAAAAAATTTTTAATAGGATTTCTAATAATCATTTATTTCAGAAACAAACTCCATAATATCCCCCGGCTGACAATCAAGAGCCACACAAATCCTCTCAATAACATCCATCGACACTTTTTCATTAGCTGAAAGTTTTGCCAGAGTCGCTGTTCCTATCCCTATCTCTTTTCTTAATTGTGTCTTAGTCATTCCTTTATCGATCAATAATTTCCATAAACGATTATATATAATTGGCATGTGCCTAACCTCCTATTAATTATGACCTTAGTATAGATTGTTGACATTCCATAGTCAATACAAAATATTCGTTTATACGAACAAATAATTCCTGAAGCAGAATAAAAGTATTGACTAAACATTCTATTTACGATACTATATATTCATTAAAGCGAATATTAAATTCTTTTTATCGAACAAAAGGAGGTCTGAGATCAAACAAAAAGAAGCAGAGCTTTAATAAACAAGAAATGAATTTCTTAAATAAAAACTCTACCCCAGACAAGTTGAGTATATCATACATTTAAGAAATTCTCCAAAAAATTTAAAGGAGAATCACAATGAATAAAATACAATCAGTAAATCTAAAAAACAACAAAAACCAACCAATCAAGAGTATCAGCCATCAAGATATTTACTCACTACACGATCTTTTAGAACAACTCAACTCTTGGCAAAATGCACTCAATCTACTAAATGACTTTTTTAGTGACAAACAACGACCAGTCAATAAGAAAAAGATCGCAAGTGATTATTATGCTTGTTCACAAATTTTTTCTTCATTTCATAACGACTTCTCACAAACACTACCAAAGATACAGAAACAAATTAACGAATTAAGGCAGAAAGAAAAAATTTAATACGTAGCTAATCACAGAGTAAAAAATTACTATTTCGTAGTACTTTTTACTCTTTTGTTTAATTCTATCATTATTATTCTCATATTATGTTAAAATTAAATTTGGCATAATTTAATGCATACATTTCTACTTGTCTAATATAAATATTAATGAAACTTCTTTTCTAATGTTATTGGATTAAGAAGTTTATACAATAAATACTATTAGCATCTGAATTAATGAATAGAAAACTTAAAAGAGGGAATTATTTTGAAGAAAATATTTTTTACGATAAGTATAGCAACGTTACTTATCTTTTCAACTGCTTGTAGCAGTATATCTGTAAATAATGACGCTCTCACTACAAATAATACTGCTGAAGTGCCACTATCCAAGAGTGAACAAAATATTATCAGAAATGGTTATCAAATAGGAAATTATCGTTTTAAGTTACTTGGAATTCAAAAAGATGATAGTAAAATTTTATCAGAAACTTTTTCAGATATTGATGTGACTATCAAGAATAACTTTGAAGAGGTAGAACAAAATATAGATACTTCAAAAAAAATAAATCTACTTCCAACGTTAGCCAATTATGATGACATAAACGAAAAACTTATCATTAACTACTTTCTGGTCAATAATAGTTTAGAAACTATTAAGTCTATTCGCTTGATAGGTACACCAGAATTTCAGAATATTAAAAGTAAAGATAATCTTGATACGTATTTTTCTGAGAAAGAGTTTACAACACTAAAACAAGATGAATTTGTAGCATTTACTTTAACATTTAGTGTGAGTGAAAAATATATAAAACAACTAACAGAAATAAAAAGTACGGACTTGAAAATTCATATTGAGTTATTAGAAATTAATGGTAAAAAAACTGATACCGACAATTAGTGAATACAACTAAAATTAAAACTAATCTAGCATCTGATGGCATATCAATAAAAACACCTGGACTAATAGGAAGGATTGGTATATTTGGAAAAAAATTGATTTAATAGATCTTGATACTGATTTATAGCAAATTAACAATTTTATTTGACTAATATATGCTAGAATTTATAAAGGGGAATACGCAAATGAATTTTTTGAAAAAAAGTATAAAAAATACGTTTATACTGATGTCTGTTTCTATTGTCTTTACTGGTTGTTCAGGTACTAACAACAAGACTGCTTTGTCTAGTAGTACACCCACAGAAAGCTCACAACTAACAACCAAACAAAAAGAGGCTATAGATCATGGATACCAAATTGGAGAGTATAAACTATTATTAACAAACAATCAAAAAAAAGAGGAAGAACAAATATTCATAGAAAACAATTTTTTTGAAGCTAATTTTCAAAAAAAACAAGGTGATATAGATTTTTCAAAAAAAATAAATATTCTACTATACGCATTACATTATTCTCCAGAAGATGAGATGTACACATTAGGAACCTTTATAGTGAATACATCAGATATAACAATAAAGAAATTACGTCTAACTGTTACTACAAATTTTAAAAACATCGGGGATGTCTCTCCAACAGTACTTACTTTGGAAGGTGATGATTTTGCCGAACTGTCTCCTAAAAATTTCTTAACATTATCATTATCTGGCGATGCTCCTTTAGATTCAGCCGACTTGTTAATGGAAAATAAAGGGCCTGATATAACTTTTAAAACTACTGATCTAGAAATAAACGGGGAAAAGGTGGATAACCTCAATGAAGATTAGATGGGCAAAATATTTACAAAAACCGATTGATTTTGAAATGTTATATTTTCAAGAATTCCCTGATTATATCGCAATTGTGTGTGAAGGAAATAAAAACCAAGAAGATAAATATGGTAGAAATAGATTCAATTTCAAGTTGAATCAGGATTCTGGTATTTTAGATAAAGAAGACTTAGCTTATTAATTCACACCTTACTTTATAAATATAAAATTACTGGAAAAGAAAATGGTATACTAACTAGATTTTACTTGGGTTAGTATACCATTTCTGTTTTATTTATGAACTAATTAAATATTGTAAATAGAAGTTACAATTTGATTCAACAATCACATTGAAGTAGCTGTATCTTTATTCCACCGAAACAAACTCCATAATATCCCCTGGGTGACAATCAAGAGCCATACAAATCCTCTCAATGACATCCATCGACACTTTTTCATTTGCTGAAACTTTGCTAAAGTCGCTGTCCCTATTCCTATCTCTTTTCTTAACTATGTCTTAGTGATTCCTTATCTATACTAAAAACACACCTATCAAGCTTCTAAACCAAATATTTCTAAATCATCACTCACATTCGTCATAGGCGCCAGATCAAAAGTATCCACTAAGTAATCAATAACTGTTTCTGTCATATATCCTGGCAAGGTAGGACCTAAGTGGATATTTTTGATCCCCAGATGTAGAAGAGCTAGCAGAACAATGACCGCTTTTTGTTCATACCAAGCAATATTATATACAATAGGCAAATCGTTGATATTTGCTAATTCAAACACTTCCTGTAATTTTAATGCAATCAGTGCTAAAGAATAGGCGTCATTACATTGTCCTGCATCTAATACCCTAGGGATACCATCGATATCTCCTAATCCTAATTTGATGTAGCGATATTTTGCACAACCAGCTGTCAAAATGACCGTATCTTTTGGTAACTCTTCTGCAAATTCTGTGTAGTATGAACGCTTGCTTTGACGGCCATCACAGCCTGCCATGACAACAAATTTTTTAATTTTACCTGCTTTTACGGCAGCAACAATTTGATCTTTCAACGTAAATACTTGGTTATGAGCAAAGCCGCCTATGATACTTCCTGTTTCAATTTCAACAGGCTTTGCACAGGTCAATGCTTGGTCGATCATAGCCGAAAAATCCTTTTTTCCTTCTACAGAATCAATGTGTTGTATACCATCATAGCCAACGATTCCGGTTGTATAAATACGATTTTTATACGCAGCTTTAACAGGTACAATACAATTCGTTGTCATTAAAATCGGACCATTGAAGCTGTCAAATTCCTCTCTTTGCTTCCACCAAGCACCTCCATAGTTTCCTTTAAAATGCTCGTATGCTTGAAATTTAGGGTAGTAATGAGCAGGCAGCATCTCACTATGTGTATAGATATCGATGCCTTTCCCTTCACTTTGATCCAGCAGTTCTTCTAAATCATGTAGATCATGACCAGAGACTAAAATACCAGGACGATCGCCCACGCCCAGCTCTACTTCTGTTATGTGAGGGTGACCATATGTTTTTGTATTAGCATGATCTAATAGCGTCATCGCTTTGACACCAAATTCGCCTACTTGATCGATAAGCACTAAATATTCTTCCATCGTTTTTTGTTCTAGTATTTCATATAACGTATTCGTTAGAAAATCAAAAATCGCCTGATCTTCAAAGCCTAATACGTATGCATGATGCAAGTATGCACTCATTCCCTTCAGCCCAAATAGGACAAGAGCTCTTAATGAACGTAGATCTTCACTTTCTGAATATTGAAAACTTCCTTCTTGCACCAAAGTAGCAACTGGCTTTCCAGTATAGGTTTTTGAA
Source organism: Enterococcus sp. 9D6_DIV0238 (assembly GCF_002174455.2). Classification (NCBI taxonomy): domain Bacteria; kingdom Bacillati; phylum Bacillota; class Bacilli; order Lactobacillales; family Enterococcaceae; genus Enterococcus; species Candidatus Enterococcus dunnyi. The sequence continues at coordinate 1,968,256 of NZ_CP147246.1, forward strand.
ATAGCTTTTTCGATATCTTGTTTTGAAAAGTTAGCATTCGTGATGGTCATAAATAAATTTTCTATCACTTGTATTTGCATTGCATGCGTTGGGTTGTCAGATGCGTATTGGCTTGCTCTTACCAGCCCGTCTTGTAAATTGGACACTTCTGGGCTCTTTCCACATACTCCTTGTTTGATGCATCCTGTGTTATTGAACGTTTCCTGACATTGAAAACAGAACATGTTCTCCATATGTACACTCCTTTTTAGATTTATAATAGGCTTTAAAACAACAAAAAACGGTAATCTAGATTACCGTTTTAAGATTAATTTTCCATGTTCCCCAATTTCAATCAGCTCTTTGTCTACCATTTGATAAATTGCCTTTGACAGTGCAGGTCGACTGACACCTAAATAGTCAGCTAACTCATAACGTTTTAATTCGACACTTTGATGCTTCTCCAGATATTCTAAAATTTTATCCTGTAAGCTATCTTTCAACAATAGTTGTAGCTTTTGTGAAAGTTTAAATGCTTTGCTCGCTAATATTTTATTCATGTTATATGAAAATTGTGGAAACTGTATCAGATATTGTTTGGAGATACACATGATTTTTGCTTCTTTCGTAGCGACTGCGTAATATGTATATGGCATTTCATTATATAAATAGACTTCTCCAAAACAATCATTGATTTCTGAAATGATCGTGACAATTGTACGGTGCCCTTCTACCGAAGTATCGCAGATATACACCTCCCCTTTTAATAAAAGATACAAAAATTCTGGTTTGTCACCAATGTCAAAAATTGTTTCATTTTCACTAAAGATACGTTCTACTGCATGCTCTTTTATCAGTTTTAATTCTTTTGAGCTTAAATTATCTAATGCACAGATCAAATAATCACTTCCTTTTCCATAATAGTAGCACAAATTTTTATGAAAAATGATTAAAATTGTCCGTTAATAGTTATGATATGAAATAATTTTATGTCAAAATAGCCGCATTGATACTAAACGAAAATAATCAATAGAGTGTATGAATAAAGAGGCATAGACACGCCCTATTTCCTGAATTTTTTTGGATTTGTACTCAATCAAAAAAATGATATGGTAATATATGTATTAAGAAAGAAAAACAAATCAAATAATACACGAGGAAATCCTATGAACAACACACACACAATCAGATCAAACGTTGCCTTAAAAAGGCTTCTGATTTTCACAGGTCTTGCTCTTTTCTTCTTCTGGCAGCCAGCTGTTTCTTCTGCCGAAAGCTTTTTTGTGGACGATCAGGCAAACCTATTGAGTCAGCAAACCAAAGAACAGATCATCCGAGCGAATGAGGAAACATTTAAACAGCTGCCTGGCAGTCCGCAATTCGTTTTACAAACGATCCAAAAGCTGCCGCGAAATGAAACGATCGAATCTTATGCGAATAAAACGTTTCAAAAATTAGGCATCGGTGACAAGGAGCTGGATAATGGCTTTTTATTTGTGATCGCTGTACAGGATCGAAAATACCGCTTGGAGGTCGGTTATGGCGTAGAAGATGTCATTACGGATAGTATGAAGCGTGCGATCGTCCCTGCCAGTGTGGAGCAATTATTTCGCGAAGAAGACTATAATCAGGGGCTAAGTATTATCAGCACGAACATCATCGGTACGATCAACAGTCGTTATGGCAATTATGATGCATCGAAAAAAGAAGTTGCAGAACTTGATCAGACTGAAAAGGATGATTCTTATACCTACCAAGCTATAGCGCCGAAAAAGAATTTTGTTTATTATTTTGAGATCGTTCTCGGTTTTATTATGGATCATTTCGTCTTTTTAGTGGTGCTCGCCATTGGAAGCATCATTGGCTTTTCCTTTTTACGAAGTGCTTTATATACGCGCCTAACCAAAAAAAGGCTGTTTGATCCGATCCGCCATACAAAAGTGAATCATATCGGCAAAGCGTCATTGATTGAAAAATCACTGCTGGCGTTAATAAAGGAAGAAGCTTCTTTTAACGTCCTATTATTTGCCTATTTCGGAAAATATAAACCCTTGCAGCGTTATTTAGCACGAATCTATTTTAAAAGTACCGTTATCGACTATGCAATAGAAATCGGTAAATATAGAACGAATCACTTAACTACAGCAAATCAGCTGACCTATTATGAGTGCTGTTTAAAGATCAGTGAGCCTTATTATGACGCGTTTTATCAACAGTTAGATGATTTTCTTACCGATCCTCAAAAGCTGCCGCAAGCTCAGACAGCATTACTTGAGCAATTAAAACGATCAAATGAAGATTACTTGACTACGTTGCAAAAAATCGTTCAAGCACGCGTTGCTTTTAAGGAAACAAGAGCGATCGTTCAAACTTATGTACAACAGCGTATTTCAAAAACAGACTATACGAAGCAAAAAGAACGGTTACTGATTTTATTGATTTCCTATCACTTATTGAAAGATCAAGATACTAGCGCAGAGAATTTCATGAAAAATGCAGATGGGTTTGAGAAAGAATTGCCTTCAGCTTTTAAAAAGGGGGAGCGTGATTTCAAAAAAATCGAATCGAGCTACTACCCTAAAGCCATAAAAGATTTAGATGCTTGTCTATTTTTAGGAAAATCTCCTGGATTAGGCTTCTCAAACTATCATACACTGCAAAGCTTTACCATTTCCAGCTATCGAAGCAGCAGTTCCGGAGGCTCTTCCGGCAGTAGCAGCGGAGGTTCAAGTTCTTCTGGTGGTGGCGGTTCATCTGGCGGAGGAGGATTTTCCGGCGGTTGGTAATAAAAAAAGAGTACTGCTTCACTTTTTTTCAGTGAGCAATACTCTTTTTTTAGTCACTATATTCTTTTTCATGCTTCAACAACCATTTTTTTCGTTCGATCCCGCCGCCATAGCCGCCTAAGCTGCCATCTGTCTGGATCACTCGATGGCAAGGAATGATGATCGCCAGTTGATTCGCACCATTCGCATTTCCTACCGCACGCATGCCGTTTGGATTGCCGATGGCGTTAGCCAGCTCTTTATACGATGACGTTTTACCACGCTCGATTTCGGTCAAAGCTTGCCAAACACTCTTTTGAAAATCAGAACCTATGCATAAATAGGGCGTCTTAAATTCATCCAGCTGCTTATCGAAATAGAGCGCTAATTCTTCCTTGATCTGCTCACTGATTTTCGTTTTTCCAGGAACGATCGATGCATTCATTCGATTCCGTAGCCGCTCAATTTCTCTTTCTAGACCGCGACGGTCAACAAATTCCAATAAATATAAATAGTCATCATCTGCAATGCTCATCATTGGTCCTAAAATCGTATCGATCCAATCTGCAGATAAGCTTTTGATTTCTTTTGATTTTTTTGGATTGCTGCCCATGATTTTTGAAAATGCATCATAAAAGCCACTCGGCGAATCATACCCCATATCTAGTTGTGTATCGATTGTTTTTTCCCCTTCTTTGATCGATTTCAATGCGATCCCCATCCTTCTTGAACGTGCATATTGAACAAACGTCATACCGTAAACCTTTTTAAATTGCCTTCTAGCCGTCATTGAGTGAATCCCCAAATCGGCAAAGTCTTGATCTTTCCAGCGTTTTTCCGGATTTTCCTCGACCAGCTCGACCATTTTCTGCACTAACGGCGGGATCTCTCTTGGAAAGGACAGTGGTTTACAACGTTTGCACGGACGGAACCCCGAAAGCAATGCTTCTTCTGCCGTTTCATAGAAGGTACAGTTTTCATATTTCGGTTTTCTGGCTGGACAGGTCGCATGGCAAAAAATACCCGTCGTTTTGATCCCGACAAAGAAAATCCCATCATATGTAGAGTCCTTCGCTAATAAGGCTTTATAGTAGCGTTTTTGTTCCTTTTCGCTGATCATTTTGGCGTCTCCTTTCTATCCTTGTCTAAACAACTCGATTTTTCCTTGTTCTTCATAAGGAATAAACTCTTTTAACAGTGATCTATAAAAATCAACTAAACTATCCTTTGAATGCTCATTATAAAGAAAATATAGTGATGGACCGTAACTGATTCTTGAAATGCCTAAATCAAGATAATCTTCTAACCTATCCGCTTGAATATCCAGCATTAAATTGATCGGTAGCCTTGTTTCTTGTACGATTCTTTTGATATGTTCTTTATTTTTTAAACCTGGTATAAAAATACCATCAATTCCAGTTTTTTCATAGCTGTTGATCCGTTCGATCGTTTGTTTCAATAGCTGTTCATCCTGATTGTTTTGAATGATATCACCTACAAAATACATATCTGTTCGAACATTGATGAATAGATCCTTATTCATCTCAATAAGTTTGTTTTTGATCGATAATAACCGGTCTTTCTGGGTTTTTACAGAAAATAGAGACGTCTTATTTGGTATTTTATCTTCAATATTGATGCCGATTGCTCCACTTGCAACAACTTGCTCAATCGTAGAATTCAAATCAGTTAGACTAGTTCCATATCCAGATTCAATATCTACTGTAACAACATTATTTTTTGTATCCATTTTGCTCACATAACTTAAAAGCTCAGTTAATGGAATATTTTCGCCATCTTGATAACCATAAAAATCCGATATCGCGTAGCTACCCGTCGGAAGCAACTTGATTCCTACCTCGCTTAATACCTTTGCACTTTCTACATTCCAAATATTTAGCAAAATCAGTGGCTTGTCTTTCTTATGTGCGTCTCGAAATTGTTCAACCTTTGTTTTCATGTGAGTAAATACCCCCTTCATCTTATAGGAATAGTTTACTGCTATTTTATGAAACGTTCTTTCGAAAAATGAACATCAATTTTTTTCTTTGGAGTATTTTTAAGTTAGCGTTATTGAGGAGTTTATCAGTGTTATCTATGAACAACAAAAAGAAACCCGCTCTTTGGGGGAGAGCGGGCAAAAGGAGTTAAAAAATGAAAAAGTGTTTTGTTAGGGTTGTTTGTTTGGTATGAATATATAATAACGCCAAATTATGACGATTTTGTGTTCAAAAAATGGTTTATTTTTTACGATTATGAGGATAAAGTCTGAAATTCCTCAAAAATGTGGTGATTAGTTCGTTTTTATCCAGTTACCTGTTTAAAATATCACTTAGAGCAAAGGATGCCCTTCAACTTAATTGAAAAATCCTTTCCCCCATGTAGTATCGATTCGACCATCATCCGGACCGACAGCAATATACCGTCGATTACCTCCACGATCTAAATAACTGATCCAGACATAGCCATTACTATGTGTATATCGATCATAGTGGATCGGTGATCCGGGTAAATAATAGGCAAGTGCTGGACTCACAACATCATCAGGATCGGTGTCTTTACTCACTGCTAAGCGTCTGTCTGGATAAAAGGTACCGGACTTTACGAGTAATTTTCCCTCTCCTTGCTGCGGTGTTGGTTTTGGTGCTGGGATAGCTGGAATTGGCTGAGAACTGCCTCCTTGACTATACCGATAAATAGTCATTTCCGGGCAGCCATTCAGATACCAGATCGTATCATGATTATTTACTGTGATACCATTATATCCATAATTGCAATGAATGATCGAATCCAAATCATCAACAAATATACCAGTATGTCCAGCTGCACCGCCAGAAGCACCTCGATTTCCCCAAATGAATATATCTCCTCGTTTCGCAGGGTAATTACCTGTACTATCCGCTTGTACCATTGTCCAGCCTGCTTTTTCTAAATGAGAAAAAAGTGTATCTGTATTCCCCATTGTTCCACTAGCTAAAAATCCTCCAGCAATTAAAGAAAAATAGACTGCACTAGAACAATCATAACTATTTGGTCCTAACCTTGCTGTCATTGAATATGAAACTTTTCCTTGACGTTCAGACATCCATTGAATCATTTTTTCAAGCTTGGTCATTAGCTTCAACTCCTTTTCTATCCGTTATCTTCATAATTCTTGATTTCTTACTTAGTTTACTCGTTTTACTCCCTCTTCGACTGTCTACTTTCTGTTAGCTTTCTCCCAGCTTGATTACATAACAGTAAAATCCTATTTTCCTGCAACTAAAATGTTTCACATGAAACAAAAATTAGCATGCAAGCTGACATAGATCAAATGCTTTTAATGTTCAACGCTTAGCCTATTTTTCACCGATCCTCCAGTCCATAAACTTCAATTCCCTACTTAAAGTTTGTCATTTATTGAATATTTTTTTACCCAACATATTCTAAAGGTATTGATTTTTTAGCTATATTTACATGAAAAATAGATTTTATTTATAAATAATATTTTTATATCAACGTTATATTTTGATTAGTTTTAAATAAGTAGTTGGATGTTCGGAAAACAAAAAAATCCCACTAACATAATGACTTTATTTAAAAAAAAAACATCTACACTTTTTTTAAATTTCTAAATAATAAAACTAACTGTTATTAATAAAATGAATGTTCCTGTTACCTCTCAAAAAATTATAAATTCAAAGAAAAACATGATAAATAACTTACTTAGCATTATTGTATAATTACATTTATGCAAATATAAATGGCTTAACGAGGGTATTGCTTTACTGCATAATCATGCAGTGAAAAATGAAAAATAGTAAAAGGAAGGTAAGATTTAATGAATTATTCATGGAGAAAGGGAACCTTTAAGTTTTTATTGTACTCAAGTACATTACTTATTGGTGCATCAACACCTGTGCAAACACTGGCTACGACAATTGATCAGGTCAGCCAATCGACACAGTCAGCATTACAACGAGATTATATAACTACATTGCAGGACTATGAAAAAGCAAAAACGGATTATCAAACCGTAAAAAACAATTATGACCTTGCGCTAAGCGAGTATAATGATGCAAAGAAAGCCGCAGATGATGCATATACTGAAGCGACTGACCTAAAAACAGATCTGGACAATCTGAAAAAACCTTACGAAGATAAGTTGTTGGTATTTGAAGAAACAAAAAAAGCATATGAAAAAAATAGAGCCAATTATGAAGCAAATAAGACGGAATTTGAACAGCAAGCCGACAAATATGAAGGTATCAGACTTGCTTACGAAAAAGAAAAAGCAGATTATGAGTCAACGAAAGAACAATTTACAACTATGCAGGATGACTATCTAACTGCTTTGGCAAGCTACGAAGAACTAAATGCTGATGCTGAGGGTAAAAGAGCAGTTTATGAACTAGTTCGTGAAGACTATGAAGCAAAACGACTAGATTATGAAAAAGCTGCACTTGCTTATGAAGAAATTCAAGTAGCGTACAATGAAGCCAAAAAGGCCTACACATCTCAACTCGCAGATTATAATACACAAAAAGACAATTATGAAAAAGTATTGAGCACATACACAACAACAAAAAATGCTTATAATTTGAATGCTGCTGCTTTCAATACTGCTGCTAAATCTTATGACACATTGAAAGCTGAGTTGGAAACAGCTAGAACAGCATACACTAGTGTAAAAGCTACCTACGATCAAGCTCTCAGTGATTACAATCTACTATTAAATAACTACAATACAGCAAAAGAAAATTATTTAACAGAAAAAGAAACGTATGAAACACGTTCAGCAGAACTTAACACAGCTATTGCTAATTATGAAAGTAAGCTGGCGTCTTATGATGCGATCAAAGAGAACTATAATACGACAAAGCAAGCATATGAAACTGCTTTGACAAGTTACAATACTTTATCTGATCAATTAGCTACTCTAGCAACTCAATATGAAACTGAAAGAAGCGCTTATGAAGCAGAGAAACTGATCTATGATCAAAAAACAGCTAATTATGAAGCGGAAAAAGCTACCTATGATCAACAAAAATCCGCTTATGATAGACAACTCGCAGATTATACAACTAGTCTAATTTCATATGAAGAAAAACGGACAGCTGCTGAAGCACTTATGACACAATATGAAGAAGGCTCTGTTGAATACGCGACTGCTCTTTCAACATTCAATGAAAATAATACGCTTTACAATGACGTAAATGCAAAATATCAAGCAGTTAAAGCTCAGTCAGATCAACTAACTACTCAATTTAATGAGATCCAAACTGCGTATGACAAAGTAGCTGCTGATTATCAAACCATTGCTACTTCTTATGACACAATCAAAAAACAATACGATGCACTTGTTGTACAACGTGATCAAGCAAAAACGGATTATCAAAAGCTGGAATCAGACTATAACACGATCAGCACAAGCTACACACAAGTCATGCAAGTTTATACTGAAACAGAAGCAGATTATCAAAAAGCTCTTTCAGACGCCCAAGCAGTCAATGATTTATATGCAAAAGCCAAAGCTTCTTATGATGATGTTTTAGCTGACTTTACAAGTGGTTTGGATGCTTATACCAAAATCGAAACAGAATACAATACAGCGTTAATCTCTTATGACGAGACAAATCAAACATTTGAAAAAGCTCGTGCTGAATATGATCGTTTACTATTGATACAACAAGACTTAAAAATTCAATTGACAGCCTTAAAGGATGAGCTTTCACAAGTTGAAACAACCTTTACTGATTTAGGTAAGACATTAGCGACTACTCAAGACCAATTTACTGCTTTAGAAACACAATTTAGCGATACAAGAGCTATTTATTTAGATGTAAAAGGTCAATTTGATACTGTGGATGGACAATATACATTAGCAAAAGAAAGCTACGATGCCGCGCAAGCCGCAATCAGTGAAGTAAAACAGACTTATCAAGACCGTAAAGAGGAGTATGATGCTCTAGCGGCGTATTACGTTGGTGTTAAAGAACAATATGATAGTACTTCAGCAAACTTTGCTACAACATCAAAATTGTTTGAAACGCTGAAGCAAAAGCAAGCGGCACATGAGACAGAACATCAAGCGACCTTAGATGAATTTGAGGCTATAGCGGCTACTTTTGAAACATTGAAAACAGAATATGGTGTCTTGGATACTAAATATACAGCTGCAAATACCGCATGGGAAAAAGCAGATGCAACATACAAGACTGCAGCAGGCAATTTAGACTCTCTTCAAGGGCAATACACAGAAACTCTGAATACCTATAACCAACTAAAAGAGAAATATGATCTTGCCAAAGAAGACTTCAAAACAGCAGCCAAACCATATGAGGATGCATTAGAAGCCTATAAAAATGCAGTCACTGCTCAAACAACGATCAATGATGCGATCACTGAAATGAATAACGTTCTTGATACATTCCCAACAGATCAAATCACACAGGATAATCTAACTGGCATACCAGATGCTCTAGCAACGTGGCAAGCTAGATATGATGCGGCAAGAGCAGTACTCAAAGCAGCCTTAACGGATTCTTGGCCAATTATTGAAGACTATCAAGCGAAAAATGATGCGTATAACCTTAGTTCAATAGCGCCAGATATTAAATTGGATGTTGTTTATAATCCTGTTGCATTTAAAACAGAATTAACAGATTTTATTGATGAAGCAAAAAAGGTTATGGAGAAAAATGTTGCGATGGCTAAAATTTATCAGCAATATTATCTAGCTTATTCCGATTATCAGACTGCATTTGATGCTTATACAGCTGGATGGAGCATTGGAAATGATGGCGATAAAAATGACGATTATACAAATACGTGGCAGCCTATTTTTAATTCGCTAAATACGCAAGATTTCACGCCGATTTCACCAGAATATACATCTGAAAATTTACAAAAAATGACCACTGCAGATGAATGGAATACTTTCGTTGAAGCCTATATAACAGCTGTAAACAAACAAGTAGAAAACTTTACTACTTATGGAAATTATCTAAAAGGAGTGTCAGCTTCATGGGCTGAGGCACAATCCAACTTAAAACAAGCTGTCGAGACCTTCAATAAACAAACGAATAGCTCAGTACAAATTTATTTTTGGGGTGATCCTATCCCTAGCTCGATCGATAGTATGATTGCTCTAACTACCACTATTGCTGCAGAAAATATAAAAAGTTTACAAAACACACCACTACCTCAGATCCCTGGATATCCAGTATCTATTTATAATTGGATAAAATCTAATTTTAGACAAAGTGGACAATACAGTGGCGTTATTACAGGTCAAAATCCAGATATTGTTATCGCATTTCCTGAATTTACTATGGAAACAATTACAACTAGTCTAACTCCATTAGATGTCTACGAAATCACAGCACCGGATATCCCTCCAGTACCTGATATGCCGGAAGCACCGATTGAACCTGTAGCTGAATTATCTGAGCCATTGAACGTTACACCAGCAGCTGAACCTGAAAATCTTTCGAAAGAACCGACACCAGTATCTACAAAAGAACTGATCGGAGTTACTGATGTTGAATTGGTTGAACTAACAACAAAAACACCATCAGAACCACTACAATCAGTTGAAGACATTGATGGTGTTGAAACGATCACAGATATAGAGAAGGAAACGGAAGAAGCAACAGAAAGTACTTCTCCTGATGCTCCACTTGAAATAGATGACTTAGAGGATGTTACAGAGGTTGATCCTTTAGAAAAGCCTAAAGAGATGGAAAAAGCACCTGAAGTAACTGCTCCATCTACGCCAAATTTAACAGCACCAGAAACTGTTGATGAAGCAACGAAACCAGTTGAAAAAGTCATTGATTTAACTGATCCAACTGATCCAAAAATGGCAGAAGCACCTATCGCAAGTACCGTGCCAACAGCACCATTATCATTGGTAAAACCTACAGAAAAACCAAAGGATCCAGTGACTACTACTGTGACAACAACAAGAGCTGTTGCTCGTACAGGAGCCACTACTTTACCAAATACTCGCTCTCAAAGAAAATTACCAAATACGGGAACAGAGACTTCTACTGCTGCTCAAAGCATGGGTGTTTTCATGGCAGGAGCTGCCGGATCACTTTTATTCTGGAAGAGAAGAAAAGGCAAACACGAGAAATAAATCTCATGTAATTAAATTATAAGAAAACAAGCCCAGTGAGGAGTAGCTCGCTGGGCTTGTTTTTAAGAAATGTTTCACACGGAACACGGATTTTTACCCATTTCGATCAACAACTTTTTCTATTTACATATTGTGCTTATTTAACTACTTAATTCAATATTTTATTTTTGTCATCTTACCTTATTCGATATATTTGGTGTTTTTTACAATCATTTTCAGCTATCAAGCATCGCAAGAAAAAAGTCTTTCTTAGTCAAAAAATCTCAATTACCACGGGCATAAATAGCCTCTCCAAAAAGAGAAGCTATCCATAAACCTTATTTACTAAAAAAACTATCTTTGTCGGTAATATTGAACTTCGTTTTACTCCATCGTGTACCGTACGGTAAATATTCACCACCAAATTGATACTTTTTCTCCCCATCTTTCGTTTCATAGATTAAAACGAGGTTTCCATCACTAGGTATCTCTTTTTTGTAATATAGGACTTTCTTATCTCCATTATTCAAATCAGAATAACTAGCAAGAAGAGTATCATCTGAGGAAATTTTCAAATTGGATTCAGATACTCTCAAACTCTGATATATCTTTAGATTTTCAATCTCATAGTCCGTTTGGTTTTCCACTATAAATTTATTATCGGCTGGAAAAATTTCCCCATGGAATAAGCGCAAATATTTATAAAAAAGTATTCCAAATAATAATACTCCAACCATTCCTACTAAAAATCGCTTAGATTTAAATATTTTCATCCTATTACCTTCCTATTGATGATAAACTTTTCCTGTATATCCTGCACCAGTTGTAGCAGTCAATCCTGTTCTAGCAGAATTTAATTTATACAATCGTCTATTAAAAATCATTTTCACTGTCCAATCCGCCATATCTTTAGCCACTGGTCTTCTACCCATCAGTCCAATAGTAAAATTTCTACAATCATTATAAGTATTTCTTCCAGCTGCATTGTTTGCTAAATCCATTTGTGTATATGGGCCACTTGTACCATATTCATGTGCCGTTCCCCATCTCTCAGCTACTACAGCACCGTATCTATCGGTCATTAAAATATTCCAATAAAAATGTTGAAACGCATTACCGTCTGTTCCATCTGTTGTAGCGTTACTAAAAGTTTTTCTTGCCGCATTACTCGCAATATCTGCATAAAAGAAACAATTTACCGATTCTGATGGATATTTCTTAGCCAGTTCTTTTTCTCTTTTATTTAGTATTTTCCCTGGCGAAGCGACTCCACTTCTAGTGTTTTTACTAAGGTTTTGATTCAAAAGGTTTATTGTAAGATTATCTAACTCTTCATTCGTCATGCTAGAAGTATCATAATTCTCATTAATCATTTTAGCAACTCTAACCATTGAAATACTGTCTAAATTGTTAACATTTAACTCGGAAGCTTCAACGTTTGTTCCAAATAGGGAAAACAAGAAAAATACTCCCAACAACATTAATAAACCCTTCACACTTTTTTAATCATAAATTAACACTCCTTCTACTTAAGATAATATAATTATACCTATTAAGAAAAAAAAGTATACATAAATTCTTCTGTTTTAAACAAATCAAGTTAATATTATCCCTTTTATTGTCAAACTCGACAACCAAAAATGCCAAATACTCAAAGAATGGAAAAACCACATCATTCAACAAAAACTTTCTCTAGGTATAAGAGACAAGCATTTCGAGAACAACGTGGTCTTTAGTAATTCTGTTTTATATCGTGATCGGCAATATCTTTACAAGTCATATCCTAATCATGTCATGGAGAAAGTAAAACGCCATTTCCCTAACATGAAAACAATCAAAGTCCATGATTTAGAAAGACTAATGCATCTTTACTTTTTGAAAGTGGTGCTAGTATCAAAGACGTATCACAACGATTAGGTCACAAATCAACAAAAATCACAACTGATATTTACATCAAAGTAACACAAACTAAGCAAGACGAAACCGCCGAAAAATTTTCTCAATACATGGCGTTTTAAACCCTATTCAATACTCTATTCAAATAAACGTTGGTGTGTATTGAAAAAGCTATAAGCATTGATATATAAGCATTCTAAGGCTTAACTTTTGCTATCTTGCCCTGTTCGATATATACCATCAATATCGAAATATCAGCTGGGTTTACCCCACTGATTCGGCTCGCTTGAGCTATCGTTTCTGGTTGGATTTTTTGCAGTTTTTGTTTGGCTTCTGTTGCTAAGCCGTTGATTGCTTCATAGTCGATATTTTCTGGAATGCGTTTGGCTTCCATCCGTTTTAGTTTATCGACTTTTTCTAATGCTTTTTTGATATAGCCTTCGTATTTTAGTTGGATCTCAACTTGTTCAATCACTTTTTCGTCTAGTTTTTCTTCAGCTGCAGGAATAAATTGCGTCACTTCATAATAGCTCATTTCCGGGCGTTTTAAGAAGTCGCTCGCTAGAACACCATCCTTCAGTGGGACTGAGCCTTTCGCTTCTAAAAACGCTTGTACGTCGGCTGTAGGCTTCACTCTGACAGAACTTAGACGAGCAATTTCTGTTTCCACTGCTTTTTTCTTTTCAAGATAAGCTTGGTATTGGTTTTCTTTCACTAAACCAATCTCATGACCTTGCTCCGTCAAACGTAAATCAGCATTATCATGACGTAAAATCAATCGATATTCCGCTCTAGAAGTCAATAATCGGTAGGGTTCATTGGTGCCTTTAGTTACTAGATCATCGATCATTACACCGATATAACCATCGCTGCGCTTCATGACAAACGGTTCTTTTTCTTGCACTTTTAAAGCAGCATTGATACCGGCGATCAAGCCTTGCCCAGCGGCTTCTTCATAGCCGCTAGTTCCATTGGTTTGTCCTGCTGTAAAGAGATTTTCGATGATTTTTGTTTCTAATGTTGGACGTAATTGATGGGGTACGACCACATCATATTCGATCGCATAACCCGTTCGCATCATCTCTGCTTTTTCTAAACCAGCAACCGAATGCAGCATTTCTGTTTGAACATCTTCCGGTAAAGAAGTAGACAAACCTTGTACATAGACTTCTTCTGTATTCAATCCCTCTGGCTCCAAGAATAGTTGGTGACGAGATTTATCAGCAAAACGAACGATTTTATCTTCGATCGACGGACAGTAACGAGCTCCTACTCCTTCTACGATCCCTGTAAACATCGGTGCCCGATGCAAGTTCGCCTGAATGATTTCATGCGTTCCTTCATTTGTATACGTCAACCAGCATGAACGTTGCTCTAAGTTATAAGCACTGTCAGGAGTACTAAAGCTAAAATGATTCGGCTTTTCATCGCCAGGCTGTTCTTCTGTGACCGAATAATCGATCGTACTTGCTTTGACACGCGGTGGTGTTCCAGTTTTGAAACGATCCATTTCTAGTCCTAATTCTTTTAAATGATCCGCTAAGCCAATTGACGGCAGTGAATTATTGGGGCCAGAAGAATACTTCAGTTCGCCGATAATGATTTCACCGCGCAACGCAGTTCCGGCAGTGATGATCACAGCTTTACTATGATATTCTGCACCCGTTGTTGTCACAACGCCTTGACAGATACCATCTTCTACGAGCAGCTTTTCCACGATGCCTTGACGCAAGGTTAGATTCTCTGTGTTTTCGATCGTATGCTTCATTTCTGTTGCGTAAGCATGTTTGTCCGCTTGGGCGCGCAGAGCGCGAACGGCCGGTCCTTTTCCTGTGTTCAGCATCCGCATTTGGATGTATGTTTTGTCTATATTACGGCCCATTTCGCCGCCTAGAGCATCGATTTCTCTGACTACCACCCCTTTGGCTGGTCCGCCGACTGATGGATTACACGGCATGAATGCCACCATATCTAAATTGATCGTTAGAAGCAAGGTTTTACTCCCCATCCGTGCAGATGCTAAAGCGGCTTCTGAACCGGCATGTCCTGCGCCAACAACGATTACATCATAAGATTCTGCTTTAAATTGATTCATCGACTCTTCCTCTCTATTTTCCTAAACAAAATTGACTGAATAATTGGGTGATCAGTTCATCTTGAACACTGTCACCGACGATTTCACCTAAAAAGTCCCAGCAGCGGGTCATATCCATTTGTACAAGGTCGACCGGCATCCCCGCTTCAATCCCGCGGATCACTTCGTCCAATGCAATTGCTGCTTGATCAAGCAACGCGATATGACGGGTATTGGAAACGTACGTAGCGTCCTTTTCTGCTGTTTGTCCGCCAAAGAATAAATCTGCGATTTTCAGCTCTAAAGCATCCATCCCTGTATTTGACAAGACGGACACTGGCAAGATTTCTTCATCGTTCACTAGCTGCGCTAAAGCTTCTTTGTCTAATACAGCTGGTAGATCCATTTTGTTTAATAAGATGATTCGTTTTAATCCTTCTGTTGCTTCAAGTAATTGTTTGTCTTCTTCTGTCAATGCTTCACTTTGATTCAACACAAGTAAAATCAAATCTGATTCAGCTAACGCTTTACGACTGCGTTCTACCCCTATCCGCTCCACAATATCTTCTGTTTCACGAATACCAGCCGTATCGATCAGCTTCAACGGAACACCACGAACGTTTACATACTCTTCGATCACATCTCGAGTGGTTCCAGCGATATCAGTTACGATCGCTTTTTCTTCACGTAATAAGTGATTCAGCAAGCTAGATTTACCAACATTTGGCCGACCAATAATGGCTGTGCTCAGCCCTTCGCGTAAGATTTTCCCTTGTTTAGCTGTCGTTAACAGTGCTTCTATCTGACCTTTGACAAAACCAGCTTTTTCTAATAATAATTTTGTAGTTAACTCTTCCACATCATCATATTCCGGATAGTCAATATTTACTTCCACTTGAGCTAATGTTTCTAAAATTTCCTGACGTAAGGAACGGATCAACGACGATAAATTCCCATCCAGCTGATCCAAAGCAACATGCATTGCTTTATCTGTTTTCGCCCGGATCAAATCCATGACTGCTTCCGCCTGTGATAAGTCCATCCGACCATTTAAAAACGCTCGTTTAGTAAATTCACCAGGCTCAGCTAAACGCGCACCTTCTCTCAATAATAATTGAAGTAACTGATTGACTACGACGATGCCGCCATGACAGTTGATCTCAACAACATCTTCCCGCGTGAAGGTTTTTGGCGCCCGCATCACAGAAACCATGACTTCATCCAATAAATGTTGATCTTTAGGATCGATGATATGACCATAATGAATCGTATGCGTTTGTACATCTAATAGCTGTTTCTTTCCTGAGCGATAAACTTTATCTGCGATCGTGATCGCATCTTCACCACTTAAACGAACAATACTGATCGCTCCTTCACCTGGAGGCGTTGAAATCGCAGCGATCGTATCAAATTCTAGTGTTATTTGTTGCATGATTGTCTTCCTTTCTAAAAAATAAATCATTTTATGTATATTTCTATTTTAGACTACAAAAAAAGCGCCCACTCCACCCTTATTTTTTCAGGTTGGATCTAGCACTTTCACTGCATCAATACCTATTCATTTCTTGACATAGGATAGCATAATTTTATTTTTTTCGCAAGATTATTTCTTTATGAAAAGTTGCTTTTAATTTTGCATTTCTGCTTCTTTATTATTAAAATAAATATATAGAAGAATGGAGGTTCCAATCATGAGAAAAGGAAGAAAAGATGAGTTTACCGTAGAAGAGTTAGAAAACCGTTTAAGCAGTATCACATTATCTACTGGAAACGTCAATAAAAAATATATTGTTCGGGATATCGTTTTTGCGACAGATCGAATCGAAACGGATTTATTTTCATCAGAAGTAAACGCAAATGAAGTGTTCAGCGGTGTTTACCGGCAATTAAAGGAAATCGCATTCGAGTATCAGGCAGATGCCGTTATCAACTGTCATTTTGAAGAAAAATATGTTGAATATCAAGGAAAATGGGTCGTAGAGATTTTTGCTTATGGAACAGTGATCCAATTCACACAAACAACGATCGGTTGATTTTTTCACAAATAAAAAAACCTGATCCAAAAAGAATCAGGCTGGAAGAAGCACGAATGCTTCAACTACTTTATCATCGTATTTTGTACGTTGATAAGAATGATTTCGTTTAAAATATACTTTGTTTGATAATATTTGTCAATGTATTTTTTTGATAAAAATAGCATTTAAAACAATAAATGACCCTTTAAAAAAAGTTTTTTTAAAGGGTCATTTGCTCTTCTTAAAAGTGTTTTTTTGCAGGTTCCACAACTAAGTAACGATAAGGTTCATCGCCTTCTGAATGGGTTTGGATCTGATCATCTTTGCTTAGTGTGAAATGAATTTGTTTTCGTTCAAACGCAGGCATTGGCTCTAAAAAGACTGGTCGGCCTGTTTGTTTGACTTTTTCAGCAGTTCTTTCTGCTAGTCGTTGTAAAATCGCTTGGCGTTTCTCACGATAATCGCCAACATTCACAACAACGGATAATTTATTTGCAGCAACACGATGAACAAAGACTTGTGCTAAGTACTGTAATGCATTCAGAACACGCCCATGCTTACCGATCAAGATTCCTTGTTTTTCTGTATCCAAATGGAAAATCAAGATCCCTTCATTACGTTCTAAACGAACTAATGCTGGAGCATT
This sequence comes from Enterococcus sp. 9D6_DIV0238, assembly GCF_002174455.2. Lineage (NCBI taxonomy): Bacteria > Bacillati > Bacillota > Bacilli > Lactobacillales > Enterococcaceae > Enterococcus > Candidatus Enterococcus dunnyi. The sequence goes on from NZ_CP147246.1 coordinate 1,985,732, forward strand.
CAATTCTTTTGAAATATTCGTTAAGTACAAGGCCAATTCAGTAATTGCTTCCTCGTCTTCGAGGTTTTCCAAAAGTTTCGGTTCAGAAGAATCAGAAGCTTTAGCTGCTAGCAACTCTTCAGCTGCTTCTTCCACTTTTACCTCTTCATCTGTTACAATGATCTCTTCGACAACTTCTTCTACTGCTTCTGCGATTTGTTCACTGACAGTAGGTTCGATCGAAACTTGGGCAAGCTTTTTACCAAAGCCTAAAAATCCTTTTTTGGCATCAGAGATCACGTCGATCTCTACGTCTTCTCTTGTCAAATTCAGTGCGTGTAAGCCCTTAGTTGTTGCTTCTTCGATTGTGTTTCCCTCATAAACCGGCACCTGGAAACCCTCCTTTTATTTCTTCTTATTTTTTTTCTTAGGATTCATTGCTTTTTTCAATGCTCTTTCACGTTCTTTGACTTGTCGCTCAGCCTCCGCACGTTCTCTACGGATCTTGAATGGATTATTGATCAATAATGTTTGCCCTACTTGGAACGCGTTAGAGATCACCCAGTAAAGAGATAATCCACTGGCTAAATTCATCCCCATAACAAAAATCATTACTGGCATCGCAAAGCTCATGATTTTTAATGAGGCATTTGATTCAACTTGACTCATACTTGTCAAATATGTGCTGGCAAATGTGAAGACCGCAGCTAGAATCGGTAAAATCAAATACGGGTCAGGTTTACCCAAATTCAACCACATGAAGCTTCCTTGCTTCAACTCTGGTACTCGAGAAATCGATTGATATAGCGCCATCATGATCGGCATTTGAATCAATAGAGGTAAACAGCCAGCGTATGGATTGACATTATTTTCTGCATATAATTTTTGTTGTTCTTCACGGAATAGACGTTGTGTTTCCGGATCTTTTGAAGAATATTGTTTTTGCAGCGCTTTTAGTTTCGGTTGTAATTCTTGCGTCTTACGCATGCTTTTTGTTTGGAAATGCATCAATGGTAATAGGATGATCCGAATCACTAAGGTAAATAGGATGATCCCGATACCTGTATTTGCTGAAATGGATAAAAACTTGATCGCTTCAGCAAAATAATAGACAATATAGCGGTCCCAAATCCCGGTACTATCAGCATTAATTGGCGCTGTGCCGCAGGCAGATAAGACAAAAATCAGGGAAATTAGACCTGCCATCAATAATAAACGTTTATACTTCTTCACAAAACTGTTCCTCTCTTATTTCAAAATTTTTGCAAGTTTCAATACATGCGTGATGTTGCGATGGATTTCTTCAGAAGTCAATGCATCCACTCCAGGGCGGGCAATGATGATAAAATCACAAGTTGGCTCGATCGACTCTTTTAATTGGTAGATCGACGTGCGGATTTTACGCTTGACTGCATTTCGAACAACTGCGTTGCCGATTTTTTTTCCGACAGAAATTCCCACACGAAAATGTTTTTGTTCTGGTTTTTCCAAAACATAGACAACAAACCTTCGATTGGCACAGGATTGTTTGTGCTGAAAAACGGCTTGAAATTCTTTTTCTTTTTTTACTCTATAGGATTTTTTCATCTGCATCCCTTTGTTTCTTTCTTTTTTACTCACATACAATAATAGCATAGTTCCGTCATTTTTTTTCAAATTTAAAGGAAAATATCCAGAGATTTTGAATGTCATGACTCTAATTCAATATATTATCATTTATTTGCTTTTTTTTCACTTGATTTCTTGTAAATATCGGGGGAAAATAAACAGTATTTTGTTGATTTATGTTTGTCTTGCTTTTTGATGTCCATATCTGATGATTATAATCGACAACATTATTTTTAAATGTCATTTTTTGGTTTCTTTCATTAATTATGACCTTTCAAAGAGTAGGAAGCTAAATTCAGGGGAAGAAATGATAAAAAGCTATTTAGGATACTTCGCTTCCTTAAATTGCTAGCTATTGTTTATCACTGACTCCGGCAAAGCCATTCTCAGTCCTTCGATTCTAAGAGCTTCAGCTCTTAGAAATTGATTGTGATGTTTTTTTATTTAGCTGATATCGTTCATTGCTGGTTTTAGTGTTAAGCGTTTGGTGATTCACTAGTAAGGACACTTCGCTCCCTTTGGTCGTCAAGTATTGTTCATCATCTGCTCTGGCGAAGCCAATCGCAGTCCTTCAATTCTTAGAGCTTTAGCTCTTAGAAATTGATGCGATCGAAACTACGTGGAGTGATGAACAACAAAAGAACCCTTTATTATTTTCACATATACTTTGTGAAGATAATAAAGGGTTCTTAAAGTTCGTTTGGTTTGTTATTCAAAATCAACATATATTATGCTGAAATAACTTTTCTACCTTTACGACGTCTGCTCGCTAATACATTGCGACCATTTTTTGTGCTCATACGTTTACGGAAACCGTGAACTTTTTGACGTTTACGTTTGTTTGGTTGATATGTTCTTTTCATCTTGTTCCACCTCCTGAAATTGTAACTATCCATCAATACATAGACATACTTTGATAGTATACCTAGTATTAGGTAGATTTGTCAATAAATTTTCAGGAATATTTTTCTTATGTACGACAATAAGTTATCCACAAAATGCTGATTCTTCCGAATAGACTGTGGATAGTTTTTTTCTAACGCTTGATTTATTTTTCGTTTATACACCACTTTTACACAAAAAAACAGGATGTTTAAAAGTTATACACATTTCATTTCCCGTCTGTGCATAACTTCTCAAAAACGCTGATATTCCCACGTTTGTTTTGCAGAATGTATTGTGGATAAATAAAATAACAAGTAGAAATCCACAGTCTATTTTCTATCTGTGGATAATTTTTTAGACATCTGTTGATTTATTTTCCACAATTCACAATTTGCCTGTGGAAAAAGTTCGAAAAAAATGATAAAATTCTATTTGCTTATCTATTTGTATTTGTGCTGCTCTTTTATATAGAAAATAAGATATCAACTTATTTCACTTGATCAGCTCATCTTTGAAAAAGGATAGAGTAGGCTGACTAGTCTATTTTCAGTCACGGCTGAACATTTTTAATTTAAGGAGGTCGCTATATGCCCGATATGGAAAGTTTCTGGAAAGATCTTGAGAATACTTACCAATCTGTTTTATCTGCCCCAAGCTTTGATGCTTGGATCAAAACAGCTCAACCATTAAAGCTGGAAAACAATCAATTATGGTTGGAAGTTCCTTCTGCCGTTCATAGAGACTATTGGGAAAAAAACTTAGCTGCAAAAATCGTTGAAACTGGTTTTAAATTAACTGGCGCTGAAGTAATGCCTCATTTTGTTGTGACCGATGAAAAAGAAGCCATAATGATCCAAGAAGAAAAAAAGGAAGCTCCAGCTCCTGAAAAGATTTCTGAGCATAGCAAAAAAGCCTTGTTGAACCCTAAATATTCCTTTGACACATTTGTTATCGGAAAGGGCAATCAAATGGCTCACGCAGCTGCTTTAGTTGTTGCAGAAGATCCCGGTTCCATCTACAATCCACTGTTTTTCTATGGCGGTGTTGGTTTAGGTAAAACTCACTTGATGCATGCGATCGGTCATCAAATGCTGCAAAACCGACCAGATGCTAAAGTAAAGTATGTCAGCAGTGAAACCTTTACGAATGAGTTTATCAACTCGATCCAAACGAAAAATTCAGAGCAATTTAGAAAAGAATACCGGAATGTTGATTTGTTGCTTGTCGATGATATTCAATTTTTAGCAGAGAAGGAAGCGACTCTGGAAGAATTTTTCCATACCTTCAACGATCTCTATAATGAGAATAAACAAATCGTTCTAACAAGTGACCGACCACCAAATGATATTCCTAAACTGCCGGAACGTTTGGTTTCCCGCTTTGCCTGGGGCTTATCTGTCGATATCACGCCACCTGATTTGGAAACCCGAATTGCGATCCTCAGAAAAAAAGCAGATGCAGAACGCTTAGAGATCCCAGATGACACGCTAAGCTACATTGCTGGTCAAATCGATTCCAATATTCGTGAACTTGAAGGAGCTTTGGTGCGTGTACAGGCTTATGCTACGATCAATGGAGAAGATATTTCTACAAGCTTAGCTGCTGATGCACTGAAGTCGCTAAAATCGGTCGGTAGTCAAAATCATTTGTCCATTCTCCAAATTCAGGAAGAGGTTGCAAAATATTACCACATTCAGCTGAAGGACTTAAAAGGGAAAAAACGAGTGAAATCGATCGTTGTCCCTAGACAAATCTCGATGTACCTCTCTAGAGAAATGACGGACAACTCTTTACCTAAAATCGGTGCTGAGTTCGGTGGAAAAGACCATACGACTGTGATCCATGCGCATGAAAAAATCCAACAGTTATTGGAAAAAGACCCCACCATTCAAAAAGAAGTCGCTGAAATCAAAAATCTGCTCAATTCATAGGTTGTGGATAAAAATAAGAAAACAGAAAAAGTTTTCCACAAGTTATACACAGGTGGAAAACTCTGATTCTATTCTGTTTATCCAGTTTTCCACAGAATTAACAAGACCTACTACTTTTATTATTTATTTATATATAAATACAAAGATTCCGCGATAGAGTTTTTCTATTTTAAAATCAAAGAAAAAGGAGTTTAATCATTATGAAAGTAACTGTAAAGAGAAATACATTTTTACAAGAACTACAAACCGTTCAAAGAGCCATTTCTTCTAAAACAACGATCCCAATTTTAACTGGGGTAAAAATCGTATTAACAGATGAAGGTCTATCATTGACTGGTAGTAATGCAGATATTTCTATTGAAAGCTTTTTAAGCCAAGACGACGAAAAAGCTCAAATGACGATAGAATCTACAGGAAGCATTGTGCTGCAAGCTCGTTTCTTTGGTGAGATCATCCGTAAATTACCTGAGGACATGTTTACACTTGAAGTATTAGAAAACAACCAAGTAGCGATCACTTCTGGTAAAGCTGACTTTACTGTCAATGGTTTGGATGCTGAAAATTATCCACACCTTCCAGTCATTGATGCAAAAAATCAAATTCAATTACCTGTCCACCTGTTGACAAAAATCATCAATGAAACAGGTTTTGCGGTATCACTACATGAAAGCCGTCCAATTTTGACAGGCGTTCATTTTATTTTAGAAAATCAAAAATTATTAGCTGTTGCGACAGATTCTCACCGTTTAAGTCAACGTGTGATTCCAATCGAACAAGCAGCAGAAGATTTCAATATCGTTATTCCAGGAAAAAGCTTAACTGAACTTTCTCGTTCATTTACAAATGAAGAAGAAATGGTAGAAATCAGCATCATGGAAAATCAAGTGCTGTTCAAAACACAAAATATGTATTTCTATTCTCGTTTATTGGAAGGAAATTATCCTGATACCAATCGTTTGATCCCAACAAGCTTCAATACAGAAATCGATTTTTATGTACCGGAATTATTGTCAGCGATCGATCGTGCCTCTTTACTTTCACATGAAGGTCGTAACAATATCGTTCGTTTAGCCATTGCTTCAGATTCTGTTGTTCTTTACGGAAATTCTCCAGAAATCGGTAAAGTAGAAGAGCCGTTGAGCTATGAAAAAGTGTCAGGAGATCCTTTAGAAATTTCATTCAATCCAGATTATATGAAAGATGCACTACGTGCATTTGGAGATATGAGCATTACTGTGAAATTTATCTCGGCGATCCGTCCATTTACATTGGAACCAACAGAAACGGATTTAGATTTTATTCAGTTGATTACACCTGTTCGTACGAATTAAGACCTAGATATAAATATGAAAAAGCTGCTACATGTGTTTAATGCATGTAGCAGCTTTTTTTATAGTCTTTAAAAATCTGATTTGGTGTAAGTCATCCAGAAAAATCCATAGATGCCTCATTGTTTATTTATCCATTGCAGACAATGATCGACAGTCTATAGTTCATATATAAGGACCATAAAACCTACGAAATGAAATTGTCATCTTATTCATTGCGTGGATTTTTTGATTCGATTGATTTTCGCTCATTCTTTTCATAAAAATGTAAAACCGGTTGTAAAACTTTCAGCCCTTTCAACTTTAAATACCTTCTTAAAATGCATTTTAAGAGTTTTTTATTCCTTGGAATATTTTTTATCGATTATATTCAAAATTGCTTAGAATGAAAATTAGACGGATAAATTTGTTTTATCACTAAAAAAAGAGTATAATATTAGAGTGAAAGTGAAAATAAAAAAGAGGGATGCATGTTGAAAAAGACACTCGTTTTAGAAACTGATTACATGACACTGGGGCAAGTCTTAAAAGAAGTCGATGTGATAAGCAGCGGTGGCCAAGCAAAATGGTACCTAGCTGAGAATAGTGTATTCGTAGATGGGGAATTAGAGAATCGCCGCGGTAGAAAATTATATGCTGGTATGATGATCGAGATACCTGAAGAAGGTACTTTTTTTATGGTGAAAAAAGGCGAGGCAGCGGATGAGACTGAATGAAATCGCAGTGCAGCACTACCGTAATTATGATGGGCTAACGCTGGATTTCCCTAAAACCTTGAATATTTTCCTAGGAGAAAATGCACAAGGCAAAACCAACTTGCTGGAAAGTATTTATGTGCTGGCGATGACTCGCAGCCACAGAACCAGCAACGAAAAAGAGCTGATCCACTGGGATTCCGATTCGGCAAAAATCAGCGGTGTCATCGAGAAAAAGACTGGAACGATTCCGCTTGAAATCATTATTTCGACGAAAGGACGTAAGACGAAGGTCAATCATATTGAGCAAAAACGTCTAAGTTCATACATAGGTCAGCTGAATGTGATTTTATTTGCGCCGGAGGATCTGTCTCTTGTGAAAGGCTCACCTCAGCTGCGACGTAAATTCATCGATATGGAATTGGGACAGGTCAATCCGATTTATTTATATGATCTGGTCCAGTATCAATCTGTTTTGAAGCAGCGGAATCAATATTTGAAGCAATTAGCTGAGAAAAAACAATCAGACCTTGTTTATTTAGATATTCTGACAGAACAGCTGGCGGAATTTGGCGGCAAAGTCTTATTTGCCCGTTTGGAGTTCATCAAGAAACTGGAACACTGGGCGAATTTGCTGCACAAAAAAATCAGCCATGAAAAAGAAGAGCTGTTGATCGAGTATTTTTCAAGTATTCCAATAGATAAAGAAAATTTTTCACTAGAAGAACTGCAAAAACAATTACTGCAAAGCGTGAACGAAAATCGTAAACGTGAATTGTTCAAAGCTAATACTTTTCTAGGTCCTCATCGGGATGATCTGATTTTTAATGTGAATGGTCAAAATGTCCAGACTTATGGATCACAAGGACAGCAAAGAACGACTGCGTTAAGTGTGAAGCTTGCAGAAATTGATTTAATGTATTCAGAAACAGGGGAATATCCTGTTCTGTTATTGGATGACGTCATGAGTGAATTAGACAATGAACGGCAATTACACCTACTAGAAACGATTGAAGGAAAGGTCCAGACATTTTTAACTACTACAAGTTTGGACCATTTAAACAATAAATTAACTGTTGAGCCGGATATATTTTATGTTCATCAGGGAGAGATAGAGAGGGAAGCATCTATATGACAGAAGAAGAAAAAAACATGAAAGAACGCGCCCAGGAATATGATGCCAGTCAGATTCAGGTATTAGAAGGTCTAGAAGCGGTTCGTAAGCGTCCAGGGATGTACATCGGATCAACTAGCTCAGAAGGGTTACATCACTTAGTTTGGGAGATCGTGGATAATTCGATCGATGAGGCCTTAGCAGGTTTTGCGACAAGTATTCAAGTGATCATTGAGCCTGATAACAGTATCACAGTGGTCGATGATGGTCGGGGAATTCCAGTTGATATCCAAGCAAAAACAGGACGTCCTGCCGTTGAGACAGTCTTTACTGTACTTCATGCCGGAGGTAAATTCGGCGGCGGCGGATATAAAGTATCCGGCGGACTGCATGGGGTTGGTTCCTCCGTTGTTAATGCACTTTCAACAACTTTGGATGTAAAAGTGTATAAAGATGGAAAAGTTCATTATCAAGAGTTTCATCGCGGAGCAGTTGTCGATGACCTGAAAGTGATCGAAGAAACAGATCGTCATGGAACTACTGTCCATTTTGTACCAGATCCTGAAATTTTTACTGAAACAACAACATTTAATTTTGATAAATTAGCTACACGTGTGAGAGAATTGGCTTTCTTGAATCGCGGTTTAAAAATCTCGATCGAAGATAAACGTGAAGAAACACCTGTTTTGAAAGAGTATCACTATGAAGGCGGGATCAAGAGTTATGTTGAACATTTAAATGCCAACAAAGATGTTCTATTTCCTGAACCGATCTTTATTGAAGGCGAACAACAAGATATTACTGTAGAAGTTTCTATGCAGTATACAGACGGTTATCATTCAAATATCTTGAGCTTTGCAAACAATATCCATACGTATGAAGGCGGAACGCATGAGTCTGGTTTTAAAACGTCCTTGACCCGTGTGATCAATGATTACGCCCGTAAACAAAAAATCATGAAAGAAAATGATGAAAACTTAACAGGGGAAGATGTTCGTGAAGGATTGACTGCTGTTATTTCGATCAAGCATCCGGAACCTCAGTTTGAAGGGCAAACAAAAACAAAACTGGGAAATTCAGAAGTACGTACAGTTACTGACCGTTTATTCTCAGAGTATTTCACAAAGTTCTTGATGGAAAACCCTACAGTTGGTAAACAAATCGTCGAAAAAGGCTTATTAGCTTCTAAAGCACGTTTGGCAGCTAAAAGAGCTCGTGAAGTCACTCGTCGTAAAGGCGCGCTTGAAATCAGCAATCTGCCTGGTAAATTAGCAGACTGTTCAAGTAAAGATCCTGAAAAATGCGAAATTTTTATCGTCGAAGGAGATTCAGCCGGCGGTTCTGCTAAACAAGGACGTAGCCGTGAATTCCAAGCGATCTTACCGATTCGTGGGAAAATCCTGAATGTTGAAAAAGCCAGCATGGATAAAATTTTAGCTAATGAAGAAATCCGTTCATTATTTACAGCGATGGGGACAGGATTTGGTGCTGATTTTGATGTATCAAAAGCTCGTTACCATAAATTAGTGATCATGACAGATGCCGATGTCGATGGTGCACATATTCGTACCTTATTGTTGACATTATTCTACCGTTTCATGCGTCCTGTGGTTGAAGCAGGTTACGTTTATATTGCTCAACCGCCATTATATGGGGTAAAACAAGGGAAAAACATTACCTACGTTCAACCTGGTAAACATGCAGAAGAAGAGCTTGCAAGAGTCTTAGAATCATTACCAGCGAGTCCAAAACCAAGTGTTCAACGTTATAAAGGTCTTGGAGAAATGGATGATCATCAGTTATGGGAAACAACGATGGATCCTGAAAGACGATTAATGTCACGTGTCAGTGTCGATGATGCGATCGAAGCAGATCGGATTTTTGAAATGTTGATGGGAGATCGTGTAGAACCGCGCCGTGCGTTTATTGAAGAAAACGCTCATTACGTGAAAAACTTAGATATTTAGTGATAAGAAGGAGATAAGTTCATGAGTGAAGAAGTGAAAGAAAACATTCAAGACGTCAATCTGACCAGTGAAATGAAAGAATCCTTCATTGATTATGCGATGAGTGTTATCGTAGCTCGGGCATTGCCGGATGTACGTGACGGGTTGAAACCTGTCCACCGCCGTATTTTGTATGGAATGAATGAGTTAGGTGTAACACCTGATAAGCCACATAAGAAATCTGCCCGTGTTGTTGGGGATGTAATGGGTAAGTATCACCCGCATGGTGACTCCTCGATTTATGAAGCGATGGTTCGTATGGCTCAGCCGTTTAGTTACCGCAGTATGCTGGTCGATGGGCACGGAAACTTTGGTTCTGTCGATGGTGATGGTGCCGCGGCGATGCGTTATACCGAAGCTAGAATGAGTAAAATTGCGTTGGAGATGCTGCGTGATATCAATAAAGATACTGTTGATTTCCATGGGAACTATGATGATTCTGAACAAGAGCCGGATGTATTGCCAGCCCGTTTCCCTAACCTTTTGGTCAACGGAACAACTGGGATCGCTGTTGGGATGGCGACAAATATTCCACCGCACAACTTAGCTGAAGTCATTGAAGCGACTAATTTGTTGATGGACAATCCAGAGATTACAACCAATGAACTGATGGAAGTATTGCCTGGACCGGATTTTCCAACTGGCGGTTTAGTTATGGGCAAATCAGGCATTCGTCGTGCGTATGAGACTGGTCGGGGATCGATCACAGTTCGTGCAAAAGTAGATATTACAGAGATGCCTAATGGGAAAGAACGTATTTTGGTATCAGAGTTGCCTTATATGGTCAACAAAGCCAAATTGATCGAACGAATTTCAGAGCTGCACCGTGAAAAGAGAATCGAAGGAATCACAGATTTACGTGATGAATCCTCTCGTGAAGGAATGCGGATCGTTATTGATGTCCGTCGTGATGTCAGTGCCTCTGTTATTTTAAACAATCTTTACAAGATGACGTCATTACAAACATCATTTGGTTTTAATATGTTGGCAATTGAAAAAGGTGTGCCAAAAATCCTAAGCTTAAAACAAATTCTTGAGAATTATGTAGAGCACCAAAAAGAAGTGATTACTCGCCGTACTGAATTTGATAAGAAAAAAGCAGAAGCACGCGCACATATCTTAGAAGGTTTACGTATTGCCTTAGATCATATCGATGAAATCATTTCGATCATCCGAAATTCTAGAGCAGATGATGAAGCAAAAGCATCATTGATCGAGCGCTTTGAATTTTCTGATCGTCAGGCTCAAGCAATTTTAGACATGCGTTTACGTAGTTTAACTGGCTTGCAGCGTGATAAAGTCGAAAATGAATATCAAGAGTTACTGAAATTTATCGCTGATATGAATGATATTTTAGCTCGTCCAGAACGTGTTATCGAAATCATCAAAACTGAATTAGGCGATATCCGTGATAAATATGGAGATGCTCGTCGTACTGAACTTTTAGTTGGTGAAGTTTTGAGTTTAGAAGATGAAGACTTGATCGAAGAAGAAGAGGTCGTGATCACATTAACCAATAACGGCTATATCAAGCGTGTAGCAAACAGTGAATTCAGAGCACAACGCCGTGGAGGTCGTGGTGTTCAGGGAATGGGTGTCCATGATGATGATTTTGTGAAAAATCTAGTGTCATGTTCAACACACGATACGTTATTATTCTTCACGAATAATGGGAAAGTTTACCGTGCGAAAGGCTATGAAATTCCTGAATACGGTAGAACAGCCAAAGGTATCCCTGTGATCAATATGCTGGGTATTGACTCTAGTGAGAAGATCCAAGCGATCATCGCAGTCGAAGGCAAAGCGGAAGACGGACATTATCTGTTCTTTACTACACGTAAAGGAACAGTTAAACGTACAGCTGTAACAGCCTTTTCAAATATCAGAAGTAATGGTCTGATCGCGATCGGTTTGAAAGAAGATGATGAGTTAGTCAATGTTGTCTTAACTAACGGAGAACAAAATATGATCATCGGTACGCATAATGGTTATTCTGTTACTTTTGCTGAAACAGCTGTCCGGGATATGGGACGTACAGCATCAGGTGTTCGCGGTATTCGTCTGAGAGAAGATGATTACGTTGTAGGAGCCTCTTTATTGGATGCTGACACGGAAGTTCTTGTGTTGACGGAAAATGGTTACGGTAAGCGGACAAAAGCCTCTGAGTACCCTGTAAAAGGCCGTGGTGGTAAAGGAATCAAGACAGCTAATATCACAGCCAAAAATGGACCATTAGCTGGACTTACAACTGTTCGCGGAGATGAAGATATTCTAGTGATCACTAATAAAGGTGTCATCATTCGATTCAATGTCGATTCTGTCTCTCAAACTGGTAGAGCAACCCTAGGTGTTCGCTTGATGAGAATGGAAGAAGATGCAAAAGTTGTAACGATGGCAGTGGTTGAACCTGAGCCGGATGAAATCGTTGAAGAAGTCGAAAATGCTGAAATAACAGTAGTTGAAACTGAAACAACAGAAGCAGATACGTCTACAGAAGAATAAGAAACTGAATGAATTAAACAATAAAAAAACACAACTATTTTCTCTAAAAGAGAGGGTCGTTGTGTTTTTTTATTATTACTTATTATTTCTAAAAAAACTAAATTATATTTCTTTTGTTTTAGTTAAAAGTGTGTTTATAATAAAAAATAAGAATAAGTGTGAGGTGAAGAGATGATTCAAGAAAAATTACTATTAACTAAAACTTTTTCAAAGCAATTAAATATAGGCACTGCATTATCCAACTTCATCGAAAATATACTTGAAATATTCGGCGATAAGACAACTGTGCTGGAGCGCAGACCAATCACCTTTTCTGAATATTTTTATGTAGAGTTGATCACCTTTACCAACGGATTTCAAGTAAGAACGAGTTTAAAAAGAAATCCGACATCCTTTGAGATCGAAGCGAAAGCTTATTCTGAACCAAATCATGCTTATTTATCCAATTTAACGATCGAAGAGCTCAGCATGATGCGTTCTTTAGTAAAAAAAGAAAGAGAACAGGTTATAGAGCAAAGATATTCTGATGTAGACCAAGGAGAATTAGCAGTTCTTTCTTCCTTGTTTATGAAATTAAAGATCATTACTGGAGAGATCATATAAAAAAGACGCTGAAATAAGCGTCTTTTTACTATTTAGATATCCGTTTCATTAGCGTACAACGTCCTACACTAATCAACTCTTTCGACTCATTAAAAATTTTTCCTTCCCAAACTTGCAATGAACCACCAATATGATTTGGTTTAGCAACGACAGTCAATGTTCCGTCTAGTACACTTTTTAAATGATTGACTTGAAGATCAACACCGACAGCATAAGCATTTTCAGTAGAGAATTGTTCATTCGCCCCCATACTACAAGCTGTTTCGATCAATACAGCATTGATGCCTCCATGGACAATTCCATAGGGCTGTTTATGGAAAGATGCGACATTCATCGTTAAGGTAACTTTTTCTTTTGTTAACTCTTTCGTATGTATTTGCAGATGCTCCAATAAATTCATGTATCTCCGTCCTTTCTAAAAAACTAGTGATCAATTACGAATGGATTGTTTCGAGAAAAGCAATTGCTGACGTTACTATTACATTGTGATAGTCCAGAGAGTCAAAATAAAAAATACGTTCTTTAGAATAATCTCCACTATCAAATTGTTTTTGTAAGCCAGGGACACAGAGAATAGCCTCTGCATTTTGAGAAATTTGGTGGATATCTGCGATGGAGTCATCAAGGACAACTGTCCATGGCGCAGCTCTTTTTTGTAATTCTCTATTTAATTCTTTGACCAATTTATTCTGCTTAAACATTCCTAAAATATTTCCATCAGGAAGTTTATTTCTCCCAAACATAGGTGTACTCTGATAAACAACAACCGCTCGGTACAAATAATCACTCCTATTTCTATTTTCTTGAAGCTATTACTATCAATGATAACGGAGTTTTGGATGAACGACAAGAACAAGCAAGTTCATATGAATTGTTGTATGCAAGATGAAATAAATAAAGTTAAGAAATTATGTGTATTTTTTAGTATAATCTGATTGTGTAGTTTATAGCGAATAATAAGAGAAGAGGAATAGGATATGGGATGTTTAGGAAATATTATCTGGTTTATTTTTGGTGGATTCATTGGTGGAGTGACCTGGCTTTTAGCTGGAATTCTTTGGTGTATCACGATCGTGGGAATACCGATAGGCTTACAATGCTTCAAATTAGCAGGCTTGAGCTTTTGGCCATTTGGGAAAGATGTTGTCTACAGCACAAGTAGTGTATCATTTTTAGTAAATATCTTATGGTTGATCTTCAGTGGTTTTTGGCTAGCTGTCGGACATTGTATTAGTGGGATCATTTTATGTGTGACGATTATTGGGATCCCATTTGGGATGCAGTCATTCAAGTTAGCGAAGCTAGCATTGATGCCGTTTGGAGCTCAGGTGGTTGTAACAAGATAGATCATAAATATGAATCAGAAGTCAAAAAAGAATGGAAACCAATAAATGGTTTTCATTCTTTTCTAGTACAATTATATAGAGCTGATCTATCTTATGTTGAACCGTCTAGCATTCTAAAATTTATATATTTGTGTATAATAGAAGCATTGAAAACTTACTTAGCTGCACAGGCTAGCTCTTCGGAGAAAGATAAAACCTGAATGAGACAAAAATCGTCTCAGTCATGTTTTCCTATTTTTCAGTCAGAGCTGGAAGAGCCTGTTCCGCTTTTAAAATTATAAGGAGGTTTCCCCATGAGAAACTGGACACCAATCAAGGAATATGATGAAATTTTATTTGAACAAGAAGGTAAAGTGGCGAAGATCACGATCAATCGTCCTCATGTACACAATGCATTTACTCCAAAAACAGTGATGGAAATGATCGATGCATTCAATATCAGTCGAGATAGACAAGATATTGGTGTGATTATTTTGACAGGAGCTGGAGATAAAGCTTTTTGCTCTGGTGGAGACCAAAAAGTTCGTGGACATGGCGGTTATGTCGGTGAAGATAGTGTGCCGCGTTTGAATGTGTTAGATTTACAGCGTTTGATTCGTGTGATCCCTAAACCCGTTATTGCGATGGTCAAAGGATATTCTATCGGTGGTGGTAATGTCCTACAGCTGGTTTGTGATTTGACGATTGCTGCAGACAATGCAAAATTTGGTCAAACAGGCCCGAATGTCGGTAGTTTTGACGGCGGTTATGGTTCTGGTTATTTGGCACGTGTGATCGGTCATAAAAAGGCGAAAGAAGTTTGGTTCTTATGTAAACAATATTCTGCTGAAGAAGCGTTAGATATGGGCTGGATCAATACAATTGCTCCATTAGACCAAGTAGAAGATGTCACGATGGATTGGGCGCATGAAATGTTGAAGAAAAGTCCGTTGGCGCTGCGTATGATCAAAGCCTCTTTGAATGCAGATACAGATGGTCTTGCAGGTATTCAGCAATTAGCTGGAGACGCGACGTTACTTTACTATACAATGGACGAAGCAAAAGAAGGACGCGATTCCTTCAAAGAAAAACGTGATCCTGATTTCGATCAATTTCCTAAGTTTCCATAAAGGGTGAGAAAAATGAGTAGTTGGCTTCAAAAACAAGTAAATGAACGACCGGATCATCCTGCTTTTTACTGGCAGGATGAAGTATGGTCATTTTTTGAAGTAGCAGAAGAAGTTCAAAAATGGGCAGCTGGATACTCTGCAAATATTCCGCAAACAGAGAAACGTATTGCTCTTTTTAGCCGAAATTCAAAAGAGATGTATTTTTCGATCCTAGCATTATGGGAATTAGGTAAAGAGATCGTTTTTTTGAATACGCATTTAAGCCTTCAAGAACTTCAATATCAATTGACAGATGCCAAAGTAAAAATAGTGATTACGGCAACTGAATATTTATCAGTAGTTGCAGACTTGAACCAAGTGAACATCCTTGAAATGAAACGTGGAGATGTTTCGGTTCTTGATCAAAAACAAATGGAACTAAATTATCAGCTTGAGATGCCAGCTTCGATCATGTATACATCTGGTACAACAGGGAAACCTAAAGGGGTTGTTCAGCGTTTTAGCAACCATCTTGCCAGTGCTTTGGGCACACAAGAGAATATGGGGATTACCGCAGCTGATTGTTGGCTTTGTCCAGTACCACTATTTCATATTAGCGGACTATCGATCGTGATTCGTCAATTGGTTCTGGGGTGCAGCTTTCGCTTGTATAGTAAATTTGATGCTAAAAATATAACCAAAGATTTGACTGAAGGTAGAGGAACTGTGATTTCCGTTGTGGCTGTGATGCTGAGAGAGCTACTGGAGTATTACCCTAAAGCGGGTTACAGTAAAGAATTTAAAGCAATGCTTCTGGGTGGCGGACCTATTGCCCCAGCTGCATTAGAGCAATGCGAACGAAATAAAATTCCTGTGATCCAATCTTATGGGATGACTGAAACATGTTCTCAGGTGGTTGCATTAAGCTTCGAGGATGCTTCTAAAAAAATCGGCTCAGCAGGAAAACCGTTAAAAGGTATGCAAATCAAAATTATAGCTGAAAATGGAAAACAAGCACCAGCTAATAACGTTGGTGAAATCCTTTTAAAAGGGAAAAATGTGATTCGAAATTATTTGAATGGCGAGCAGTGGCAAATAGAAAAATGGACGGCAGACGGTTGGTTTAAAACAGGAGATATGGGGTATTTGGATAATGAAGGGTACCTTTATTTAGTGAGTCGTTTAAGTGAACTGATCATTTCTGGTGGAGAGAATATTTATCCTACAGAAATTGAACATATCCTGCAAGAATTTCCAGGCGTGAAAGAAGTTGCTGTGATCGGTGAGTCAGATCAAAAATGGGGAGCTGTTCCAGTTGCTTATATTGTTGGTGACCCAACGATTACGATTGGAAAAATCAATGAATTTGCGAAGCAGCATTTAGCGAAATATAAATGTCCAAAACGACTCTATCTATGTAATTGTTTGCCTAGAACTGCGAGTGGAAAACTTGCGAAACATCGCTTAACAACAGAAGAAAGGGAGGCTTTTTTAAGCAAATGAGCATTCCTAATGAATTAAAAGAAGCATATGTGAACGGCTATCGTCAGTTTAGCTGGATAAAAAAAATAAATGAACATACAGAATCTTTGCGTACTTATTTTGAGAAGGGACAAAAATATTTCAAAGGTACTAGATTCTATTGGCAAACGCCAGAACAAGAACTGATACTTGTAGGATTTGGGAAAGAACAAGTATTAGTAGAGGATCAGGCTTCTTTTAATAATGTCGATGCTTTTCTATTAAAAGAACATGACTTGGTTTATCAAAATGAAATGATCAGCGGGGCAGGTGCAATGTTAGTTGGCGGCTTTGCATTTGACCATCACTCGATAGAACAAAATGAGTGGGGTGAGATGGATCGGGGATTGTTTTATTTATCAACATTCCTGTTTTCTCAAAAAAATGAACAAAGATATTTGACGATCAATTTTAGTGCTGAAAGTTTAGCAGAATTAGAGCATAAATGGCATGCTCTAAATGAGCAGATAGAAGAGATAATGCAGGAACAAGTGAAAACAAACACAACTTTTCAGGAAATTATTGCAGAAGAAGTAGCTGTTTCTGAATGGATGAAATTGGTCGACCAAACAGTGGAACAATTAAAACAATCTGGACTATTAGAAAAGGTTGTTTTAGCTAGACGAATGAAAGTAACAACCAATGACTTTTTTCAAGCAGAATATATTTTGAGAAATCTACAGGAGCAGCAGACGAATACTTATTTTTTTGTGCTGGAATCAGCTGATCAACTTTTTATTGGTGCAACTCCGGAACGGTTGCTGAAGGCAACTGACACAGCTTTTTCGACAGCAAGCATCGCTGGTTCTGTTTCACGTGGAACAACTGCCGCTGAAGATGAAGAATTGGGTAAGTATTTACTGAACGATATGAAAAATCGACAAGAACATAAAATTGTTGTCGATCGAATTACTAGAGAAGTAGAGCAGATGACAGGTGTTTCAATTTTACCTCAGACGCCTAAGCTATTAAAAAATCGGGACATTCAGCATCTACATCTACCAATTGAGGGAAAACGACAAAAAGAGTATCGTTTTTTAAAAGGAGTAAAACAACTTCATCCAACACCAGCATTAGGTGGGGAACCAAAAGAATTGGCTTTGGAATGGTTAAGACAGCATGAAGAGTTAGATAGAGGTCTATATGGTGCACCGATCGGTTGGGTTGCGATCAAGGAAGATATTGGTGAATTTGCCGTTGGTATACGTTCGGCAGTTTTTTCGGGCGATACTGGCTATTTATATGCTGGCTGTGGGATCGTAAAGGATTCACAAGCAGAGCAGGAAAGAGAAGAAACCAAAATCAAATTTCAACCAATGTTAAGAGGAATAGGAGGGAAGATCAATGACAAATCAAATTGATATGACACGATATTTACACTCCTTTGTCGAAGGCATGATTAGTAGTGGCGTCAGTCAGGCAGTGATTAGTCCCGGATCTAGATCTACTCCTTTAGCTTTATTGCTGCATCGACAAGAAAAGATAGAGACGTTTGTTGAAGTCGATGAGCGTTCGGCAGCTTTTTTTGCACTTGGATTAAGTAAAGCAAGTAATAAACCAGTTGCCTTGTTGTGTACTTCAGGAACAGCAGCTGCAAATTATTATCCAGCAATCTGTGAAGCTAAAGCGAGTCACGTTCCATTGATCATTTTAACGACGGATCGCCCACATGAATTACGACAAGTAGGTGCACCGCAATCTATGGATCAGCTTCAATTATTCCAAAATCATGTTAAATTATTTGTAGAAATGGCTATTCCGGAAGGAACAAAAGAAATGCAGGACTACGCTTATTGGCAAGGAATGCGCTCGACAGATACAGCTTCCCAAATGCCCAAAGGACCTGTACACTTAAATTTTCCCTTAAGAGAACCTTTATTGCCAGATTTGTCTTCCTCATTAAAAACGAAACGGCAAACAGAAATCATTGCAGGAAAGCCGCAGCTGACAGAAAAGCAATTGATTCAGTGCATCAATGCTTTGCAAGGTAAAAAAGGTGTGCTAGTTGTTGGGGGAAGTCACACACCTAAAGAAGCACGTTTATTTGTTGAATTAGCAGAGGCATTAAACTGGCCTATCATTAGTGATCCGCTGACGAATATTACCTCTTGTGGTCTTGACAGCTCACTGATCATGAGTTGTGCGGATTTATTTATTCAAGAAGTAACTATGATTCATCGACCAGAAGTCGTTGTTCGTTTTGGTATGCTGCCGATTTCAAAAAATACGATGTTTTGGCTTCGATCACTTGAGAAAACAGAGACGATCATCTATTTTGTAGATGAGACCGGTGAATGGCAGGATCAATTAAAGCAAACACAAGTTGCGATTCAAGTTCAAGAACAGCCATTTCTTCAAGCAGTTAAAGAAAATATCACAGTAAAAACATCAGGATCGTGGACTGCTCAATGGATTAAATGGCAAAAAATAACTGAACAGGTATTAGAAGAATTAGCTGAAATGAACCAGCTCAACGAAACTTCTGCGAGCCTTTTAGTTCATAAACAAATGATGGCTGACGGTCAATTATTCGTTTCAAACAGTAACGCCATTCGTTTTATCGATCGGTTTGCTGCTGTAGAAAATACTAGCTATCATCTATTTGGGAATCGCGGGATCAATGGAATCGATGGAATCGTTTCGACAGCTTTAGGTATGTGTGCGACGAACCCTAAACGCCAAAATATTTTGCTGATTGGTGATCTGGCCCTGTATCATGATATGAATGGATTATTATTAGCCCAAAGATATCATTTACCTTTAACGATCATATTGTTGAATAATAATGGTGGCGGTATTTTTTCTTTCCTTTCTCAAAGAGAACTGGAGAAAGAGGATTTTGAACCGATTTTTGGCACACCAATTGATTTAGATTTTTCCCTTGTGGCAAAGTTATATGGTGCTGAATATACAAAAGCTGAAACTTTAGAACAGCTGGATTTATTATTAGAGCAGACAAAAACAGAGCCGAAATTTCAACTAATCGAAATCATTGGGGATCGTGAAAAGAATGTTCGTTTACAGGAACAAATAATGAACGTGCTAAAGGAAAAATTGGAGCAAGACAGATGAATATAGAAATTAATGGTGTAGATTACTATTATGAATGGTTATCTTATAAAAAAGGGTGTCCCACTTTAGTCTGTCTGCATGGCTTTACAGGTAGTGGACAAACCTTTGCGCCAGTCTTTCAGGGAAAATCTGATTTTAATATTTTAGTGATCGATTTAATTGGACACGGTCGATCCTCTATTCATGTGCATCCTTACCGTTATCAGTTAGACTCGTTGTGTCAGGATTTAGCTTTACTAACTGAAAAGCTGGGTATTTCGGTATTTTCATTATTAGGCTATTCTATGGGGGCTAGAGCAGCTTTAGGGTTCTACTATCTATTTCCTCATAAAGTTCAACAACTGATCTTAGAGAGCGGTTCTCCGGGCTTAAAAAGTCGATCAGAACGAACAAGACGTCAATTATCAGATGAGCGTTTAGCTTCCTGGACCTTAACTTCACCAATTAAAGATTTTGTGATGAAGTGGGAAGCACTGCCTCTTTTTGATACACAAAGAAGTTTACCTGATCAGTTACAGGTTGCAGTTCGTGAGGAACGATTAGCACAACAACCATTTGGTTTAGCGTGTAGTTTGTGGTTTATGGGAACAGGCATACAAAAAAGTTATTGGACAGAATTAGTCGGTATAAACATTCCTGTGTTATTGATTGTCGGAGAATTAGATCATAAATTTCGGTGGATTGCTGAGGAAATGAAACAAATACAGTCAACGTTCATCATTGAAACGGTCGAACATGCGGGACATTGTGTCCACTTAGAAAAACCGCGTCAATTTGAAGAAATCGTTTATGGATTTTTAAAAGGAGGAGTTGCAGATGAAGATTAAGCGTATCGATTGTTATCGCATTCGTCTCCCTTTACGTATTCCTTTTGAAACAAGTTACGGCCGACTAACAGAAAAAGCCTTTGATATTATATTGATCACTGATGAATTAGGTAATCAGGGGATTGGGGAGCTCGTAGCATTTGAGCAGCCAGATTATATTGAAGAAACGATTGCAACAGCACGTATCATCATAGAAAAGCACTTGATTCCTTTGTTGATCGATCGAGAAATCGATGATCCAAGAGAGATTTCTTTGCTATTTCAAGAAGTAAAAGGCAATCAAATGGCAAAATCCAGTATAGAAACTGCCGTTTGGGATTTATATGCCAAACGTAATGGAAAAAGTCTCCAAACATATTTTTCTGCAACAAGAACACAAATTCCTGTCGGCGTTAGTGTAGGCATTCAATCTGATATATCTGAATTATTAAAGCAAATTACAGCTTATGTGGATCAAGGATATCAAAGAGTTAAGTTGAAAATACGTCCTGGCTATGACTTGAAACCAATTGCTTCGATTCGAGAAAAGTTTCCTGATTTACCACTAATGGTTGATGCTAATTCTGCGTATACTATCGATGATCTTTCTCATTTGAAAAAGCTGGACGCCTATAATTTGGTGATGCTGGAGCAACCTTTTGCTGCTGATGATTTTTTAGATCATGCACAATTGCAAAAAGTAATGAAGACAAAGATCTGTTTAGATGAAAATATCCGATCGGTCAAAGCTTGTGAATTAGCTTTCGCTTTAGGGAGCTGCCGAAGTATCAATTTGAAAATCCCTAGAGTCGGTGGAATCACTGAAGCATTAAAAATCGTTGATTTTTGTGAAAAACATGACCTGCTTGTGTGGTTGGGCGGAATGTTTGAATCAGGTGTGGGTAGAGCATTGAATCTGCAGTTTGCTTCACAAAGCATATTTACTTTCCCTGGAGATATTTCAGCTTCTGATCGGTACTATTACGAAGACATAATATCAAAGCCTTTTGTTCTAACTAATGGCAAGCTTTCAGTGCCAACAGGATCGGGAATTGGCGTGTCGCTATCTCCTGAACATCTTTTGAAGTATGGAAATTATGAAACTATCTACACAGATTGAAAGACTCACAGACAAGGAAAAAATGTCTGTGAGTCTCTTTCTATAATTTATTGTTCTTTCAACGTTTTTTCAATCTGTAATCGTTGGACTTTCATCGTTGCTGTGCGGGGAATTTCGTCCCAAGCCATAATGATCGGTTCGTTTAAGCGTGGCAAGTCATTGACTTGTTCCCACCAAGCATCCCAGTTCATTTCTTGCTTTGGATCAACAGCTAAAATCGGTTGAGGAGAATTATCTTTTGCACGAACAATGATCACTTCTTGAAGGAAATCGAGTGCATCTAGTAAATGATCTTCGATCGCTAGATTACTATCGATTTTTTCAATCAAATCAACCTGACGATCTTTCAGATGCAGATGACCTTGTTCATCCATAAAGCCATAATCACCACTATCCCACCAAGGACCAAAAACCGTTGCTTGGAATCGCTCATCTTCTTTGTAATAAGTAAGCGCACGTCCCTTAGATAGAAACTGAATATGTCCATCTGTCATTTTAGGCAGAACATTGCCGTCTTTATCTGCAATTCTAGCCTCAGTCAACCCTTCTAAACCAACACCCATGTCGCGAGCATCAGATGTTTTTAGTGATTCTAGAGTATGAGCTTTTAAGATCATTGGCCCACATTCGCTTTGTCCATAGACCTGTAGGAAAACAGGTTCGTTTTTCTCTGATGCTTTTAAGAAGCTGGCCATAGTCGCATTATTGATTGCATCAAATGTAGAGTGATAGTAGCGCACACTGCCGAAAACCTCAGGTGCTCTTTTCGCTAATGAAGTCCACTGAACAAAGTTATTTGGGTGAGTTTCAAGAGCAATAGGTTGATGTTTTAAGAGCATTGCAGCAACAGAATCACTGTTGGATATGGACAAGGGCATCATTGGAAAACCCATTGCCATTAACGAAGAGACACCGATATTAAAACGTGAATGTACAGGTGAAATATGGAATCCAACCAGTTTTTTCTCTGCGATTTTAGTAAAAATTGTTTTTTGCCATTTTGTACGCCATCCCATAGAATTTGCTGAATGACAAATCAATTTTGGGATACCTGTTGTTCCAGATGTATGTGTCATATAAGCGATCGTATCTTTAGGAAGTTCGACTTGAGGAACTTCTTCAGTAGATGCTTGTAAAAGTCTCTCAATAGAAATTTGTTTGCTGGAAGAACTGTTTTTCACGTTGTTCACTTTTTCAGCTGTTTCATCATCAAATAAAATAAAAGGGTCATCTAAACGATCAACAAACACTTCGATTGTTTCTGCTGGAAAGTGATAAGAGATCATTGCAGGAACAGCGCCTAAATAAGAAGCTGCAACCGCTAGTAAATACGTATCGAATTTGGAACTTTTAAAGATAATGATTTTATCCTCAGCTTTAACACCTAGGCTTGCTAATTGATACGCACGATTTAAAATGGCATTATGACTTAGCTCGTACGTATAACTTGTACCTAGTTCTGGAAAGGCGGGTAGGGGTTCATCATGAATAATTGCAGTAGTAGGGTTTTTACAGGCAGCATCACGATAATTTGTATACAAATTAAGTGGTTGGTACTCTAACAGTTGGTTCAATTTACAGCATCCTTTCAAACTACATAAATATTTTTATCGCTTGTGTAATAACGAACAAGGACAGTATACCATGAAAAATAAATAACCTGAATAAATAAGAAAAAAACAAAAAGACACTGATTTAACGTATATTAATAGTGAAAGCTAAAAGAGGAAATAGCTTGAGGAAAAAACAGTCAAAAGTTATGAAGGATACTTGATTTGATTGGATTTTAGGTGTATAATAAAATATTGTGAGTAGTCTATTTTTTTAGATCGCTCTCCTTGCTCTTAGCAAACTAAGAGCCTTGAAGTCCATAGGGAGGTGAAAATCAATGAGTCAAGCTACGAATTATGAAATTATGTACATCATTCGTCCGAACATTGATGAAGAAGCAAAAACTGCTTTAGTAGAACGTTTCGACACAATCTTAAAAGATAACGGAGCAGAAGTTATCGAATCAAAAGATTGGGAAAAACGCCGCTTAGCATATGAAATGAACGGATTCCGTGAAGGCATCTATCATATCGTTAAAGTATCTTCTCCATCAACTGCAGGAGCAATCAATGAATTTGATCGTCTTGCTAAAATCAATGACGATATTATCCGTCATATGATTATCAAGGAAGAAGCATAATAAGAATGTTTCACGTGAAACATTCATTTGACGAAAGGAGATGTTTAAATGATTAACAACGTTGTATTAGTTGGAAGACTAACAAAAGATCCAGATTTACGATATACTTCTAGTGGTTCAGCTGTTGCGACATTTACTTTAGCAGTAAATCGTAACTTTACGAATCAAAGTGGAAATCGTGAAGCAGATTTTATTAACTGTGTGATTTGGCGTAAACCCGCTGAAACAATGGCAAACTATGCGCGTAAAGGTACATTGTTAGGTGTAACAGGTCGTATTCAGACTAGAAATTATGAAAATCAGCAAGGTCAACGTGTATACGTGACTGAAGTTGTTTGTGAAAATTTCCAGTTGTTAGAGTCTCGTTCTGCATCAGAGCAAAGACAAACACAAGAAGGATCAGCACCGTCATACAATTCCGGCGGCGGAAGTTTCCAACCATCACAGAATAATAATTTTTCAGGACAAAACAATTTTAATCAATCATCCTCTCAGTCTAGCAATAACGGTATGCCTGATTTTGATAGAGATGCTGATCCATTCGGTGGAACAGGATCGACTATTGACATTTCAGATGATGATTTACCATTCTAAACGAATTTGATAGGAGGGAATAAGAATGGCACAACAAAGAAGAGGCGGACGTAAACGTCGTAAAGTTGACTATATTGCAGCAAACCATATTGAGTATATCGATTACAAAGATGTTGAATTACTAAAAAAATTCATTTCTGAGCGTGGAAAAATTTTACCACGTCGTGTAACAGGTACTGGTGCTAAAAATCAACGTAAATTAACAATCGCGATTAAACGTGCACGTATCATGGGCTTATTACCATTCGTTGGTGAAGAGCAATAATATAGAAAACAAAGATCAAAGAATTAATTTTCTTTGGTCTTTTTTTAATTTTAAATTATTCTTTTTACATGAAAGTAACCTTAAATGTACAAACTAAAATTAAAAAAATAATACTAGTTATGATTTGAATAAGGCAGCTATGATATCTATGGAATGTTTCACGTGAAACATTATGGAGTTCGCAGAAATTCCATTTTTATGCTAAAATAGCGGTATGCTTGAAGGATGGGGGAGTCCTTAAATGAGAAAAATTGGAATGAAACAACTGTTAGGTTTTGCATTCGTTCTTTTTTTGTTAGAAGTTCTAATTCTCTTTTTTATACCTAATAAATACATATCTATTTTAGCATTATTAGTGCTTAATCTTTTTTTGATAAATAGAATTATTTATCTAATTAGGCGAATAGAGATATCAAATACGGAAAAGATTAGAGCTGCTAGCAGAATAGCTGAAAAATCATTAGATTATGCTTTTAATGAAGTGTCTGTGGGTATCATCAATTATGATCCTGATACTAAGGAAGCCAAGTGGTTAAATCCTTTTGCAGAAGACATCTTCAAAAAAGATGGGCAATCATTGCTCAGTCCAGAATTGATTCAAAATTATCTGTCACTTGTTGATAAAGGTAAAGATATTTTCAAAGTAGGTGAGCATGTCTATCGTTTCAATATAGATACTGCTCAAAATACAATAACGTTTAAAGACATTACAAAAGAGAGTAACTTGTATCAAGAGAAGCTGGGTATGCAAACAGCTATAGGAATTGTTTCTGTAGATAATTATGATGATATAACAGATAATTTGGATGATAAAGAGATCTCGTATTTGAACAGTTTCATTACAACAATGATTTCTGATTGGATGGATCAGTATCAGGTCTTCTATAAAAGACTAAATGCCGAACGATATTTTTTCATCGCACAGCTTGAAGATGTGCAAAAAATGATGGATGAAAAGTTTCAGATATTAGATAAAATCAGAAAAGAATCAAGTACTCGAGAAAGTTCAGTTACATTAAGTATGGGAATTTCCTATGGTGGAGAAACCTTGAATCAAACTGGAAATACGGCACAAACGAATTTAGATACTGCTTTAGTTAGAGGCGGAGATCAAGTGGTAGTAAAAGAAGCGAAAGATGATGCTAAACCGGTTTTTTATGGTGGTAGAACAGCTTCTGTTGCGAAAAGAACACGTGTTCGCTCGAGGGCAATGAGTACAGCTATCCAAGGAATCTTATCAGAGTCTTCAGATGTTTATATCATGGGGCATAAGTATCCTGATATGGATGCTATAGGATCAGCATTTGGTATGGCGCGTTTAGCAAAATTCCATGATAGACACGCTTGGATCGTATTAGATAAAAATGAAAGCATTCCTGATGTCGAAAGAGTCATGAGTGAATTACAAAAGTATCCAGATTTGGCAGAACAAATCATTACGCCAAAAGAAGCGATGAAAAAGAAAACGGATAGCAGTTTGTTGATCATGGTTGATTATCATAAGCCTTCACTATCTATCTCACAAGATTTGTATGAACAATTTGAGAAAGTCGTTATTATCGATCATCATCGTCGTGGTGATGAGTTTCCTGTAAAACCTTTGCTTTCTTATATTGAATCTTCTGCTTCTTCTGCTTCAGAATTAGTAACAGAATTGATCGAATACCAAAGTAATTCAAAAAGACGATTAGACAAATTTGAAGCTACATTGCTGCTTGCGGGAATTTTTGTTGATACGAAAAGCTTTAGTGTACGGACAACTTCTCGAACCTTTGATGTAGCAAGTTATTTGAGAACTTGTAGTGCGGATTCATCTTTAGTACAATATTTATTAAGCTCAGATTTGACCAGTTATTTAGAAATGAACAGCTTGATTGCTCAGAGTGAGTATGTAACATCTGATACTGTGATCGTTACTGGAAGTGAAGAAAAAGAGTATGATAGTGTGACAGCTGCAAAAACAGCAGATACTTTATTATCAATGGTTGGGATCAATGCTGCTTTTGTGATCACGAAACGTACAGATAAGCAGATAGGGATTAGTGCTAGAAGTAACGGGTCGATAAATGTCCAACTGATCATGGAAAATCTTGGCGGAGGTGGTCATTTCACTAACGCTGCGGTACAATTACCTAATGTAACAGTGGCTGAGGTCAAAGAGCAACTATTAAGAGTGATACACCAAAATATCAATGTAATGTATGATTCAGCGCCATAAGCTGATCGTGCTTTTAAAATGAGGAGGAAAAATAGTATGAAAGTTATTTTTTTGCAAGACGTTAAAGGCAAAGGAAAAAAAGGCGACGTAAAAGAAGTTCCAACAGGTTATGCTCAAAATTTCCTGATTAAAAATGGCTATGCTCAAGAAGCGAATAAAGGGAGTATCAGTGCTCTTGCAGGGCAGAAAAAAGCTCAGGATAAACACGAAGCAGAAGTTTTAGCAGAAGCAAAAAAAATGCAGGAGTTTCTAGAAAAAGAAGAGACTGTTGTAGAGCTTAAAGCAAAGGCTGGAGAGGACGGACGGCTTTTTGGATCAATTCCCTCAAAACAAATTGCAGAGGCCTTAAACAAGCAATATAAGGTGAAATTAGATAAACGTAAGATCGAGTTGTCTCAACCGATTCGTGCGCTAGGTTATACGAAAGTTCCAGTAAAACTTCATCATGAAGTAACGGCAAAAATCAAAGTACACGTAGTAGAAGAATAGTCTTAAAAAAAGAAAACTAAAAGATACCTTAGCTTTTCTAAAATTGATTTTGTTTCACTTATGCATGTACTTTTAGAGTGTTGTTCAAAAGAGATTCTTACTTTTGAGCAACACTTATTTTTCTTTTTATGAAAAGCCTGCACCTGTGATTCTCAGTGTACATTTAAGACAATTATTGTTAAAATAGAAAGACTGGACAGAATGAATATATAGTGAGAGTTGTGAAACTAATCGTATCTGTAAAGATAGATCGTTTCTAGTGAAAGAAAAATAGGAGAGAAAAAAATGAGTGAAGTATGGCAAGATAGAGTACCGCCACATAGCATGGAAGCAGAGCAGGCTGTTTTAGGGTCGGTTTTTTTAGATGCTGAGGTTATTATCGATGCATTAGAGTACATAGAACCAAAAGATTTTTATCGCCGTAATCATCAATTGATTTTTCAAACTATGCTCACGTTAAATGATCGGAATGAAGCAATTGATGTCATTACCATCAAGGATCGTCTGGAACAAGAGAATTTGTTGGAGGATGTTGGCGGTTTAAGCTATTTATCAGATTTAGCACTAGCCGTACCGACTGCAGCAAATATCGTTTACTATGCTAAAATCGTCGAACAAAAATCATTACTACGCAATTTGATTTCGACCGCTACTGAGATCGTAACAAAAGGATTCGAACAAGGTGAAGATGTCGAGACGATCTTAGATGATGCTGAACGTAGTATCCTAGAAGTATCGGAAAAACGAAACAGAAGCGGCTTCTTATCGATTGCAGATGTATTGAATACATCGATTGCTAACATCGATCAGCTGTATCAAAATGACGAAGAAATCACGGGGTTACCGACAGGTTATCCAGCGTTAGATAAGATGACTGCAGGGCTTCAAGCAGAAGAATTGATTATTTTAGCTGCTCGTCCGGCCGTGGGGAAAACAGCGTTTGCTTTGAATATTGCTCAAAACATCGGGACCAAAACAGATCGTTCAGTTGCTATTTTCAGTTTGGAGATGGGGGCGGAATCTTTGGTCAATCGGATGCTTTGTGCAGAAGGTTCGATCGAAGCTGGTCACTTGCGTACGGGTCAATTATCTGAAGAAGAGTGGCAAAACTTGATCATTGCAATGGGGAGTTTGTCCAGAGCTCAGATTTTTATCGACGATACACCAGGAATCAAAATTACAGAGATTCGTGCAAAATGCCGGAAACTGGCGCAGGAAAGAGGCAATTTAGGTCTGATCCTGATCGACTATTTGCAGCTGATTGAAGGAACGGGACGTGAAAGTCGACAACAAGAGGTTTCTGAAATTTCTCGTCAGTTGAAAAAATTAGCTAAAGAGCTGAAAGTTCCTGTAATTGCCTTGTCACAGCTATCTCGTGGTGTGGAGCAGCGGCAAGATAAACGACCAGTATTGAGTGATATTCGTGAATCTGGTTCGATCGAGCAGGATGCTGATATCGTTGCTTTCCTTTACCGTGATGACTATTATGAGCGTGGTGAAGGCGGCGAAGATGGCGATCATGAACCACCGGAAATCGATAATGTGATCGAAGTTATCATTGAGAAAAACCGTAGTGGTGCGCGGGGAACAGTTGAACTGTTATTTATTAAAGAATATAATAAATTCTCGTCGCTATCACCGAGAGAAGAGTTTTAAAGTATAGTTAAATAAGTTGTCTATGATCTTTATGGGCAGCTTATTTTTATTTGTTAAAGGACGGTTAAGTTTTGAATTTTCGTTTTTTTAATAAATGTTTTTTAGTATAAAAAATAATGTTCGTGTTTTGCTTTGTTTTTGTTTTTTTGAAATAATAATATTCGATTTTTTGTTGAAAGCGTTGCGTTTTACTGGTACAATGAATCAGGACAAAATAATTTAGAACGAGGTGTTCGAATGTCATCAGTTGTAGTAGTCGGAACGCAGTGGGGCGATGAAGGAAAAGGGAAGATCACGGATTTTTTAAGTGAGAATGCTGAAGTCATTGCACGTTATCAAGGCGGAGATAATGCAGGTCATACCATTAAATTTGATGGTGTTACTTATAAACTACACTTGATTCCTTCAGGTATCTTTTACAAAGAAAAAATCAGTGTGATAGGAAACGGCGTAGTCGTTAATCCTAAATCATTAGTAAAAGAGCTTGCTTATTTAAAAGAGAACAATGTAACAACAGATAATTTACGTATTTCTGATCGTGCACATGTCATTTTACCTTACCACATCAAACTAGATCAATTACAAGAAGATGCTAAAGGTGAAAATAAGATCGGCACAACGATCAAAGGAATCGGTCCAGCTTATATGGACAAAGCGGCACGTGTTGGTATTCGTGTGGCAGACTTATTAGATAAAGAAATTTTTGAAGAGCGTTTGAAAATCAATTTAGAAGAAAAGAATCGTCAATTTGTAAAAATGTTCGATAGCGAACCGATTTCATTTGAAGAAATCTTCGAAGAGTATTATGAATACGGTCAGCAAATCAAACAATATGTGACAGATACATCTGTTATCTTAAATGATGCATTAGATGCAGGCAAACGTGTCTTATTTGAAGGTGCACAAGGTGTTATGCTTGATATCGATCAAGGAACGTATCCATTTGTGACATCCTCAAACCCAGTTGCTGGAGGCGTGACGATCGGTAGCGGTGTCGGTCCTTCAAAAATCAATAAAGTCGTTGGTGTATGTAAAGCTTATACATCACGTGTGGGCGATGGTCCATTCCCGACAGAATTGTTTGATGAAACAGGAGAAACGATTCGTAAAGTCGGAAAAGAATACGGAACAACAACTGGACGTCCGCGTCGTGTCGGCTGGTTTGATACAGTGGTAATGCGTCACTCTAAACGTGTTTCAGGTATCACCAATCTATCATTAAACTCAATTGATGTATTAAGTGGTTTAGATACTGTAAAAATTTGTACAGCATATGAGCTGGATGGTGAATTGATTTATCACTATCCTGCCAGCTTGAAAGAATTAAGCCGCTGTAAACCAGTTTATGAAGAATTACCCGGTTGGACAGAAGATATCACCGGCTGTAAAACATTGGCTGATCTACCAGCAAATGCCAGAAATTATGTGCACCGTATCTCTGAATTAGTAGGTGTTCGTATTTCAACATTCTCTGTTGGACCAGACCGTAATCAAACAAACGTTTTAGAAAGTGTTTGGGCTCAAATTTAATCAAACAGGATAAGAAGTTGGACACTTTTGTTTCCACCGTTTATTTGCTTTTAAAGAGACTGGGTTGTAACTTGTAGAGTTATGTCCCGGTTTCTTTTTTGTTCATTTTCAGTAAGAAACTTCCCTGAATAAAGCATGAGTATCTTTTAATTATATGTTAAAATAGAAAAACAGTTAGGGGGATATCAAAGATGACTTTTAAGATAATGACAGATTCATGTTGTGACTTACCATATACATATTTAGAAGCAAATGATGTTGATTTTATCAGTATGACGATCCAGTTGAACGGGAAAGAATTAGTGGATGATTTGGGGAAAACATTCGACTATGACTGGTTTTTGCAAGAGATAAAAACGGGTGGTATGCCAACAACTTCTCAAGTAAATGTTGGTCGCTATATTGAATTTTTCCGTCCATTTGTAGAAAAACAAGTGCCAATTTTATATTTAGCTTTTTCATCCGGCTTAAGTGGTTCTTATCAAAGTGCCAAACAGGCTGTGGAAATTTTAAAGGAAGAGTTTGAAGAGGCAGAAATCTATGTGATCGATACAAAAGCTGCCAGTTTAGGTGAAGGACTTTTAGTCAGCGAAGTGATCGACTTGAAACAGGCTGGGCATTCCTTAGAAGAAATTTTATTATGGTTATCAGAAAATAAAATGACAGTCCATTCTTGGGTGACGGTAGATGATTTAAAACACTTGGAGCGTGGCGGCAGAATTTCCAAAGCAGCTGCAGCGATTGGCGGATTGATGAATGTTAAACCGATTATTGTAGTAGATGCACAAGGAAAGCTGCAAAATATTGGAAAAGTTCGCGGACGCGGGAAAGCGTTGAAGAAACTTGCTGATGAGACGGCTCAAGGGATGATCGATCCAATCAATCAAAGGTTATTTATTGCTTATGCAGGGGATTTAGAGAGTGCAGAAAAAGTCAAAGCATTGATCGAAGCGCAGGTTCAAGTGAAAGAAATTCGCCTGCATCCATTAGGTCCGACAATTACAAGCCACACAGGAAATGGCTGTATAGCAGTATTTTCTAGAGGTAAAAAAAGAATATAATTAGTTATTTAATGTTAAAAGGTGAAGCAGGAAAATCGTTTATTTTGCTTCATCTTTTTTATATCATACTTAAAAATAGGACTAAAGTCTGATTACAAACATATTTCTTTAATATTACAATATTGTTACGTTACACATTATATTTAGCTCCTTACTAAAAGGGTTGTTGCGTTGAAGGGAAGTAAGGAGCTAAATCAAAAAGGGGTTAATCACAATGAAAAAGGTCAAAAAAATAACGAATAGAGGATTATTTTTTTTACTCTTATTTTGGAGTATTGCATTACCGATAACAGCGTATGGTCAAGGGGAAAGCTTACCTGAAGCACCGACAGATTTCTATTTAGATCAATTGAATATCTTGGCAGAAGATACAAAGCAGCTTATTAACAATAAAGGTGAGTTTTATAAAGAACAACCAGAGAATCCTCAAGTCGTTCTTGCAACGATTGAATCAACAAATGGCGATAGTATTGATAGTTATGCGCCAGAACTTTTTGACA
This sequence comes from Enterococcus sp. 9D6_DIV0238, assembly GCF_002174455.2. Taxonomy (NCBI): domain Bacteria; kingdom Bacillati; phylum Bacillota; class Bacilli; order Lactobacillales; family Enterococcaceae; genus Enterococcus; species Candidatus Enterococcus dunnyi. The sequence goes on from NZ_CP147246.1 coordinate 2,017,840, forward strand.
AGTGGCAAATTGGAAATAAAGAGCATGATAACGGGATCTTGATTTTATATGCTTTAAATGATGGTGATCGTAATGTGAGGATCGAAGTTGGCTATGGTTTGGAAGATGTGATTACAGATAGTACGGCCATGAATATCTTAGTCAGTCAAAAAGACAAATTAAAATCTTCAGATCCTGTACTGATCAATGAAGGGTTAAGATATGTATTTAATGCAGTAGCAACTTTGATCGATCAAGATTATGGCTATCCAACTGATGAACATGCGTTGAGTCAAACTGAGTTAGATGGATTTTATGAGGATGAAGATGATGACGTAATTTATACTTCTTCAAGCAATTGGGATTCAGGTGACGGTGAATTTCTTTTTGTCCTATTGTTGATGGTTCCAATCTGGATATTGTCAGCTATTTTCGGCAAAGGAGATGGCGGCAGTGGCAGTTCTTGGGGAGGAGGTTCTTCTTCTGGCGGCTCATGGGGAGGCGGAGGAGGTTCTAGTTCTGGTGGCGGTTTTTCCGGAGGCGGAGGAAACTCTGGCGGAGGTGGAGCAAGTATTTAACAAAAAAGATCAAACGCTGAAAAACAGCGTTTGATCTTTTTTGTTAGTATTCACTAGAAAATAGCTGATCCAATTGTTTTTGGACATCTTTATTTTCTAAGAACTCATCATATGTTGTATCTGCACGATCCACAACACCTTTGTCAGAAACAGCGATGATGCGGTTTGCTAATGTTTGAATAAATTGGTGGTCATGAGAAGCGAATAAAATGGCGCCAGTAAAAGCCATCAAGCCATCATTCAAAGCAGTGATCGATTCTAGATCCAAGTGATTTGTCGGATCATCTAAAACAAGAACATTGGCTTTTGATAGCATCAATTTAGACAGCATCACACGGACTTTTTCACCACCGGAAAGAACGTTGACTGATTTCAATACGTCTTCACCAGAAAAGAGCATTCTACCTAGGAAGCCGCGTAAGAATGTATTGTCATCTTCTTCTTTGCTGGCAAATTGACGCAGCCAATCTAAGATCGTCAAATCTGTATCAAAATCTTTACTGTTGTCTTTTGGCAAATAAGCTTGAGAAGTTGTAACACCCCAACGCACAGTACCAGTATCTGGTGTGATTTCACCCATGATCACTTTGAAAAGTGTCGTTGTGACGATATCATTGTCTGCGATGAAGGCTACTTTATCAACATTACTTAAAGAAAATGAGATATTATCTAAAATTTTCTTGCCGTCGATCGTAACAGAAACATTTTCTACATGCAGCAAATCATTACCAATTTCTCTTTCAGGTGTGAACCCAACGAATGGGTAACGACGTGAAGAAGGCTGGATGTCATCTAATGTGATTTTATCCAACATTTTTTTACGAGAAGTTGCTTGTTTTGATTTTGATGCATTTGCGCTGAAACGAGCGATAAAGTCTTGTAATTCTTTGATTTGTTCTTCTTTTTTCGCATTTGCGTTTGCTTGCAGCTTAGCTGCCAATTGGCTTGATTCCAACCAAAAGTCATAGTTACCAACGTATAATTTGATTTTTCCAAAATCAAGGTCAGCCATGTGTGTACATACTTTATTCAAGAAGTGACGGTCATGGGAAACAACGATAACGGTGTTTTCAAAGTTGATCAAGAATTCTTCAAGCCAGCTGATCGAACGTGTGTCCAATCCATTTGTCGGCTCATCTAAAAGTAGTACATCAGGTTTACCAAAAAGTGATTGAGCAAGTAATACTTTCACTTTTTGCCCCGCAGTCAGTTCACTCATTTTTTGGTCATGAAGTTGATCAGGAATGTTTAATCCTTGAAGTAAAACAGCTGCTTCAGGTTCTGCTTCCCAACCATCAAGCTCAGCAAATTCACCTTCAAGTTCAGCAGCTTTGATCCCATCTTCATCAGAAAAATCTTCTTTCATATAGATCGCATCTTTTTCTTTCATCACTTCATAAAGGCGTTTATGTCCCATGATAACAGTCTCTAAAACAGTATTATCTTCATAATCAAAGTGGTTTTGTTTCAGTGTAGCCATACGTTCATCGGGTCCCAATGTGATCGTTCCAGTTGTTGGCTGGATTTCACCAGATAAGATTTTTAAAAATGTTGATTTTCCAGCGCCATTCGCACCAATCAATCCGTAACAGTTACCAGGCGTGAATTTAATATTTACATCGTCAAAAAGTTTGCGGTCAGAAAATAACAAACTTACATCATTTACAGTAATCAATAGATTTCCTCGCTTCATATATAATAGTTAAACCTCTCTGCATTATAGCGAGGAAACCTAGATTTTTCAAGGAATTTCAGACTTTTTCAGAAATCCTCTGTACTTTTTATTCAAATGGAGAAATTTTCTAAAGTTTCAGTGTTTCATGTGGAACATTCAAGGCAAAAGGTTATTAGTGTACTTTTTTTATGATACACTGTATGATACACATAAAATTAGTGTATCGTTTTGGGGCTTTGAGCGTAAAAAGGAGAGTGTAAAATGAAACGGATCGATCGAATCTATCAATATGTAAAAGAGCAGACCGAACATTTGATGCCAAATGATGTTTCTTTAGGGAGCGGTATGACAACAGGCGATGTTTCAAATGCTCTAGATATCCAAAGAACCAATGCCAGCAAAGATTTGAATCAGCTTGTGAGAGAAGGATTACTGGAAAAAACGGATGGACGCCCAGTTAAATATGTAGATAAAGCTGTTTTTAAATATCAACCACTGTCTAAACCTGTGAAAAGCTATCGTGAACGTAGTTTGATGGAAGAACAGGAAACAGTGACACAACAGCAATCAACTAAAACGTTTGTCGGTGAAGATATTTTCAAAGCGATGATTGGTTCTACAGGGAGTATGAGAACACCTGTAGAGCAGGCAAAAGCGGCTATTTTATATCCACCAAAGGGCTTAAATTGTTTGATCACAGGTCCAACAGGGTCTGGAAAAACCTACTTTGCTCATGCGATGTTTCAATTTGCCTTACTGAATCATGTTATTGACTCATCTAAGAAATTAGTTGTTTTTAACTGTGCAGACTATGCGCACAACCCAGAATTATTGATGTCACACTTATTTGGTTATGCAGAAGGAGCATTTACAGGAGCGAATAAAGCAAAAGAAGGAATCATCCATGAAGCAGATGGAGGTATCTTATTTTTGGACGAGGTGCATCGTTTGCCACCGGAAGGACAGGAAATGGTCTTTTATTTCATGGATCATGGAACGTACTCACGACTAGGAGAAACGGTCAAAAATCGGCATGCAGATGTCAGGATCATTTGTGCTACAACTGAAAATCCTACCTCCTCCTTGTTGAATACATTTGTCCGCAGAATTCCGATCATTATTCAACTACCCAATTTTATTGATCGGCCGGCAAAGGAAAAGATCGACCTGCTTCGAGTAATGATTTCAATGGAAGCTTCTCGAATTCATCGGACGATTTCTTTATCAGAAGATGTGGTCAAAGCTTTGATCGGTAGTGTCTCTTACGGAAATGTAGGTCAGTTGAAGTCCAATGTTCAGCTAGTGACTGCAAGAGGCTTTTTGAATCATATTGAGCAAGACGAGTTAGTGATCACGATCGACGAGCTGACTGACAGTATCAAAGAAGGCATGATGCAACTAGCAAGCAATCGTGATTTGTTGGCGGAGCTATCAAAATATTTAGAACCGCAAATGATTGTGACACCGAATGAGCCATTGGTAACGATTCAATCAGATTCTTATGAGCTGCCGTATAATCTGTATGAAATCATTGGAGATAAAGCAGCGTTATTGAAAGCAGATGGGCTTGAGCAAGAAGCCATCAACAACTTTATCACGACAGATATCAATGTCCATTTAAAATCTTTTTACAAAGATCATGGGTTTACATTTGATACAGAAAATAAATTAGCGGAAATCGTTGATCAACGGATCATTGATGTGACAAAAGAAATCTATGCCTTTGCGCAGCAGAAGCTGAATTACAATTTCCAATCTAACTTTATTTATGCGATGAGTCTACATATCAGCTCGTTCTTAAAACGTATCCAAAACGGTGAAGAACGGCAACATCAGTTGAATGAAAACATTCGGAATATGGTACTGGATTATCCGTTAGAATTTGAGACAGCTCAGGAAATCAAGCGAATTATCGCAAATAGCTACCAAATGAATATTCCGGATTTTGAAACTTATTATTTAGCAGTCTTATTGATTTCACTGCGAGAAAATAAAGATGCTGGACGGATCGGTATTGTAGTAGCAGCTCATGGAAAGAGCACAGCAACGAGTATGGTTCAAGTGGTCTCTCAATTATTGAATGTCGATAACTTAAGAGCGGTGGATATGCCGCTTGAAATGCAGCCAAAAGAAGCATTGCGTCAAATTATCAATGTGGTAAAAGAGGTCAATGAAGATAGTGGTGTGATTCTTTTAGTAGATATGGGGTCTCTAGCAACATTTTCGGATGAAATAACCCGTCAGACAGGAATTGATGTTCGAACGGTCGATATGGTGACAACACCGATCGTTTTAGAGACAGCAAGAAAAACTTCATTGATCGATACACAATTAGATACACTATATGAATCATTGAAAAACTTCCAAGGGTACGCTGGTATTCAGCAAGAAAGAAAAAATGAACAGGCGCCATCATGGAAAAAACGAGTGATCATTGCTATTTGTGCTTCAGGTGAAGGAACAGCTAAGCGAATGAAGGAAATGATCGAATCAGCAGTTTCGCCGCAATTAGGAATGGATTTTGAAGTATTGCCCTTATCCGTTGTGGATATGAGAGAGCAGTTAGTGATCATTCAGGAAAAATATCATGTTATTGCGACAACGGGGATCATCGATCCTAAAATTTCTGCACCGTTTATTTCAATGGAAAACTTTTTTTCTGGAGAGGCTGAAACGATCATTGAGAGTTTATTGCTGGAAAGTGAAATCTCTTTGGAACAACAGGAAATGAATGAACAGACAGCACGACAAGCTTGTCTAGATTATATGGAAGAAAGCTTTACATTTATCAATCCAAAAAAAGTGATCGATCCGCTATGGCAGTTTGCTGATATCATTCGGACGAAATTGTCTTTGAAACTGGATTACACATTCTATGTGAATCTGATCATGCATCTAGCAGGAATGCTGGAGCGCGTACTGCAGCATGAAACTCTTTCGTTGACTGAAGATGAATTGAATCATATTATCTCTGAACCAAGTTATGAAGTAGTAGCGAAAGCTGCACTATTTCTAAAGCAAACATTTCAGTTGGAATTACCATTGGAAGAAATCTATTATATTATTCAATTGATCAAAAATACACAGCAAAATCAGCTGCAAGGCGAAAAAAATACACTAGACTCAATACACAAAGAAGATACACTATTTTAGTGTATCTTCTTTGTGTATTTTCTTAAATAAATCCTTAGTTTTTGGTTTTTTCAGACAATACACTAAAATTGGCACGAAAATTGCTTAATATAGAGTGAGTAGTTATATATGATTGCCAAGTAAACATTTTTTGGAAATAATCGATTTTTGCTAGTCGTTATTTTGGTAATAAATGAAAGAGCATAGTATTTTATTACTAAAGATTGTTTAAAAAGACATTTCGTGGAAAAGAATCGAAAATGCAAGAAGGAGAACAATGAATGATGGATATTCGTTTAGTACGCATCGATGATCGCCTGATACATGGGCAAGTAGCTACAGTTTGGACAAAAAGCACCAATGTAGAACGTATCTTAGTCATTAGTGATGCGGTAGCACACGATACACTAAGAAAAGCGTTACTTGTACAGGCTGCTCCTCCAGGCGTAAAAGTCAATGTCATTACGGTTGAAAAGATGATCGAGATCTTTGGCGATGAACGGTTTGAGGGATTGAAAGTCATGTTACTGTTCACCAATCCGGAAGATGTTCAGCGGGTAGTAAAGGGCAATGTCGTGTTCGATTCAGTGAATATCGGTGGTATGAGCTTCACGAGCGGTAAACGAATGATTTCCAATGCAGTTGCAGTCGATGAGCAAGACATTGCAGCGTTCAAATATTTGCATGATCAGGGAATTGAATTAGAGATTCGCAAAGTGGTTGCTGACAGCCAAGTGAATTTGATGGAATTACTGAAAAAGGAACAGCTTGTTTGATTTTTCAGATTCTATAAATAAATAGAAGCAGACTAGAAGCCAAATGTAGGTACGAGTCCAAAAATCATTGAAAGAGGTGGTTATATAGAGAAGAAAAGGAGATAGGCTTTTTATAACTAAAGGATATGGAACATAGTCACTGCTGAAACATGAGATAAACAATCACTTCATGCATTTTTTAGTTTATATCTTTTCTAATGGTTGTTTATTAAAAGGAAGTTTAGTGATGATGTCATTGAAAAAAATACAGGAGGTATCAAATTATGGTAGGAATTATTCTTGCTAGCCATGGCGAATTTGCTCAAGGCATTTTACAATCCGGTTCCATGATTTTTGGCGAACAGGAAAAAGTACAAGCAGTTGTGTTGATGCCTAGCGAAGGCCCAGATGATTTAAAAGCAAAGCTAACTCAAGCAATTGCAACGTTTGATGAGGAAGACGAAGTATTATTTTTAGTCGATCTATGGGGAGGAACACCGTTTAACCAGGCAAACAGTCTTTTTGAAGAGCATAAAGACAAATGGGCGATCGTTAGCGGCTTGAATTTACCAATGTTGATCGAGGCATATGCTTCTCGTTTCTCAATGAACTCTGCGCATGAAATTGCAGCACACATTCTTGAAACAGCTAAAGAAGGCGTGAGAATCAAACCGGAAGAATTAGAGCCAGCTGAAGCACCTAAAGCAGCAGTTGAGGATGCACAGCCGAAAGGCGCATTACCTGAAGGAACAGTAGTCGGCGATGGCAAAATCAAATTTGTTTTAGCACGTGTGGATTCTCGTTTACTACATGGACAAGTTGCGACTGCCTGGACGAAATCAGTGTTGCCAAATCGAATCATCGTCGTTTCAGATGCAGTATCGAAAGACGATCTTCGTAAAAAATTGATCGAACAAGCAGCTCCTCCAGGGGTTAAAGCAAACGTTATCCCAATCAGTAAAATGATCGAGATTTCAAAAGATCCACGTTTTGGCAATACAAAAGCATTATTACTATTTGAAAATCCAGAAGATGTGGTCAAAGTCGTAGACGGCGGCGTAGATATCAAAGAAGTCAATGTTGGCTCAATGGCGCACTCAGTTGGGAAAGTCGTAGTAAGCAAAGTATTGTCAATGGGACAAGAAGATGTTGAAGCGTTTGAAAAATTAGAAGCAAAAGGCATCAAGTTTGATGTTCGTAAAGTGCCAAATGATTCTCAAGCAAACATGGATGAAATCCTTAAAAAAGCAAAACACGAATTAGCTGAGGCACACGCAAAATAACACAAATCTTAAATGAAAAATAGGAGGCTTATCATGTCTATTATATCAATTATTTTAGTAATTTTTGTTGCCTTTCTAGCTGGTATGGAAGGGATTCTAGATGAATTTCAATTCCATCAACCGTTAGTGGCATGTACGTTGATCGGTTTAGTTACTGGTCATTTGGAAGCAGGGATCATCTTAGGCGGAACATTACAAATGATCGCGCTTGGATGGGCAAATATCGGAGCAGCCGTAGCGCCGGATGCAGCATTAGCATCGGTAGCATCAGCAATTATTTTAGTTAAAGCACTAGGCGCACAAAGTATTTCTGTAAAAGATGCTGTATCATCATCGATCGCTATCGCTGTACCACTTGCAGTAGCAGGTCTTTTCTTAACAATGATCGTTCGTACATTGGCTGTACCGATCGTTCACATGATGGATGCAGCAGCAGAAAAAGGCAACATCAGACAAATCGAAGCATTGCATATTTTAGCAGTATGTATGCAAGGGGTTCGTATTGCGATTCCAGCAGGCGCACTTTTATTCATTCCAGCAGAATCTGTACAAGGTGCATTGGAATCAATGCCAGCATGGTTGACTGATGGTATGGCTATCGGTGGTGGAATGGTCGTTGCCGTAGGTTATGCATTAGTAATCAACATGATGGCAACAAAAGAAGTTTGGCCATTCTTCGTTATCGGTTTTGTCGTAGCTGCGATTTCTCAATTAACGTTGATCGCATTAGGAGCTTTAGGTGTCGCTTTAGCCTTGATCTACTTGAATCTTTCTAAAATGGGCGGTTCTTCAAATGGCGGCGGCGGAAGCAATACTGGTGACCCGCTTGGCGATATTCTAAATGATTATTAATCCTGAAGGAGGAGAAGAGAAATGGCAGAAAAAATTGAATTAACTAAAAAAGATCGTTTAGCCGTTGCATGGCGCTCTACATTCATTCAGGGTTCTTGGAACTATGAGCGTATGCAAAATGGTGGTTGGGCATTCTCAATGATCCCAGCGATCAAGAAATTATATAAAACAAAAGAAGATCGTTCAGCGGCGTTGAAACGTCACTTAGAATTCTTTAACACTCACCCATATATTGCTTCACCGATCCTTGGTGTAACATTGGCTCTTGAAGAAGAACGTGCCAATGGCGCTCCTGTTGATGATGTAGCGATCCAAGGGGTTAAAGTTGGGATGATGGGACCATTGGCCGGTGTTGGTGATCCAGTCTTCTGGTTTACTGTTCGTCCGATGTTAGGTGCTCTAGGTGCATCACTTGCAATGGGTGGTAGTATCTTAGGTCCGATCATTTTCTTCGTTGCATGGAACTTGATTCGTTGGGCATTCATGTGGTATACACAAGAATTCGGCTACAAAGCTGGTTCAAAAATCACAGAAGACCTTTCAGGCGGATTATTACAAGACGTGACAAAAGGTGCTTCGATCCTAGGGATGTTCGTTCTGGCAGCCTTAGTACAGCGGTGGGTATCGATCAAATTCCTGCCGATCGTTTCTACAGTTAAGTTAGATAAAGGTGCCTATATCGAGTGGGATAAACTTCCTGCTGGTGGTGAAGGAATCAAGAGCGCATTTGAACAAGTAAATAGTGGAATGGCTCTGTCAGCTAATAAGGTTACAACACTTCAAGACAACTTGGATCAATTGATTCCTGGTTTGGCTGCATTGTTACTTACATTCTTATGTATGTGGTTATTGAAGAAAAAAGTTTCTCCAATCATCATCATTCTTGGTTTGTTCGTAGTCGGCGTAGCTGGCCACTATATTGGCTTGTTATAATCTAAAAAAACATTTTCGTTGGTGCTTAGGATAAAACGAATGCATCGTTTTACCCTAGGCACCATTTACATAGCTTAATCTTTAAAAAAAACATATAATGGAGTAACAAAAGATACAGAGGAAACGAGGTAGGTAAGATGGTTCAATCACTGAATACAAAAGTTGATTTTATAACAGATGCGACTGCTTTTACTGGATTGACAGATTATGGAAAAATTATGATCGGAGACAAGGGATTTGAATTTTACAATGCTCGTGATACTCGTAAATATATTCAAATTCCCTGGGAAGAAGTCGACTATGTGATTGCTTCGGTGATGTTCAAAGGAAAATGGATTCCTCGGTATGCGATTCAGACAAAACAAAACGGCACTTTTACCTTTTCATCAAAGCAACCGAAAAAAGCACTACGTGAAATGCAGGCCTATGTGTCACCGGATCACATGGTACAATCGCTTGGTTTCTTTGATGTCATGAAGCGAGCATTTAAATCGATTGGGAAAAAGAAAAAAGATAATGGATAAGATCATTTATCAGTAAAAAGGAAACTGAGAAAAAAATGTCTATTTTCGAAGCCTTCAACACTTAGTGCTTTAGCTGATGTGATCGAAGCGTGACGAAGTAGCTGCTTTTTTCTCGCCGTCTATTCGAAATTAGAGCCTATAACAAGACTAGAAAAACGTTTTGTTACAGGCTCTTTTTTTACTCGTCTTTATAAATCTGAAGTGCTGGAAGACCAACAACGATAAGTAAAATCATTGTAGAGAAAAGTAGTCTACTACCTTCAGATAAAGTAGCAGGATCAACTAAACCAATCAAAACCATACCTTCTAAGACAGCCAGAATCAATGTAGGCAGTGCATCTATCCATCCCTCTTTTTTCAAAAAAGTGCTTAAAAGAATGATGCCTGAAAGGACTAGTAAAATCAACGCAAATGTCTGATGAGAAAGCACTAGTGTTTTGCCGATCCCGCCCATAGCAGTATCAACAATAGGAATCAACAAAGTCGCTAGCCAGCAGATGAAAGCAAATAAAGCAAATGTCCAGCCGGATTTTTTAGAAAATCTACCGCGCTTGAGTGATACCAGTAATAATATGATCACACAAACAATCAACAAGAGCGACAATGCTGTTTTAAAGAAGCTCAATGTGACGACAGGCTCTAATAAGATTGAAAATAAGTTATATTGCAATAGCAAGATCAACACGAAACTGATGGATCTAGCAGTACTGATCTTTGTTTCATTCGGCAAGGCAGTGAGTATTTCATCACTGATTTCTTTAGGATTTTTCCCGAAGAAAGCTTGTGCAGAACGCCCATTTTTTTGTGCGTCAAGAATATCCTGAAGAATTTCCAAAAGTGTTTCTTCCGTTGCCAGCTCTTGTTTGTGTCCATTGATGCGAATATAAAGGAGCAAATCTTCGTAGTACTTTTTATTTTCGTCTGTTAGTTGTTTTCTCAATCGATTGTTTTCCTTGATCAGTTCTTTTGTCGTCATTGTTTATCCCTCATTTTCTTGTTCTATAATGTTATTCACGGCCGAAGATAATTGCTTCCAACGCTCTTCAAATTCTAGTAAATAGTCCTCACCAGCTTGAGTTAAGAAATAGTATTTTCTTTTGGGGCCTTCTGATGATGGACGCATTTCCCCGTTGATAAGTTGCTGCTTTTGTAGTTTGAGTAAAATAGGATAGATGCTGCCTTCACTGACCATCGTTAGACCATAATCGGACAATAAAGTAAGCATTTCATAGCCATAAACGGTTTTCTTTTGAATGATCTTCAGTATGCAACCTTCTAGTAATCCTTTGAGCATTTGACTAGTGTCCAAATGATTTCCTCCTTTTACAGGTATCTTGTAATACAATATACCAAAAACCCCACTATGTTGTAAAGCAATATAGTGGGGTTTTATTTTTGATTATCGCTTGAAGTAAAGAGAATGGTGTTTTTATCATGGTATGGATAGGTTCTTTTAGTAGTAACCGGAGTAAGACTTAAATACAAAATTCTTTATAATAAAAGTGATCTTAACAAATATTCAAAAAAAACTTCTTGACCCGTTTTTTTTTGAAAAATATTACAGGGGTTATCTTTTGACGAATATATTTCTTAGGAGTACCATAAAATTGTAAATAAAATAACAAATGAGGAAGTGGAACGTAATGAATGAAACAAGAAGAAATGGTATTGATTGGGGATCATTGGTTTTGGGTATCCTCTTTGTTTTGACTGCGTTGATATCTTTTCAAGATCCAGCAGGAAATTTGATTGCAATCGTAATGGTTTTTGCATTTTTTGCGATCATCAAAGGGATTTTCGAGATTTTTGTTCGTAACAGATTAAAAGAATTGACCGGATATAAAGCGTACGGACCAATCATTTTAGGTGTGATCGATATTATAATCGGTATTTACTTATTCTTCAATTTGAATATTGGGATAGCAGTGTTACCATTCGTTTTTGCGATTTGGTTTATTGCCGATTCAGTTTTTGGTTTGTTTGCATTAGATTTGGCAAAATCTGTGAGCACAGGTTATTTCTGGTTTACGCTAATCATTAATGTATTAGGGATCATTTTAGGATTTATGCTATTGATGGATCCGTTGACCTCTGCACTTACATTGAGCTTTTTAGTCGGTTTTTATTTTATGCTTTATGGAATCACTCATATTGTCTATGCATTTAGATAGTAGAAGCTGAGACAAAAGTCGTTTAGGTTCGAGTAATTAAAGTGACATCTGTTGCAAAATTCGCGAAGAACCTGATTTTTTTACCAATGTTTATTAAGAAGTAAAGTCTGGGACAAAATTATTTTCTAGTTTTGATCCAGACTCTCTTTTTATAGAAAATAGGTTATAATGGGGAAAAACAAAAAGGAATTGAGAATAGCATGGTGTATCAGCGATTTAAACTTCCGCAGGCGTATTGTCCCAAGTGTTCTAGAAAAGTAGAATTGCTTTTTTCAGAAGAAAAGGATGAAGCTGGTCGATTTTATATTTGCTTTAAATGTCAGACGATCGGGCAATTCGGTGTAGGAGAATTGCCGAAGGATGATTATGCTGGATTTTCCGTTAAAAGAAAAGAAGAAATCAAGCAGCTGGTAGAGGAGATTTCGGACAAGTACATTTATAAGGCTAAAGGTAGTCAACTGCGTTTGGAAGAAAAAAGTAACACCTATACAAGACGTTGGTTAAGTCTATATGAATACGAAAAAGCATTTGGTGAAACACTTGGATTTGAAACAATTGATTTCAGAGAAGATAAAACAAGATGTAAGTGGTGCGCTCAAGCATTAGAAGGGCGACGTACCTCTTTTTGCTCAGATCGATGTAGCCGGAATTATGGAAAAGCAACCTTCTTCAAGCGGGGAATTTCAACACTCCCATATAGAATTGCAAGCCGAGATCGCTTTTATTGTCGAGTGACTGGAGAAGATCTCGCTGTAACGAATCGATTGGGTGTTAGGATACCTGCTAGCAATCAACAGATGGAAATTCATCATCTAGTGTTTGTAGCAGATGGCGGAAGCGACCACGAAACGAATTTATTGACTGTCTCAAAACAAGTCCATAAAGACTATCATAGTGGGGTTGATTATGCTGTTCAGGCAATTGAACAGATCAAACAAGTACAGTTGCAGATGTATCGGGAAAAAATGTATGTAAAATAAAAAGCAGGAGCCAAAGCACCTCCTTAGGAGAAAGATGCTTCTGTTCCTGTCGATTTATGGGGAAGAAGAGGAGATAAAACTAATTTTTTAGTTTTGTCCTGCTCTTCGATTTTTAAAAAATAGGATCAATAGTATCTACGGCGGTTATTTGAAGGACCTGAGATCATGCGAACTAGCCACACAGCGATTGCTACGGGAATCATGATCTTGATTGCAAACCACAATAAGCTTCCGACAATTCCTAGTACAATACTTAAAATAAAACTCCCTACGAAAAATAATCCGATGACCATTAAAATATTCATTATCATTGATTGTTGTCTCATTAGTAAAACCTCCATTTTTTTCTCTCGTTCTCTATGAATAAAGTATAGCAAGAATCTCAAGAGAAGGAATCCATCTTGGGTCTGATTTTCTCTCAGGCGCAAGGCGGGTGAACGCATAGCATTTGTCTAAAAGGATGTAAGATACAAGGAGTGGAATACATGTCAAAATCGAGGCTCGAAGCATTTACAGACGCAGTGATCGCTATCGTCATGACGATCTTAGTATTAGAGTTACACCAGCCAACAACAGATACTTTAGCTGGATTGGTTGGGATCGAGAAGAAGCTTTTTATCTATGTTGTCAGTTTTGTGATGCTGGCGATTTATTGGAATAATCATCATCATATGTTTCAACTAGTTCATAAAATCAATGGCAGAGTGCTGTGGGCAAATAACTTTTTCATTTTTACATTAACATTGGTGCCTTTTGCAACAGCCTGGGTCGGTGATTTCATTGACAGCTTAGTCCCACAATTGACCTATGGTATTGTGACGTTGATCGCCAATTGTGCCTATTTGATATTGACGAAAGAATTGATACGAGCAAACGGTAAAGAATCTACTTTAAGAGAGCTGTTCCAGCGCTATAATAAATCGTACATCACGATTTTTTTAAATCTCTTAGGATTGGCTCTTGGCTGGTTGATTCATCCATACTTTGTCTTGGTTTTAAATATTAGTAGCTTGATTATGTGGATCATTCCTGATCGCCGCATTGAAAATAAATACAAAGAATGAATAAATTGTAGAATTGATAAGAGTCTGATACAAAAGTATTTATTTCCAAAAGAGATACTTTTGTCTCGTCGTTTATTCGGATTAAGAGAGCGAAACAAAACGGATTTTTAGTTTTGTTCCGCTCTCTATTTTTGTTATAAAAAAAGTATATTCTCATTTTTTTAGACGTATTAAACATTTTATGAAAACAAAACAGGTGTATTTTAAGGTAAAATTAGAAATGATTGTGTAAAAAAGGACGTATTAAACATAGAATTAGAAAAATGGTAGGAGTAAGACGAAAATATCAATAACGACTACAACGTTTTCAGCAATTATCAGCATGTCAGTTTAGGATATTAAAAGAAAACAAGTAGATGATTGATCGTTGCAAATTCAAAATTCTGTTCCAAACCTTCACTGGTTATAAAAAGGAATGTTCATTATGAAGTAAGGAATTAGCAAAAAAAGGAGCCGTTAGTACATATGGAAAAAGGAATCCAGACAAATAAAACAACGGGAAATAAAAAAGTTTTTTTCCGAAAAGAAATAGAAGAAAGTAGACTTGGGGAAGAGCTTTATTCAGATGATGTTTTAAGCCAGTACTCTGTTTATTTATTAAGAAAGTTTGAGCTATCGGAGGATTATGATCAGCCAGAGCAATTTGAAGCACTTTTGACGGATTTACCAGAACAATTCAATCATGAATTTGAAGATAGTGTCGTTAAAAATCTATATGTTCGAGTAACACAAAAAGCTGTCTATATCACGTTGCTTTTAGCTCTAGCACATCCACTGAGCAAGCTGCAAATAAGTGATCTGCGGACATGGATCAGCGGTTTAGAAGTACCAGAACTAAGCCTAGAGCATACAACAGCATTTTCTGAAGCGGTACCGTTAGAAATGGTCAAGGGACTGCAGGAAACCAACAGTGAAGTACTACTTTTGACAGAAATGATGAATCAATTTAGCGACAATCTAAATGATATATACAAAGAAGTTCAGGAAGTCAAAAATAAGAAAACCCCTCCTGTAGTAAAAGTTATCCAAAGTAAAGTAGCTGCCAAAGAAGCACAGGAAGCTGCCAACGCGCAACAAATAAAGAGCTTGGAGCAGACACTGACTAAGTTAGTAGAGGAATTTTCAGTATTCAAAACAGAGGTAAATCAAAAGCTAGAATCTTTGCCTAAACCTAAAACACCGCCGAAATTTAAAATCATGTTTGGTTCATCTGAAGGTGAGTCCGGTCCAACGGTCGAAGAACGTTTAGAAGAGGCGCTCAAACGAATCGATTTATTAGGACAAAGACTAAATGACTCGGATCAAAAAGTATCGAAAATCGATCAGTCATTGGAAAAACAAAAGAAACATCCAAAATTAAGTTTTTCTACAGCAAAAAAAGTGGATCATGAACGAAATCAGTTAGCAGAAAAAGTTGCATCAACTAGTAACGAAGTGACAGCTATTGCCCATAAGCTCCAAAAAATAGATGATAAGTTGAGTACGATGGAGTCAAATGTTTTGAATGCCAAGCCAGATTCTGAAGCTTTGGCAAGGATCGAAAAAGATCATGGTCAAATACAAGAAACTGCTTCTGAAACAATCAAATTGAATCAAGTGATCGAGCAGTTGACTGCGAAACTTCAAGCAGTCGAATCTGAGCTAGTCAATGTAAGTAAAGAGAAAAGAAAGATTCCTCATGCTAAACTAACGAAAAGTGATCATGCTAAAAAAATGGCGGAACAGCATCAAAAGGATCAGGAACAATTAAAATCAAATGCCACTGAAATCAAACGATTGACTCAAACGGTTGGAAAAGTGGACGTTCAATTGATCAAGGCGCATCAGAAAATCGCAGAATTAGAGCAAAAAATCCGCCAAGCTCCACCTGTGATTGAAAAGGCACCAGTAAGAGTAGAAGTACCGTCAAAGCCGATCGACACAAGCACCAATAATACGTTTGTTGGCCCACCAGCTCCACCGAAAGCGTCAAATAGTTCAACTGCTAATAGAGGCTTTCCAACAAAAGAGTCTTTCTTACAAGCAAGTAGACCAAGACCGACAACCGATATGATCGAAGAACGCCCAACAGTCACACTGGCAATTGAGGAAATGCTGGATCGTGTGTCTGAAAAGCATCCGATCTCAGAATCTAGCAGATCTTGGACAGTCGCAGAAGGCTACGAACAAAGTAAAGAGAATTATCAGGATCAACAAGGACCTTCTCTACGTCGGTTGAAAAAACTAGAATGGGATATTCATACCTATTTCCAAAAAGGTCGAAGTGTAGGGCATAAGGGGATGATGGCGAAAGATGATTTTTACGCAAATATTCGCCAAATCGAAGTGCTGCCATATTTATGGGGAACAGTCTATGAAAAAGAGAAGAAGGATATTTTACTCGGTAATGAACTGAGCTGCCAACAACTGGTCGATGACTTGGCTGATTTTTTAGAAGAGGTCGAAGTTCTATCTAGAAAACGAAAAGTCATGGGTAAATGGATCTATTGTCCCAAAGAAGTTGAACAAAAAATGGAAGGCTATAAGCTTTTAAGTGAATATTTAGAGACGTATATTGCAAGACAAGAGAGCATATAAAATGAAAAAAATAGAGTGCGGGACAAAACTGATCTTTAGGTTTTATCCCGCATTTTTAAACATAATAGACAATTGCTCGAACCTGCTCGACTTTTATCTCAACCTCCCTCTTGGTCTATGTTTCGAGTTGCTCTAATTTCTTATAACGATTACTATTAAGAAAAGGGGGAGAGGACGATGACAGAATCTTCAACAGTATCGAAAGCTGCTCACACACAAAAGGATAAAAGTAAAAGTGCGCGTTTTAAAGAAATCATGCAGGTTTTTTTAGCTTATAATGTACTGGGAAATTTATCAAAACAAGAGAAGCCTGAAAAAGTTAGAGAAGCATTGGAAGCTTTAGGACCAACATTTATTAAAATCGGACAAATGCTATCTGTACGGACGGATATTCTTACACCCGCATATATTGATGAGCTGAAAAAATTACAAGATAATGTTAAAACAGATGATTTTTCTTTGGTAAAAGAAGTTATTGAAGCCGAGACAGGATTACCTCTGACCGATATTTTTACTAAATTTGAAGAGCAGCCGTTTGCCTCAGCATCTATGGGACAAACCCATAAGGCCATGTTGCCTGATGGTCGAATCGTAGCAGTGAAAGTACAGCACCCAGGAATCAAAGAAGCGATTACATTGGATTTATCTTTATTTGAAAAGGCACTGCCGTTGATCAAATACATCCCAGAAGCTAGTGTAGTCGATCCAAAAGAAATCTTTCTAGAAATCAAAACATCTCTTGAAAATGAGTTGGATTCGCTAAAAGAAGCAGCAAATGGGAAAGAATTTTATGAAAAGAACAACGGTTGGCAGATTGTTCGTTCACCGTTGATTTATGAGGAATACTCTACATCAAAAGTTTTGGTGATGGAATTTATGGAAGGAAAGAGTATCAAACGTTTTGTGAAGGATGAAGTAAATGAGACTGATGAGCAGCAGCAAGAGCATCAAAAAATGAAAAAGTATTTTGGTGATACGCTGGTCAAAAATTTTGTGAAGCAAGTTTTTGAGGATGGTTTTTTCCATGCAGATCCTCATCCAGGCAATATTTTTGTTCAGATGCTCCCATTCTCAGAAGAAGGAAAGAAAGAGTTTGCACAAGTGAAGAATCAGCATCTTGAAAAAAAGCTTGGTTCTAATCAGTTTATGTTTGAGTATACAAAAGACCAAGAGTTACCTCCGTATCGTCTAGTCTTCTTGGATTTTGGCATGATGGGCAGACTGGATAAAGAGATGATCCATAAATTGACTGCAGTGATGGATAGCTTATATGGAAATAACGCTAAGGTAATCGGTCAGGCAATTTTGCGATTATGTAAACAAGTCGGACCGATGGATGAAGAAGTATTTTTCGAACAATTAACACCACTTTTAGAGGATAATTATGGTGTTAGTATTGGCGATATCAATTTACAAACGTTATTTTTTCAAATCATAGCGATCTGTCATCAAAATAATTTACAGGTCCCACAGGAAGTAACCATGCTAGTCAAAGCAGTGGCAACTTTTGAAGGAATGATTCGCGAGCTGGATCCTGAAATTTCATTAGTGGAAATCGCAACGCCATTTGCTAAAAAATATTTTACTGAAAAAATCGATTGGTCATTTGAATTGAAGCGAGCAGGATTAGATCTGCTTTATTCAGCTAAAGCTGCTCCGAAAATCCCGTCGAGAACATTAGATGTACTAGATGATTTTGCTAAAGGAAAAACAAAAATCAATTTGGAACTCAAGAAACAAAATGAATTATTGGATAGAATTGAAGGGATGATCAATCGCTTAGTTATTGGGTTGATTTTAGCGGCACTGATCATAGGGTCATCCATGTTGGTTGAGTTCAACCAAAGTGTTACGAGTAATTTCGTTTCTATTTTGGGCATGATCGGCTATGGGATCGCTCTGTTTGCGATTTTATTTTTGGCAGTCGATATTTTGAGAAAACGTAAGAAAAAGTAAAGGGATCATGATGAAAATGGTCTCCTTTTTAAATAATCTCCCTCTAAAATAAAAAACATGATACACTAATATTGTTCATTTTTTTCTATTATTAGGGGATTGAAATTGAAAAAAAGGGAAAACAAAAAATAAAAGGAGTTTACTATGGAAATTAAAGTAAGAGATCTAGTTATGCGCTATGGTCGTGTAGAAGTATTGAATATCCGTTCATTAGACTTTGAAAAGGGTACTTCTTATGGCTTAGTTGGTCATAACGGTGCAGGTAAAACGACATTGTTTAAATGTATGACAAATATCATCTCGAATTATCAAGGCGATATTTTGATCGATGAAACGTCTGTTAAACAGCACAATGAAGTATTACTAAATGTTGGGATCGTATTAGACGGAATGTCTGTTTATACGAATCGTACAGGTTGGTTCAATATTGAGTATTTTTCTGGCTTGCGTGGAAGTTTTGATCAGGAAAAAGCAAAGGATTTAGCTAGAGAGCTGGATTTATTTGCTGTATTAGATCAAAAGGTAAAAAGTTATTCGTATGGCATGCAGAAAAAACTGATTTTGTTGATTGCGTTGATGCATACACCGGAAGTCTTGATTTTAGATGAGCCTTTCCGCGGATTAGATATCGATACAGTAAAATGGTTTAAGAAATATTTGAAACAGTTGACAGAACAAGGGTTGACCCTAGTTATTTCCAGTCATGTTCAGAATGATTTGGAAGCATTATGTGATATCGTTTACGTGATCGATCGCGGTCGTATCGCTGAAACGATCGATATCAATGCTGAAAAAGAAAAACAAATTCGCCGTGTCGACACAACAAATAATGATCGTCTGAAAGAGTTCTTGGATGAAGCGAATTATTATTATCAGGTAGACGAAGAAGGCGGCGTGAAACTGGATATTTCTGATGAACGTTGGGCTGAGATCAAGCAGCGTTTAGCAGAGGAATCGATTGAAATTTCTGAATTATCTAAAGTGAAAATTTTAGATGAGAAATTGAATTAGGAGGGGTGAACATGACTGGGAAACTGATTTTTAAAATGGAGTTATTTAAATTTTTACGAGATAAAAGCTTTTTGATCACAGCTGGAGTGATCGGGGTGTTGAACATTATTTTGACCTTATTTGCATTGAGTGCTACGTCGGTCTTCACAGATTATTACTATGAATCTGGTGCTGCGGCAACTTTGCTTGCAACGATGGGAATTGTCGGCTTTATTGTTATTCTGGGAAATGTCATTTTTGCTTATGTTTATCCATTCCATATGATTTCAATGGATTATAAGAATAATGTCATGGCGATGATGGTCGCTTCTGGCGTAAATAGAAGAAAATTATTCTTTGCAAAAATTGGTGCGATTTTTGTTTGTACGATTGCATTGATGATACTGATCGCATTGATTCCGATGATTCTATTTTTAGTAAAAATCGTTCAGCTGGATGGCTGGGATAGCTTTGTTGAAGGAATCAATTCAATGTTTTATTATACCGATCTAAACTTAGGGAAATTGATTTTTTCTGGCTTGTTGAGCTATTTGAATATGCTGATGATCATTGCGACTGCTTGTATCATCATGAAAGGAAAGAACCTATCGTTCCTATTATTCATCGGATTCAACATAATTAACACTTTTGTTACAGGGCTATTGAGCTCGATCGGCTTTGCTTTTAATTTTAGTGTGACTGGAAGTTATATCCTTCAATTACTTTTAATGGTCATTTCAATTGTGGTCTTTGGCTATATTTCATTAAGAACATTAGAAAAACAAAATTTATAAGAACCTTGAGCTGGGGAGTGATCCTCAGCTTTTTTAGTACATAGATGTTATAAATCGCAAATTACTGGTACAATGAAAACACTAAAGTGTTTAAAGGTGCAGATAGATGACAGGATCATTGATTACAAAGAAGAAAATTGCTAAGGTCTTTAAAAAGCTGGTTGGAGAAATCGGATTTGAAAAAGTCACGATTGCGAAAATCATGAAGGAAAGTAAGATGAGACGGCAAACATTTTATGATCATTTTCAAGATAAATATGAATTGGCAGACTGGATTTTTCAACAAGAAGCAATTGAAAAAATCGAAGATAATTTGGCTTATGAGGGCTGGCAGACCATCGTAGAGAATCTGTTTGTCTATTTTGAAGAAAATCAATTGTTTTATAGAAAAATCTTGCAGTTTGACGGTCAAAATTCGTTTCAGGAATACTATACACAGCATTTGAAATCACTGATCAGACAAGTTCTGATCGTTAAAGCTGGTACTGAAAAAGAGAGAGAGCATCAGGAACAATTATTTTTAGAAGACTTTTATGCGACAGCTTTTGTTTCGATGACGACAAAATGGCTCATTGGAGGCTGTCCAGTTAGTTCGGAACAATTTGCGAAGCAAATGAGGATCGCATTTTTGATGGGCTTTGATGAAAAAGAATAGTAGTTAGAGTAGAAATGGTCAACTCTTAGTGCTTTAGTACGTGGAGATTTGCTAGCTTCACTTTGTTCTTTGAACAATAGTGAAACTGTATGCGTTAGCTAATGTGATCGAAGCGCAGTAGCTACTTTTTTCTCGCCGTTTATTCAGGTTTAGAGAGCGAAACAAAACTGATTTTTAGTTTTGTTTCGCTCTCTTTCTTTATTTCCAGCCAAAAGCATCTGTCGGCAATTTTAAGTAATTTAGCCATTGATCATCTTTTAGGTTCAGAAGTGTGAGCGACAGACCATTTGTATTATACGCAGTCAAAAAGTTACCTATTTGCTTATAGGTCACAGGAATATCTTCGATTTCTAATAATTGTTGGACATCGTTCATGAAGATGCCCAGTTCAAGTAGCGGCGTGCCGCCTAGTCCGTTAACTAAAACAGCGGTATTTTTCAATTCACTTTTTGTATATTGCTGCGTTAACTTATTGACGAGTTCTATTGCAATCCGCTCCGAGGACTGCATTTTTTCGATGCGATAGCCTGGCTCTCCGTGGATGCCGATACCAAAGTACATTTCGTCCTCCGCTAATGTATATTGTTGCGGGATCATCCCGATCGGTGAAGCAGGTGAAAAAGCCACACCAAGTGTTTTGATCAAAGGAATCAATGTTTCTCCTAGTGTTTGCAGCTCACCAAGTGTTTTCCCTTCTGCTGCGGCCGCTCCTAGGATCTTATGGACAAACACAGTACCTGCCACTCCTCGACGCCTTTTTTCAAAGGTTCCGCTTTCGATGGAACAATCGTCATCTACAATGACATGAGAAATATGCAATCCTTTTTCTTTTGCCAGCCGTTCCGCTTCAAGGAAGCATGTTACATCTTTTTCAAAATTCTTGATGATCAATAACGTTCCGCGTCCATTATACGTCTGCTCAATTGCTTGAAGGATTTCTGAACTACTTGGAGGCTCAAAAATCGTTCCCATAACGGCACAATCCAACATGTTATCGCCAATATAGCCGACATGAGCTGGCTCATGGCCGCAGCCACCGCCGCTGATCAATACAACTTTTTGTTCATTGATGACTTTTTTGGTGACGATGCCAGTTTCCGGCTGCCAATTTAACTTGTCATTATAAGTATATGTTAATCCCGCGAGTAATTGCTGTCTTATTTGCCCGCTGGTGTTGATCAGTTGTTTCATGAGCAGTCGCTCCTTCATTGATATAGTCTGTTTCTATTATACGCTGAGTCCGCATTGAAAACTATCAAATTAATAAAGAATAAAATGAAAGCGGACACATTTTGTGTATTGTCCGTTGCAAGTTTTTTAATATGCGAGTATTGTAAACGTATACAAAAGGTGGATGTCGGTTACTAGTTTCGTTAGAATCAACAAAATAGGAGGAACATACTATGAAGAAAATCATCAATCAAGCACAAAACGTCGTTCCAGAAATGGTACAAGGCTTTGTTCGTGCACATCAAGAGAATATTCAGCAAGTACCAGACACATTTGTTTTGAAACAAAAGGAAATTCAAAAGCAGGTTGCATTGATCAGCGGCGGTGGGAGTGGTCATGAGCCAGCTCATGCTGGATTTGTTGGTTCTGGAATGCTGCAGGCAGCGGTATGCGGACAAGTATTTACTTCACCCACACCAGATCAAATTTTTGAAGGAATCAAGGCAATCGACCAAGGGCAAGGAGTTGTAATGGTCGTAAAAAATTATTCTGGTGACATCATGAATTTCGATATGGCAAAAGATCTAGCAGAAATGGAAGGGATCAAGGTCGGTACAGTCGTTGTAGATGATGATATCGCAGTAGAGGATAGTACGTATACACAGGGAAAACGTGGGGTAGCCGGAACGATTTTGGTGCATAAAATATTAGGTGCGGCAGCTCGTAACGGCGCTTCTGTAGAAGAACTAGTGACACTTGGTGAAAAGGTTGTCGAAAATTTGAAAACGATCGGTGTGGCATTAACAGGTGCAACTGTACCGGAAGTAGGAAAACCAGGATTTGTTTTAGCTGATGATGAGATCGAATTTGGTGTAGGTATCCATGGCGAACCCGGTTATAAACGTGAAAAAATCAAACCTTCGAAAGAAATGGCACAAGAATTGATTTCTAAACTGAAAACAGCTTTTGGCTGGAAAGCAGGCGATCGTTTTGCAATTCTAGTGAATGGATTAGGTAGTACACCATTGATGGAGCAATACATTTTTTATGCTGATGCCATGCGTTTATTAGAGACAGATGGCGTTGAAGTTGCCTTTTCAAAAGTTGGAAACTATATGACTTCATTAGAAATGGCGGGACTTTCTGTTACGTTATTGAAAGTTGAAGATGAATGGATCGAAGCTTTGAAAGAAGAAGTAGATACAGTTGCTTGGTGATGTAGAACAGTACAAGATATAGTGAAGCGAAACGTTGTTACTTATAAATAAGGAGGTCATTCTATGTTTACTGTTGAAAATTTAAAGACAGCTTTACAGCTATTTAAAGACAAAATCGATAAAAATAAAGACTATTTGAGTGAACTTGATACGCCTATCGGTGATGGAGATCATGGGAATAATATGTCTCGGGGAATGGAAGCTGTCAGTGAGAGTCTTCAAGGTAAAGCTCCTGAAACGATCCAAGATGTATTCAAATTGACTGCAATGGCGTTGATCAGTAAAGTCGGAGGAGCTTCCGGTCCGCTCTATGGAACGGCTATGATGGAGATGGCAAAAGCTTCTGCAACAACTTCTGAAGCACTGCCTATTTTAGAAGCAGGTTTAGCTGGGATCGAAAAACGCGGCAATAGCCAACCGGGTGAAAAAACAATGCTTGATTTATGGGCGCCTGCGATCGAAGCTGTACGATCAGGAAATGTAACATTGGAAGATTTACAGTCAGCTGTAGATAAAACCAAAGATATCGTAGCAACAAAAGGACGTGCTTCTTATGTAGGGGAGCGTTCTGTCGGTCATATTGATCCAGGCGCGATGTCGAGTCTTTATTTCTTTGAATCATTAATGGAAGCAGGTGTTTTTAATGACTAGTGGTATCGTGATTGTTTCACATGTAAAGGAAATTGGAGAAGGTGTGGACCGTTTGATCAAAGAAGTCGCTAAAGACGTTCCGATCACTGTGGCAGCTGGCTTAGATCAGGGAGAAGTAGGAACATCCTTTGAAAGGATCATGGCAGCGTTTGAAGAAAATCCAGCACAGCAGCTCTTAGCTTTTTACGATTTGGGCAGTGCCAAAATGAATTTGGAGATGGCCATCGACATGACAGAAAAAGAAGTATTGTTATTTGATACTGCTTTGGTGGAAAGTGCGTATACAGCTGCCGCTTTATTACAAGTAGATACACCGCTAGAGGCTATTGAGGAGCAGTTAGTGCCCTTAAAAATAAAATAAGTTGAGGATAGGAGTTTTAGAATCATGAGAAAAGCATTTATTAGCCCCACAAAGTATGTTCAAGGTGAAGATGAGTTGTTGAATTTAGGATATTTTGTTACAACATTCGGTAAAAAAGCGTTATTGATCGCTCATCCAGAAGATGTGAAACGAGTCAAAGATAAGCTGGATAAAACAGCGGAAACATTCAATGTATCTTTTGTAGAAAGTAATTTCCATGGTGAAGCTTCACGAGTGGAAGTTGCTCGTTTACAAAAAGTAGCTACCGAAAATGAGTGTGACTGTGTGATCGGCTTGGGTGGCGGTAAGGCGATCGATACGGCAAAATGTGTGGCTGAAGGTCACAATTTGATCATTGTTCCGACAATCGTTGCAACAGATGCACCAACAAGTCACTCTGCTGTTCTTTATACAGAAGATGGACAATTTGATGATTATGCTTATTTTGTTCAAAGTCCAAGTGTGGTCTTGATCGATACAGTGGTGATCGCAAATGCACCGACACGTTTCTTGGTTTCTGGTATGGGAGACGCGTTATCTACTTATTTTGAAGCAAGAGCAACACATAATTCTTATTCCAATGTCAATGCAGGTTTGCCGTGCGGCGCTCGTGAAGGGGTTTGTCCGCCTGCTAAAGGAACAAATACTGCGTTGGCTTTAGCAAAATTATGCTATGAAACGATTTTAGAAGATGGATTAAAAGCCAAAGAAGCATCAGACAATAATGTAGTGACTCCAGCATTAGAAAACATTATCGAAGCGAATATCTTACTTTCAGGTTTAGGCTTTGAAAGTGCTGGATTAGCAGCAATCCATGCAATTCATGATGGTTTGACGATTTTACATGATGCTCATGGTGCCACACATGGGGAAAAAGTTGCATTTAGCACGATTTGTCAGTTAGTATTGGAAAATGCACCAAAAGCAGAATTATATGAAGTGTTGGACTTTGCTTTATCCATTGGGTTACCTGTTTGTTTAGCAGATTTAGGTGTAAAAGAAATTACAGATGCTGAATTGACAGAAGTGGCAGAAAAATCATGTATTCCAGAAGAATCCATTCATTCGATGCCGTTTCCGATTTCTGTTGAACAAGTAAAGGCAGCAATCATTGTTGCAGACAAGATCGGCAGTTCCTACAAACAACAAAGCAACTAGAGAGAGTTGGCTCTACTAAATCATATTAAAATAAACACGCTAGACTAAAATAGGGATCGCCTGTATTAGTTTAGCGTGTTTATTTTTTATGCCTATTTAGCTATTTTTTTCCACCGGATAAAGGTAAAAAAAGTAAGAATCAAAAGAAATAGCATTTCAATAATCTTTATAGTAGGAGAATCACTTTCCCCTGTCTTAGGCAACTGTGCTTTCGCCTGTGCTGGAGCAAGGGACGTATTCACAATTGCTGTATTTGAATTTGTTTTTGAATTGATTGGTGATGGAGCTGAATTTTCTGTATATACATAAGAAATTATTTGAGTATGCTCATTGAAAGTAATATTTTTAGGCAATTGAGAAAAATCTAAGGAGTATCCTTCAATCGTTAGTTGATAGGTGTCTTTTAAAGTATCTAAAATATCTCCAATATTTCCGCTAACAACTTGAGATGAATGAATCTGTTTTCCATTTTGATCAAGGTACTGAATAGTAATATCACCAGCAGGAACAGGATTTTTTGTATACACATAAGAAACAATTTGAGCAGTGTCAGTGAACGTGCCCGTCATATTAAAAGGAAGTTTCGAAGTATCTAAAGAATATCCGTCAATAGCTAACTGGTACTGATCTGTGGAAGCGTCAAAGGAATCGCCTATATTCCCATTGATAGTTTGGGCAGGACTGATTTCGATACCATTTTGATCAAGGTACTGAATAGTAACATCGCCAGCAGGAACAGGATTTTTAGTATATACATAAGAAACAGTTTGTGGAGTATCAGTAAACGTACCAGTCATATTAAAAGGCAATTTTGAAGTATCTAAAGAATACCCGTCAATAGTTAATTGGTACTGATCTGTGGAAGCGTCAAAGAAATCGCCTATATTCCCATTGATAGTTTGGGCAGGACTGATTTCGATACCATTTTGATCAAGGTACTGAATAGTAACATCGCCAGCAGGAACAGGATTTTTAGTATATACATAAGAAACAGTTTGTGGAGTATCAGTAAACGTACCAGTCATATTAAAAGGAAGTTTCGAAGTATCTAAAGAATACCCATCAATAGTTAACTGGTATTGATCTGTGGAAGTATCAAAAGTGTCCCCTACGTTACCGTTGATTGTCTGAGCAGGAATAAGCTCATCTCCGTTTTGATCAAGATACTTGATCGTTACATCACCAGCTACTACAGGAGTATCTAAAACGACCACTTTTAAGACATGCGTGGTTCTTGTACTGAATGAATTTTGCAGCGCAAGATAAACAGAAATATACTCACCAGGAACAGCAGTATTCACATTGTTGTAGTACTCAAAGAATGTGCCACCTGCTTTTTTTTCTGTACCCAAAACGGGACCAAAATTGAGATTGAAGGCTCTAATTCCCTGAGCAGCAATACTTGAATCAAAATAATCCCCTTTGTTTAAATAGACAATATCGGGGCTATCTACAAAAGCATAATCTCCACCGATATAAAGTGCACTTCCTTCTGCGGTAGCCGTTTGACCAGCTAAAATGGTTCTACTGTAGCCAATAGAAGAAATACCTACATTTTCTCTAGCAGAAGTCGTTGCAATTTGACGGATAGTGTAATCACCAACAGGAAGTGGAAGTGACAATCTGCCTTGAGTGTCTGTTTTCACTAATTGGAAATAGGAAGGGTCAGTGATCCCAGTGATTGTGAAATAAGATCCCTCGATTGGATGAGCGGCATTAGAGCTTTGTACATGAATGTTCAGGGTTCCTTCAGCGGCAGCGAAAGTTGGTTTAGCATCTAAGATCAAAAAGCAAACAGATACTAGCGTAAAGAAAAGGATAGATAATTTATTTTTTAACATTTTATAAACTCCTTATATAGAATAAATATTTTTAGCATGGGGCAGTTATTTTTTGATACTGCGAGGATAAAGAAAGAGCATCAGAACACTTAAAGATTTGACAGACATAAAGGCATACTCTCCTAAAGAAAAGCCAAGTTTAATATAGTCATCTATACTATTTTCTAAATTAGAGAAATAGGCAAATGAAATCAGAATGACACTAAATATCCCTATGAAGAATAAACTATTGCGAATATTTATTTTAGAAAAAGTATCTGAAGTTAGTAGTAATTTAAACATAATTAGAAAAAAGAGATTGATCGTTAAGCCCCCATGTAACAATACTGAAAAGGGCGTTACTCCAGTATTATCATAAAAAAAGTCAAAAAAAATAGTCATAGGAGCTAGAAGTACATTAAGAAAGTAAAAGAAATAAAAAATAATTGTCGTTTTTCTATTCACCTTTGCTAAATCACTGTAAAAGGTGACGATTTGTTGGTCTCCTTTTAGCAATCGATCTAATGAAACTTCATATAAATCGCTTAAAGAGACCAGGCTTTCTAAATCGGGATAGCTATGTTCGTTTTCCCAATTTGAGATCGTCTGCCTAGAAACATGGATCTTTTCAGCAACTTGTTGTTGGGTCAAATTTTTCTTATTTCGTTCTTCTTTCAAATAATTTCCTAATTTCATGAAAAATATCCTTTATTTTTATTTAGAATGTTTTAATAATCTATCAAATCGAAATGAACTTGTCAATGTAAATTTATAATATTTTTATTATTTTAAAATATTTAATTTTTCTAAAAACCCTTATAATACCGCGGTGCCAAGAAACTTGGCATAGTAAATTCTTGAAAAATATTTACTTTTATTTTTTTGGAATTTACTATAAACATGTTTTCATGTTGTATCTAAGAAAATGAGATAAATAAAAAAATATGAGGTGAGTTGAGAAAATGCTAGAGCAGGTGAAGTGTAATTTGTATATGTTTGAAGAAAATGAAACTGCTCAGGAAAAATTGGCAAAGCACTTGGCCGATTATAATGGTCGATTAAAAATCAAAGCGTATTTTGATGACTCTGCAGACAAGTTTTTAAAAAGAGTAAACGTTGCACAAGGAAATACGATCGTCTTGATGAGAACTGAAAAAGGATGGGAAAAGCTGACTAGTAAAATTAAAAGAATGCAGTGTTCCTTCCAATTTATTTACATATGTAAAGAAGGGTTTGACCTAGTTCAAATGGTGAACGAAGGATATAGTGAGGAATCATTTATTATCTTTGAGAATACACAGGATATCAGCTGTCAATTTCAAAAAATATTAAAAAAAATAGAGCAGAATCTGCTGGAACGCATGAGTAGTAACAATAATTTGCTGATCAGCTACAAACAAGAAGATATCATTATTCCTTGGGAGGAGATTACGTTTATCGAGACAATCAAAGAGGAACGTAATTATATGATGGTTTACACAGAACATGGTAAACACATTGCGAAAGGCACCTTAGGGAAATTAAAAGAGAGTATATCATCTAAACAAATTTATAAAGATTTAAAATCATATATTATTAATCTTAATAAAGTAAAAAAAGTAAATTTAGATGATAATTATATTGAATTTTTAGATCAACAAAAAATATATTTTAGCACAAAAGTGATGTTGAAACTTAAAAGAGAATTAAAGGATTTGTACCGAGTAAATGCATAAAATGCCTTTTTTACTGCGTGAAACGGCGTTTTATAATGAAATAACTTTTGTATAATTAAATTGTAATAGAAATTACAAAAAAAACACAAATAGGGAGAGACTTTTTATGAAAAAAACAGCAATTTATTCTTCACTACTTTTATCAACAGTGATTTTAGCTAGTGTTGGAGGAACTAAGGCTTTAGCAGCACCTCAAGGTGAAATGAGTACAGACACACACATCGAATTTTCTGGACACACACCAAATCCTAATCCAGAGGGCGACTTGAATTTGATTTGGGTTCCAACAACGTTTGAATTTGGTAATCATGATGTGGCAGATAATGCGACTGCAAGTACATCGTACGAAATGCAAAATCCATTACCAAAATATACAGTCGTTGAAGATAAAAGAACAGATGCTCACGGTCAATGGACTGTAAAAGCTGCTTCAAGTGAATTGAAATCTGGTTCTAATTCGTTAGCTGGAGCACAAATCAATATCACAAATACGGCAGTAAAACAATATACACCGACAGATAATACTGTTGTCCCAGAGTCAACTGGAGCAATCGTTGACGCACCGGGTTCATGGTCAAATGTGACAGTTTCATCGAACATCCAGTTAGCTGCTGGCGGTGCTGCACAAGAAGTAATGACAGCAACAGGTTCTGCTGTTGAAAACGGGAAATATGCAGCTGAATTTGGAAATGTTACGCTGCAAGTTCCTCAAAGTCAGGCAAAAGAAGGAAATTATACTGGTACGGTCACTTGGACACTAGAAGATACACTGTAATTTTGATTATATCTTAGAACTAAGTGAGCTGTCTTGATAGCTCACTTAGCTTTTACTTAGGAGTAAGTATTATGAATTCAAAAATAAAAAGAACTCTTTTTATAGGAGCAATAGTTTTTATCTTAGGCAGCGGGTTTCCGCTTTTTACTTTTGCCGAAAAAGATACAGTTGTAGAAAAAAATGTAGGTTTTTCTGTTCAAGCTATTCGTCCTGAAACACAAGTAGATCCAAGCTTAAGCTTTTTTTATCCGGCAGTCGTTCCTGGTGAAAAACAAATTTTACAGCTAAAAATAGTAAATACTAGCGGTGAAAAGCTTGCTTTAGATCTTAATATAGTGAATGCTTCAACCAGCATCAACGGAAATATCGATTATAGTCAGGTGAACGCCCAATTAGATGAGAGCTTAAAAACGCCATTGACTAAATTGGTATCGATCGCTGATCCATCACTGACCTTAAAAAAGGATGAAACGAAAGTCGTTGAAATTAAAATCAGTCCTTCAGCAGAGGCTTTCTCAGGTGTTAAGCTGGGTGCGATCAGAGTATTGAAACATCTAGATGAAGGGAAAAAAAATAAAGGCGTTGCGACAAATTATGGCTATACTATAGGCATTTTGTTAACAGAGGATAAAAAGCCATACAATGTCGGTGGTGATTTACTCTATAAAACGGCAGCAGCAAAAATTATTAATGGCTATAAAACAGCAGCAGTCAATTTTCAAAATCCTAATCCATATGTGATTCAAAACTTGGAGATGTCTGCAAAGCTGTATAAAAAAGGCAGTAGTAAAGTGATCGGAGAAAAGAATTTAGAGAATATGTCTATTGCGCCTAACACATCTTTTGATTTTCCTATTCAATTAGGCTTAGGTAATCTTGAAGCAGGCTCCTATAGGGTGAAAATCACTGCTCAAAATGATCAAGATTCCTGGAATTGGGATGAAGAATTTACTGTCAGTCCAAAGCAAGCATCTGAAGTGAATAAAAAATCAGTGTATAAATTGACCTTACCCAAAATGTATAATTATTTGTTTGCTCTATTGGCAGGTCTAACTATAGCAGCAATTGCTTTGTTACAATTTTTCTCGCTTAAGAATAAAAAGAAACAAAAAAAGAAAATAGATAAACGTAAAGGAAAAAGAGAAAAGAGGAAAACGCATGAGACGTAAACTTTTATATCCATTGATTGTAGGGATCGTTAGCATCATTTTTCAAGCGAGTCCTCTTTTTGCCTCGGCTTCTCAAAACGATCCTACTGACGTAGGTATCACATTCACGGGTACTCAACAAAGTTCCACTACTGTTGCTACTTCTGAAAGTAAAATGCCGTCAGATGTTTCTGGGAGCGGAAAAAAGAATTTTCCTAACACTGGAGAGAAGAAAAGCCAATTTTTTGGTTTACTTGGTGTACTGCTCATTTTTCTAGGATTGTTTTTATTCAAAAGGTTAAGACGGAAAATCTGAGTGTTTTAGTAGGAGGAAAAATACAATGAATATATGGATTTATTTACCCGTGATACTTGGCGTAATACTATTTATTACTTCGCTTATTTTGGTTATTAGGATAGCATCCGGACGAAAAGGACTTTCTAAAGAACTTGTGGTTAGTTTGTTTCTAACGGCTTTATCTGTTGGCTGGATTGCTTTGGGCATGTATACCTTCATTGTAATAAGAAGTCAATTGATGAGCTGATGAATTGTGATAAAAAGAGGTGTGAGTATGAATAGAGGGTTATATGTTTTATTGGGAACAGCATTTGTTGTTCTGGCATTTTCCAGTCAGGAAAGTTATTTAGCAGTATCAGCTGATACATCCGATAGACAAGAAGAAACAATGAACAGCCAAGATCTACAGGCTACGACAGCGACAACGATGAGTGAATCGAGCGAAAGTGAGCTGAGTGTTGATGATTCTACTGAATCAGTGACTAAGGGGGATCAAGAAACCCAAATAAGTAGTACTACAAATATCGAGGATTCAAAACAGGCCGCTGTCAGAGCTGCTGCAACTAATACGCTAAGCTATGCTATTGTCGTACATGAGGAGACGTATCGTGTAAATATGACTCCCGTTACAACGAATAGTTTAATTTATTCTGCAGAAGTTATCGCTCCAGAAGCGGCCAAAACGTTGATCGACCTAGACTTAAAGGATCCGGATAAAAAGGCGCAAGCAAATACATATTTAGAAGATGCTTTTACGGCGTTGGTTGAGGCTACTCGTCAGGCTGGTGGTCAATTTGATTTGGCACAAGTCCAATCGATCAAAGTATCTAATATTGCGGTTGCGGATTTTTCTGCTTATGATAGAAGCCCAATCGTAACGATACTAGCAAATAAATCAGCTTATTTTAGAAATATGGCTCGTCTGACTTTTCCGGATATGGTAGCGGGAGACGGTGTCTTAAAGAGTCTTACTGCGAGTGTACCTATTGCTAACCTAATACTGCCTAAAATAAAAAGAATAGGTGATTCTTTTGCTGTGGTTGCAGGTGAGATCACACCGCCATCAGCTAATGTCAATGCCAAGCTGATCGGTATTTATGCACCAAAAGTTGAGGAAATCGGTGATTATGCTTTTCATGGTCAATCATTATTACGCGGTACATTGGTTAGTCCGGATGAGAGCGGTACGACTTCAACGACACTATTATCATTTCCAAAAGTAACGAAAATTGGAAAGCAAGCATTTAGAAATGCCAAGGTTCTAAAATATCTTACTCTTGATAGTTTAGTTGAAATGGGAGAAGGCGCCTTTGAAGAATGTGCCGATCTAACGGGAGGAAATGCCTACGGGTTTAGTCTTAATTCAAGCGGTGATCCTCTTCTTTTACCTAAATTAAAAGTTATTCCTGCTAGAGCTTTTTATAATTGTACAAAACTCATGCAAATAAGTGCACCAGAAGCAAAATCGATCGGTGACGAAGCCTTTTACAATTGTTCTTCTTTAGGACGTTTACTCGTAAAGAAAGTTGAAGTGATCGGTCATTCTATTTTCTCAATGAAATCCGGTACTAGTGCGGGAAGCGCACTGACCAGTATTGCACTTCCAGTGATAAAAAGAATTGAAACAGATAGTTTTTCCGGCAATAGTATGTTTAAAGGTATTTTAACTTCACTGCGTAATCTATATAGTTCAGATACAGATGCTGTCAGAGCTAATTTACCTAAAGAGATGCTATTGTATGCTTTTCCTGATTACGAAAAGTATAGTGATCGATTTTTGAATGTAGGTGAAACGTATGAGTATCAGTTTTATCGGGATGAGGATATGACGAGTGAAGATACAAAAACATTATACAAATACATTGTATTGAAACAGCCTGCAGATCATTCTATGTATTATCAAATGCACAAAACCTATACACCGAGTTGGGGCTTGCAATGGAATATTTTTTCTCAGCCTGAAACGTTTATGAAGAAAAAGGTTTCTATTACGATCGGTGATCCATCGGCGCCAGCTACTATTTTGATGCCGGGTTTTTATCAAGGTATTGCCGATTTGAATTGGACGATCCCTTCAAGTACTTCTGTTTCAGGTACGACAGATATTGTTGCATTCAACATGGTCTTATTTACAGGAGAAGAAAAGCCTGTGAATCAAGTGATGCTGGATATTCATGATATTTATGCGAAACAAGGAGATACAGCAGTCGATTTCGTGACAGATGTTGCTGCGAGTGAAGATCAGCTCAATTTAGAAGATGCACAGCTTACCATTGCTTATCCTTCTGACAAATTGACGCTGGGCGATTTATGGATCGAACAGAACGGGCAGGATATTACTGGTAATGCCCGAGTGGATCTGAGCACAAGCGGAGCAGTTCTCGTTACTGGGATCGATGCTCAAGATATCAAAAACTTTCCGGTCAAAATCCATTTTAAAAATAGTAAAGCTGAACAAGCGATGGAAAGCGAATCATTTGAAGGATCGATTCTTTCCGCTAGCTTGTATGATACAGATAAATTCACCGTGGAAATAATCAAAGAGGAAAAAGCTGGACTGAGTTTGCTGTGGGTTCCTGATATTTTTGATTTTGGCTCGCATCATTTAGCTGATTTAGAAGAAACATTTAAGACAACGACCAAGTTGCCGGCATATGTAGTTGTAAGTGATATGAGAGGGACCGAAGAGACAAATGGCTGGAAAGTACAATTAACGGCTTCACATTTAACGGAGAGTAAATCAGGCGATAGTTTAGAGACTGTGGAGTATCTTTTTACAGATAATAAATTAAAAGAATATCATACTGATGATGTCTCGATTCCTCCGAGTCAAACAACGATCATTGAACCGTCAGATAGACTAAAGGAAAACTCACTCGTCCCTTCCAACTTTTCTAGTACTGAAACGGATACAGGGATATTATCCGCCAAAAACGGAGGCGCTTCGGGCTACTATGCGCTTGAAGTCAATGATATTCGATTAAAGATTCAAGAGCTGACAAAGGTCAACGGAAGTGCTTATAATGGTACATTGACTTGGACTTTGGAGGATACACTATAAATTTTTAGAACAAGTGAAGATACATTTTGACGAAGACTGATATCTTTTACAAAGGAGAAAAAAATGACACGTATTGGCTTGCTTTCAACATCTAGCTATGATACAGATCTACGGACATTGTTGATTCAAAATGGCTATGAAGCTACGAAGGTTCAAGGCAGTGATCACGTAGAAGGAATCGATATCATTTTAATAGATAAAAACAAAGAAAATGATGTTTCTAAAACGATAGAATATCTACTTAATCTCAAGGAACAACAGTTGCCTATTTGGGTGATTGCTAAAGACTATGTCACAGATGAGAAACTGATTTATCTCCAATTGGGTGCTAACGGGGTCATATCTAAAACAACAGAAATGAAGGAGTTGTTATTGACGATGCACAACTATCTGTGCACTGGCTGTGCTTTATCTGACAGTTTGCCAAAAGATGCTTTGGATTCACTTATTTTAGATCACAATAAGCAGTGTATTGTTGTTGATAAGGAGCAGGAAATCGCATTTACAAGAAAAGAGTTTCGCGCATTTGAAATTCTATATCAAAATATGAATGATACAGTCACTTATGATGAGTTATTTCAATACTTATGGAATGGCTCGAAGGATAAGAAGATTTATCGCGTAGCGAATATCATTTTTCACATCCGAAACAAGTTGCCTGAGAATAAAAAATATATGATCCAAACGATCAGATCCAAAGGATATATTCTAAAGCCATAATGCCTATTTGTTTTGTGTATCTTTAGATAACATAGTAAGTGGACAACATAAAAAGAAAAGATATGATAGAAGTGTGCTGATGCGCTTCTATCATATTTTTTGCATTTTAAGCAATAGTGGAAAAATAAGCGGTTTTACGCTAACATATAAAAGAAAACTAAAAATGAGTATTTAGGACACCTCATTGGGCTGCTGAGCTGAATGGGGAAGTGGATGTTTATTAGAAAGGCGGTGAATCAATGAAAAGGAGATTCAATCAGCTACTTCATTGGATGAAGGAGCATAGTTTATTATTGAAATTGATTTTTCTTGGTTCGGTTTTGATTTTTGTTGCGAACCAAGTTACTCATATCGTACAGGGAATGACATGGCAAGATGTGTTTCAGACGATGGGACAGCAAAATCGGTTTCGTCTACTAGGGATGATCTTAGTTGGGATGATCGGAGTACTGCCGATGCTGCTTTATGATCTAGTCGTTGTCAATGTGCTTGAGGAGCAAGGAAAACCGAAAATGAATCGCTGGGAGTGGTTTGTTTCTGCATGGGTCACAAATACGATCAATAATCTGGCGGGTTTCGGCGGAGTTGTTGGCGCAACGCTTCGGGCCAATTTTTATGGAAAAGATGCGTCTCGAAAAAAAGTTGTTGCTACGGTTTCTAAAGTAGCATTATTCATGATTTCTGGTTTATCGATTTTATCGTTTATTGCATTTATTGATGTTTTTTTTATACGTCCAGACAGCTTGTTTCGAGAATATTGGGTGTGGCTGCTTGCAGGAAGCTTGATTGCACCAGCATTATTTTTCTTTACTCAATTAAAGAAATATACAT
The DNA here is from genome assembly GCF_002174455.2 of Enterococcus sp. 9D6_DIV0238. NCBI lineage: Bacteria > Bacillati > Bacillota > Bacilli > Lactobacillales > Enterococcaceae > Enterococcus > Candidatus Enterococcus dunnyi. Next base: position 2,053,663 of record NZ_CP147246.1, read on the forward strand.
TATTTAAGGATTTTTTTCCAAGAGGCATTTTTCTCTTATTTGGTGCTTCATTAGGTCAATGGCTAGGTGCGATGTTCGTTTTTTTGAGTGTTGGGGCACTGATGCAGGTCAAAGTTTCATTGATTTCTGTATACCCAATGTTTGTGATTGCGACCTTGATAGGGATGCTGACGATGGTGCCAGGTGGTATGGGAACATTTGATGTATTGATGATCTTAGGGCTTTCCCAACTTGGCGTGAGTCAATCGACAGCGGTTGTTTGGCTGATTTTTTATCGTTTATTTTATTATGTATTGCCATTTATCACGGGAATTCTTTTATTTGTCCATCAAACAGGTGTGAAAATCAATCGGTTCCTTGATAATTTACCACAGATCTTTTCACAAAAAGTAGCACATTTTATTTTAGTGACTGCCCTTTATTTTGCTGGGATCATGATGGTCTTACTGTCCACCGTTACGAATCTATCGAATGTCAGCAGACTATTTAAATTTTTATTGCCATTTTCGTTTGATTTCTTAGATCAAACATTTAATATGCTGATTGGCTTTTTGTTGCTGGGACTAGCTCGAGGGATTTCGATGAAGGTAAAAAAGGCTTACGGACCAACGATCGGTCTTTTGATCTTTGGAATCGTCAATACGATTTCGAGAACAGCTTCATGGCAGCTGATCTTGGTTTACCTTGTGATTCTTTCCGCTGTATTTTTAGCAAGAAAAGAATTTTATCGAGAAAAATTTGTTTATTCTTGGGGCGCATTAGTTTTAGACGGAGTGTTGTTCAGTTTTCTCTTTATTATTTATGCAGTCGCAGGATATTATAGCTCTCACCCAGATAAGACTGGTCCGTTGCCGCATATGTTTTTATTGTTTCCATCAGACGATGTTTGGTTTTCAGGACTTATCGGGTTGGGGATATCAATGATCGGTTTGATTACGTTGTATCAATATTTAGCAGATACGTCTATGCGTTTGGGCGAACCTTTTCAGGAAGAACGGTTGACCCAGCTGATTCGTAAATATGGCGGTACAGAAGGCAGTCATCTCCTTTATTTAAAAAACTATGAATACTTTTACTATCAGGAAAACAACCAGGATGAAGTTTTGTTCGCTTATCAAATAAAGGCGAATAAATGTTTCATTTTAGGCGATCCGATCGGTAATGAGCAAAAATGGGCAGAAGCTACGCTGGCATTTATGGATGCAGCGGATTTACTTGGCTATCAGGCAGCCTTTTATCGAATTGGTGAGAAATACACGATGATTTTACATGATTTAGGCTATAATTTTATGAAGATAGGGGAAGAAGGTCTGGTTGACTTCTCTTCTTCTGACTTGATTCCGACCTCTTTGGCAACGAACAGCATGGAATTACAGCATTTATCTAATTTGGGTTATACATTCACGATGTATCATGATCCAGTATCTGAGGAGTTGTTTCAAGCGTTGGCCAACGTTTCTGAAGAATGGTTGGGCAGTCAACGAGAACGGAACTTTGTCGGCGGCAGCTTTGATCGAGAGTATTTGTCATTGAGTGATGTGGGTATCGTAAGAAATGCACATCATGAGGTTGTTGGTTTTATTACAGCGAAACCGATCCAGCCAAAATATAAGGTTTCTTATGATCTTTTACGTTTTTCTAACGAGGCACCTGAGCATCTAACTGACTTTATCTTGACCCATTTCATTTCAGAGTATCAGAAACAGGGCTACCAAATCATCGATTTAGGTACAGCACCGCTTTCAAATGTGGGAGAAACAAAATATTCATTTTTAGAAGAACGTTTGGTCAATATTTTTTATAAATATGGTGATCAGGTATATGGTTTTAAAGATACAAGACAAGAAAAAGAACGCTATGTCAGCCATTGGGAAGCAAGATATTATGCATACTCTAAGCAAAGCAATGTACTCTTTGCGTGTATCCAATTAGCGTTGTTGGTCGAGCGTGGGAAGGGTGAAAGAGTTTCCCTTGTCGAAGAAGCAATGATCATTTCATAATAGAAAAGTCGAGGACAGCTTTTAATAAGTTATGTCTTTGGCTTTTTTTGTACCGAATAAAAGACAGAAATCGGAGAAATTTTTTTATTTTCAGTCTTAAGTACGACTAGTAAAAATGATAGAATAGCGTATAATAATTAAAAAAGGAGGTTTTTTATGATGATCATAGAGCAAGTAAAGGTATGCACAAAGGCGGAATTAATTGCCGCATTAGATAAGAAAATCGATGAAATAATCGTTGAAGGTGATTTTACCAAAACAGTGGCAGAAATAAAAAAAGGTCAGCTAAATGACACGGAATCGATCGGCTTTGCTATTGGCAGTGGCGGCAGCGGTGTGTTATTTGAATATGGGATCAGTAAGCTATTGGAAGCGTTTGATCCAGCTGCGAAAGAAGATAAAAAACTCCGCCGACAGATTGAACGTTTATATACGATCAAACATCTAAAGGCAGATACATTTTTATTACATTTAAAACAATTGGATTATTAAAAATAGAAAGAGATGGGAGGCAGATATGTTTTTGTTTCCTGTTTTTTATACAAAAAGGAGTGCTTTGGCTAAGTTAAGGTTATTTGGGAGAAGGGCTTGATGGCGCTAAGGTCTAAAGGAAGGACAAGGTAGAGTGAATAAAAAAAGAAAAATAATTATCGACACAGATCCAGGAATCGACGATGCAGTCGCGATTGCAGCTGCATTATTTGATGAAAGGTTGGATGTAAAATTATTTACAACGGTTTCAGGAAATGTCAGTGTAGATAAGGTGACAAAAAATTTACTGAAGCTGTTGGCGTTTTGGGATAAAGAGGTTCCAGTGGCGATCGGATCAGGCCGTCCGTTACTTTGCGATGCGATCGATGCGAGCGAAATTCACGGGAGTACAGGGATGGATGGTTATGAATTTACAGAATCTAAATATGAACTGTTGACGAAAAATCATGCAGTGATCGATATGTATAAGACTTTGATGGAAACAAAAGAAAAGACGACGATTGTCGCCATTGGACCATTGACAAATATCGCGTTGCTGCTTCGAATGTACCCGGAATGTTCTGAAAGAATCGAGGAGCTTGTCTTGATGGGCGGCTCTTTGGCAAGAGGAAATACTGGTGTTCTTTCGGAGTTTAATATCGCAGCAGACCCAGAAGCAGCTAAAATTGTTTTTGAGAGTGGTTTACCTTTGACGATGGTTGGTTTAGATGTTGGTGAAAAAGCATTGATCTCAGCTGTAGATTGCAAGAAGCTTAAGAAGATGAATAAGACAGGAGAGATGATCGATCAGCTGTTTCAAAGCTACCGCAGCGGTAACTTGGATGTTGGGCTGCATATGTATGATGGCTGTGCGATTGCCTATTTACTAGCACCAGAAATGTTTGACGTGCGAGAGACCTATGTGGCGGTTGAAACACAAGGTGCACTGACTGCTGGTGCGACATTGGTTGATTTGAATGGTTATTTAGAAAAAACTGCGAATTGCCGTGTTTGTGTGGATTTAGATAGTGGTCAGTTTAAACAATGGTTTTTTGATGCGATAGGGAAATGCATTTAAGGAAAGAGAAGCACCTGACTTTTAGGCACCGTTTTTTAAGAATTAGAGTCCGAGAAAAAACTGTTTTCTAGTTTTTCTCGGACTTTTTAATGTATTCATTATAAATGAGTGTGGTGAAAGCTATCTAAATACTTCAACCCGTAGCCTAAGGAACGATCCATAAAAATATGAATGAAGAGGATCGACGATGACATCAATAAAAATGAAGAATCGAAAAAAAGACCTAGTGCAAGCAGAATCGCTGGTAATACTAAATTGTGAATAATATTGTAGATATACGCGCCCGTTCGATCACTCAAGAGATACCCAATCATCGATAGATCAGGTACAAATAGAAAAACGAAGAGAGTTACCCAGCTAAATTTAAAGACAGAAAAGTAGAAGAATAAAGCAATGAGAAGGAGGAAGATAGATTCAAGTTTTAGAATAAGCTTCATTTAGAATTCCTCCTCAAATAATGCTAAGCGTTGAATGATTTCATTTTCCTCATTCGGGTTATTTTTACCAACAATGTGTTTGATATCAACTAAAATATCAATGGATTTTGTTAAAAATGCTAATTTATCCTGACTTATTTTGATGTAACGATCTAAAAAGTGCAGTGTTTCTTCCTTGCATGCGATACTTGTCTTCTGACGTTTTATATCCATCAGCATCTTTACTTCATTCAATGGAATCGATAAACGTTTGAGCTTTAAAATGAAGCTAAGATCTTTTAATTCTTGTTCTGTATACTTTCTATAGCCGTTTGTATTTCGATCAGGCGTAAGTAAACCAATAGACTCGTAGTATCTTATGGTTTCTTTCTTGATCCCTGTAAGTTTAGATAGTTCACTTATTTTCATATAAAGACCTCCTGTTCTCCTATGCCAAAATGATAACATTGAAGTGAACTAGAATGTCAATGGGAAAATAGTTTCTAAAGATTTAAGCATAGTGAAATGATTAGCACTAATAGTTCATTGAATCACTAATTCTTATTAAGAAGAGGACGGTCTAAGGACACACTTTCATATTTTATACATATAAAATAAAAATTTTAGTTTGTTTTTCGATTGATTTATAAAGTAGATTGAAATAGTTTTCTTTTGATAAAATTTAACTTTCTAAGAGATTTTTAATCGCTTAGAATGATCTTATTTTTGTGATAAAAGCATTGATTTATGTTATTAAATGACTTAATATAAATAGTGAAATGATGAACAAATTTTTTATTTGATAAACGGTATTGAGTAAAAAGGGATATTTTATTTTAAATATACTTGTTCACTGTTTCTCAAGCGAATAGCTGTAATTGATTTAGGAGGATAATCATGAAAAAAAACAAAATGAAATCTGTTTTTGTGGGGTTAACAATGGTTCTAGCATTGAGTGCATGTGGAGGAGATAGTTCTTCAACAAGTAAATCAAGCACAGAAAAGAGCACAGGAAGTTCTATTGAAGCGAATTCTGGGGCTTCTGCACAAGAATACACAGACCCATCAAAATTAAAAGACGAATATGATGTTGTTATTGTCGGCGCTGGTGGTGCGGGTATGGCAGCAGCGTTGTCTGCAAAAGATGCGGGTATGAATCCAGTCATTCTTGAAAAATTACCAGTTGCAGGCGGCAATACACTGAAGTCTTCAGGCGGAATGAATGCTTCAGAGACAAAATTTCAAAAAGAACAAAAAATCGAAGATAGTAATCAATCATTTTTTGACGATACGTTAAAAGGTGGAAAAGGCACTAATGATCAAGAGCTACTACATTATTTAGTAGATCATTCTGCTTCCGCTATTGATTGGCTGGATTCTATGGGAATTACTCTAGACAACATTAGTTATAGTGGCGGTGCCAGTCAGAAGCGTATCCACAGACCACATGATGGAGGCGCAGTCGGCACTTATTTAGTAGATGGCTTGATTAAAAATATTCACGAAAAAGAAATACCTTTATTTGTAAACACTGATGTGGTAAAAATAAACGAAAAGAACGGTCAAGTGAACGGAGTAACTGCTAAAGTGAATGGGGAAGAGAAAGTCATCTCAGGAAAAGCAGTTGTTGTGACAACAGGTGGTTTTGGTGCCAATGAAGAAATGATCGAAAAATATCGTCCAGATTTAAAAGGATATGTCAGCACGAATTCAGAAGGAAGCACAGGAGACGGTATCAAAATGATCGAGTCGCTTGGCGGCGCAGTTGTCGATATGGAACAAATTCAAGTGCATCCAACCGTTGTTCAAGAAACAGGTATGCTTATTAGCGAAACAGTACGTGGTGAAGGTGCTATTCTTGTAAATCAGCAAGGCGAGCGTTTCTACAATGAACTTGAAACACGTGATAATGTTTCGTCTGCAATCACTGCACTTCCAGAGCACTATGCTTATTTGATATTTGACTCAGAATTGGCAAAACGTGCAAAACAAGTTGATTTTTATAAAGAGCAAGGAGTAGTCGTTGAAGGCAAAACAATTGAGGAATTAGCTGGAAAAATCGATGTAGATGCTAAGACTTTAGAAAATACAGTGAATACATGGAACAAGTCAGTAGAAAGTCAATCTGATACTGCATTTGAACGTAAAACAGCAATGGATTATGATTTAACAAAAGGGCCATTTTATGCAATTAAAATTGCACCAGGGATCCATCATACGATGGGTGGCGTGAAAATCAATACAGATACGCAAGTCGAAAAAGAAGATGGTTCTGTGATCAATGGATTATATGCTGCTGGTGAAGTTACTGGTGGAATTCATGGTCAAAATAGAATTGGCGGGAATGCTGTTGCAGATATTATAGTGTTTGGACGTCAAGCAGGTACACAATCAGCGAAATTTGCTGAAGATCCTAAATAAAACTAGATTAAACAAAATAATTGTTGTAATGAAAAGAGCTGGTAATCAAACCAGCTCTTTTTTGTTTGCGGTTAGACGGAAGAAATCATGGTGTTGTTGCAAAGCTTGAAAAAACAAAAACATTTCTCCAATGTTTCCTACTATACAATAGAAATGCCAAAAGAATAATCCATCTTAATTTTCTCCGATGAACTATTCTTCTGGCATCATTTATTATTTATCCTTTATCACTAACTGGCTACTATCAATCATGGTTAATGTATAAATTCCATTAGTTATTGCAATATTTGTGTAAGAAACTTGTATCTTATCTCCAATTCTTATTTTGCTCTGTATCTCTTCATAGGTATCTTCAAATGGTATAAAAACATATAATTTACTTGATCGCGGAATATCTAAGCTATCAGAATTTTGTGTAGAACTTGCTTCTTCAATTGTTGTAATTACAAAAGACTCACTTCTTATTTCTTTAACATACCCAATTAAATGATTTATATGTGCAGAGTTTTCTCCGGAGCTATCGTTCAAGTTTTCCTCCTCCTTTTTGTTGACACAACCTACGGTGATAAAGCAGAGTACTAAAAATAGAATACTTATTTTTAATAGTCTCATGAAATACTCCTTTACATATTTAAATTGTTTGAATTCCTGACCAAATAATACCGTATGTGTCTAAAAAGTTTCCTGGTATATAATTTACATACTTTGCAGCTGCAAACCATCCATCAGCTACTACTAAATAATTAGCTTGTTTAGACGACATATAGCCTTCAACTGCCACTGCATGGCCTGTTCTTTCTTTAGTATTAGCTTTTATAATCCCATAAGCAAAAATAGCTGGCTTTTTATTATCAATCGCTGATTTAAACTGTCCAAAACTAGGTGAAGAAATATTTTGATATGAAATATTTTTTTTCTTCTCTTTAGCAAACTGAGCAAACCCAGCACCAATGTTTCCATTATTTGTAGAACCATATTTAATGCCATTCTGAACCTTATATTGTGTTGTTTTTGCATATTTCCAAAGTTTAGGGTAGGCAACTTTAGTATTATGTTCCAAATTCGTTCCTTTAGCCAAAATATCCATTGCAGAAACTGCACAGCCCCAAATGCCCGTTTGGCTTTCAACTTCACTCTCAATACTAGGAATGAACTGTCTCCAGCTTCTAAATTGAATATTAGTTAGCCCTCTAGCTGTTTCTCTCAGTAATACCTTATCTTGGCTGTCATATTTACTAGTAGAAACCAATTGATCCAATTCAGAATCTGTTACAAATTCTGAGTTCGTTACTGTAACATCTTCAGCGTTCTTTTCCATTTCAATGACTTCTTGTTCTGTTGTCAAAATTTCATTATCTGAAGTAACTGTAACAGTATCATTAACTTCTACAGAATATTTTAAGGGCTCAACTTCAATAACTTTTACATCCTTATTTTCAACAGTTGAGTCAACATCCACTCCCTTTGCTTCTGCCATTTCAACTGTTTTGTCTACAATATCACCAACATTTTCATCTATTGAACATTCCATTAGGTATCCAGGTACTCGGAAATCATATACAGCATAACCATACGGTGTTTCCTCTGACTTATAGCTAACAACAAACCCAATAGCAGATTCATTTTTATCATAAAGTTTTGTGATATCAGCAATAGTAACCTTTACTTCTGGCTTAATTATTTTTGCTAATTCTAAAGCAAGATTGGAAACTGTTTCTTCATTGACTTCCACCAATTCATTTTCAGTGGGTGAACTAGTTTCAGCTAAAACAGTTTGCCCCCCAAACGATAATGATGAAAAAAGTAAAACCGCAACTGACAATTTAGTAAATATACTTTTTAGTTTCATTTTACTCCTCCTTTTCTAATTATAATCTAATCATACCGATGAAACTAAGTGATGTAAATATTTATTTTCAAAAAATAAGTTACTTGTTATAAAAAATATAATATTTATGTTCTTTAGAAAAATTTATCTTCTCGTTTATCTAGTGTGAAATGGAAAAAATTTAAACTGTTGCTAGAACAATACTTTCAGAGGTTTGATAAAATTACTCAAAATAGTTTAAGATGGTGAGTTTTTATGTACCTTTCAATAAAAAATGAGACAATAATCAAGTTTTCCTCGAATACTGTCCCATTTTTTTATTTTCTCTTCCGTTTCCGAGGTTTGACCAAAGCCAGTTTAGGCTTATTGATCACGCGTACATAAAATACAAAACCACCAATACAGGTAACGAATAAAATTGTACCAAGGATAAAGCCTTCCGGTAAATAAACGAATTTGATCGTGTGTTCACCTTTTGTTACAGGAATACTTACAAAGGCCTTTTTAAATGCTTTTACAGGAACTTTTTTGCCATCGACATAAGCCTTCCAGCCTTTATCATATGGAATCGTTGTTAAAAGCACTTGGTCTTTATCTGCGGTGACCGTTCCAGTTGCTTTACGGCCTTTAGCAGATAGATCAGCACCTTTATCCTGGATCGCCTGAACAGATTGTTCAAAGGCCTTGGTATCCATTCCAACCACTTTTGGCTCCATAAAGCTCACAGCTGTTGTACCGTAGAAGCTGACCGTGAATGTGACCGTTGTAGGAGTGTCATAATATCCTAGATTATAGTATTGTCCAGTAATGTTGATTTGAGATTTTTGACTTGTCCCATTTACCGACATAGTTGCTGTTGAGCTTTCAAGCTGAGCAAAGTCTGTCGGGAACAAGCTAAGGTATGCTTGTGTGTTTGCTGGTACATCGACCGTCCATGTAATATCTTTAGCGACGTTATTTTGAACTTCTCGGTAAGTCACAGATGTTCCATTTTGTTCGATCTTCACATTGTTTTTATTGAGGATCGTTGGTTGATAAAATGTAAAATAGTTTTGTTTCTGGTCAGCTAATGCGTTGAATAAATTAGTTTGACTACTTAAATTGTCATTGGCTGGCTGTTTTACAGAATAAATGTCTTTGTCTGCTAAAAAGCCTAAAGGCAGTGCATTGCTATTTTCATATAATGAGAATTTTCCAGCTTTATCCGTTGGGGAAAAGCCGAATTTCAAAGGATCACTTTCAGAAATGTTGTATTTGATCCCGACTAATGAATCCATCAATAGTGTGTTGTTCGGATAACGAATATTCAGTGCAGTTCCCCTTGCTCTAAAACCTAGGTCATTCAAATAAGAAGAGGAATGACGATTTCTTATTGAAGAAAACAGGCTGACACCACTATAGCCGTAATTGATACTATCATTCGATGAAACAGGGTTCAGGTTTTCCAGACGATAGAAGGAATCATTGTCTTTTTTTGTTTTATCGACTAGCTGCTTGAGTGACGGATACGGCTCACTATACAAGCTGCGGGAAGCATAGTTCCAATCCTCCAAAATACCGTTTAACATGGCATTTGTATTGATAAATGCTTCGGTTGATACCAATAATAGTAATAAGATGATCAGATAGTTCATCGGAATTTTTTTCAATTGGTAAAAAACGATCCCAGCTAAATATAAAAGTAAAAATACGACCGTCAAGATAAACGTAGTGATCGGAATATAGTCATAGCTCGTTGCGCTTTTTGTACCTTCTGCTAAAGCAAAGATAGCGATCAAAATAATCGTCGTTCCTGCCAGCAAACCTAAATCATCCTGTTTGAATTTTTCAAAGCCATATCCAGCTAGAAGCACCACCAGAAAAGAGAATAAGAAGCTGTAACGGAATAAAAACATATTCGGTGCATGCATCCCATGCCAAAATAAATTCAGTGGTGTAATGTAAAAACTAGCGATCAAAATAACGAATAAACTACCAAACAGCACTTTATTTTTCCAAGGAATTTCTTTTGTGACAAAATAAAAGACACAGAAAATCAATGGAAGTAAACCAATATAAATGAAAGGGATCGAGCCATATTTAGTCGTGTCATAGACACCGATCATATTTTTCATGACAATATCCCAAAAAGCAGTTGCTTCTGTTCTGAATTGAGTCACTTGAGACAAGGTTTCCCCATTTGCTCTTAAATCAAGGACAGCTGGTAGGACTAAAATCATCGATGCGCCGCCTGCTAGTAAAGAGGTCAGCCCATAAGAAACGATCCTTTTTTTGTATAGCGTCCAATTGGTCAATGTCCGAGCAATGAAATAAAGGAATGAAAAGACACCGATCATAAAGCCCATGTAAAAATTAGAGATGAACAATAGCAAATAACTGACGAATAACAATGTTGGTTTTTGTTTATCCATCAATCGATGAATCCCCAATATGACCAACGGTAAATATGTAAAGGCATCCAGCCACATGATGATCTCAGAATGAGCAGTGGCAAATGACATTAGTGCATAAGGAACACTAAGCATGACATGGCCCCATTTTGGCATCTTATAGGTATTTCTTGCAAAGACCCAAAAAGACAGACCCGCTGATCCAATTTTTAGTAAGGTAATCAGATAGAGTGCATCAGGAATATTTTGATTTTTAAAAAGTAATACAAGCGGTGTAAAAAGTCCGCCAAGGTAATAAGAAATCAAAGAAAGATAATTTAGACCTAGAGAAGCATTCCATGTATAAAAAATACTTTGTTTTCCATGAAGAACATTATTGAAGCTTGCATGAAAATTAGAAAATTGTGAAAAGGAGTCACTCGCCATCACACTGCGGCTGCTCCCTGGATAGATACCAAGACTTAGATAAACAATGACCATTACAAAAAAAGGAATGAAAAAGCTGGCGGTCATATAAGGCCAGTTTTCTTTGGTAAATGCACGAATTTTTTTCTTCATAATCGACCTCACAACGTAATAAATAGACTAACTATAGTGTAGCATATCCCTAGAAAAATTGATTGCTTGAGGTAGAAAATCTAAAAAAATTTAAACGTTTATTTGTGCTTTGTCTAACTGTAGCAGAAAATCTCCTAACGATTAAAAATAATTAACGTCAAAAAATTAGGATTTTCCCTAATAAATAGATAAGAACAACTGTTTTTATATGATAAAATAATAGCTTAAAGAATTCTATACTAAAAGGCAGGATTAAATGATTGATCCTAATAAAATCAAAGGAGCTAGAAACATTGAAGGAAGAGTTGAGGAATGCAAAGCAAGAGATGAAAGAGAAAATGAGACCGTATCAAATATACGGTTATTATATTTCGATCCCTCTAATTATCATAGTAGTATTCGTGTTATCTTTTTTAGGAATAAATATAAAATCGGTAGGCACGATTATACTTGCGTTTACTATTTTAGCTCATGTTGGCGTAAGTAAATTAAATTTGGTATCCAAAAAAAAGTATATCGCACCGATATTGATGTATGTTGCAGAAATAGTTGGTCTTATCTTGGCGATCGTAATGATGTCAGAACTTGCAATGGGTGGAACAGGTGATGCATCTTTAATATTAATTGGATTAACAGTATTTCCGATTGAAGTTATAGCCATTATTTTCTTTTTCATTACCGCAAATGATATAAAAAAAGCTTATCCAACGATGAAAGAAGAATCAAAAGAAGCACGTGAAAAGTATTTGGCTATAAAGAAAGGCAACTAAAGATCGTCTTTAGGAGCTAGTTGTTGTAAAAGGAATACCTAAATAGAATAAAGAGAGGGAGATAAACTTGCAGAGTAATATCTTCCTCTTTTATCATTTTTTATAAACGTTTAATCAAAGTGTTTCTCAAAAAAAGCTGAAATTTTCTCAAATGGAATGACCTCCAACTGGTCATACAAGTCTGTGTGGGATGCATTTGGTAGAATCAGCAGCTCTTTGTTTTTACCAGTTAATCGTTTAAACGCATCTTGACTGAAATAGAGAGAGTGGGCCTTTTCACCATGAATCATTAAAACAGCACTGCGAATTTCATTGCTGTACTGCAAAAGAGGCATGTTCATAAAAGAAAGCGATGAAGTAATGTTCCAGCCGTCCGTTGAGTTGAGGGATCGTTCGTGATAGCCGCGAGCAGTTTTATAATAGTCATGATAGTCTTTGACAAAGTATGGAGCATCTTCAGGTAGCGGATCGATCACGCCGCCGGCTCTTGTATAAGATCCATTTTTGTAATCTATTATTCGTTGTGCATTTAAATTTTTACGCAGATCATATCGGGCATCTTCATTCATCCCATCAAAATAGCCATTGGCATTTACACGAGACATATCGTACATTGTCGCGGTAACAGTCACTTTGATTCGTGTATCGATGGCAGCTGCATTCAATGCCATACCGCCCCAGCCACAGATTCCGAGGATACCGATTTTTTCCGGATCGACATGGTCTAGTGTAGAAAGAAAATCGACTGCTGCTTGAAAGTCTTCTGTGTTGATATCAGGAGAAGCAACGTAGCGGGGCTGACCACTACTTTCACCTGTAAAAGACGGATCAAACGCAAGGGTCAAAAACCCTTTTTCAGCCATTGTTTGTGCGTATAATCCTGACGATTGCTCCTTAACTGCTCCAAACGGTCCAGCAACAGCGATCGCAGCTAATTTACCAGTGGAGTTTTTGGGCTCGTAAAGATCTGCAGCCAAGGTTAACCCATATCGCGTATGAAAAGTTACTTTTCGGTGATCGACCGTATCACTTTTCGGAAAAACTTTGTCCCAGCTTTGTGTCATTGTTAAATGTTCCATCATATCATTTCTCCTTTGACTGTATTTGACAGTGATTTTTCTGTATATTAAAATGATAAAACCTAAACTTGACTTTAGGTCAAGGGAGAAAATGAAAAACGGAGGAAAAATGATGTTTACGATCGGACAGGTGTCAGAAATGTTTCATTTACCAATATCGACGTTACGATACTATGATAAAGAAGGTCTATTCCCTAATATGCAAAGAGTGTCTGGTGCAAGACGGTTTTCAGAAAAAGAAATAGAAGCATTAAGGGTCATCGAATGCTTAAAAAAATCAGGTTTAGAAATAAAAGATATCAAAAAATTTATGGATTGGAGTACTCAAGGCAGTCAAACGTATGCCCAACGGAAAGAGCTGTTTGAGAAGCAGCGTGTAGTAGTTGAAAATGAAATAGAAAAATTAGAAAAAGTACTGGATATGCTTAAATACAAATGCTGGTATTATGATATAGCTATTGAAGATGGAGATGAAATGCGCATAGCAACAATGCTGCCGGATCAATTACCTGAAGAAATTCAAGAACATTATGATAATGCACATGCTATCTAATCAAAATAAAAACAGCATTTTCTGTTTCCATACAGAAAATGCTGTTTACTTTTTAAAGAAAGTTTTCCACATCGGAATAACTACGACCTATATCTGTTAAAGCATGGGTATCAGATCCGTAAACCAAAGGAATACCTAGTTCAAGGGCTTTTTTAATTATCCACACCTGTGGATAACTCTGTTGATAACCTTGTTTATAAAATCCCGCAGTGTTTAAATCAAGGCTGTAATTTTCTTGCTTTACTCGGGACAAAAGGGTGTGGACAAGTGCCTGGTTTTCTAAAGAATAGTCCGTTGCTTCATCAAAGAAATTTTGGAACTTTTGGCATAGAGAGATATGTCCTAAACGCGTAGGCTTCCATTGTCCTAAATCTGCTTCTAAGGAGGCTAAAACTGTTTGATAATAAAGAGTTTGCGCATGTTCAAAGCTGCCCGAGTGTTCTACAATACCATCTCTATATTCCTCGAAAGAATAGTCGATTCCGCGCAGCCCGCTCTTGCCTTCAAGAAAGTGAACAGATAAAATACCATCATCTGTTAGGGGACCATACTCTGTTAAAAAGTCTTTTGTCCAGTCCTGATAATCAGAAAAATAATCTAGTTCAAAACCAATGTGGATAAGAATATCAGAGGCATATTTTTTCTTCAATAAATTCATCTTCTTAAAATAGTTATCCACATCGTTAAGAGCCATTGAAGCAGTTGTCCACACTAAAGGATCTCCGGCTGCTTTTTCCTGTATGCTTGGAGGCAAAGGAGCATGTTCAGTGATGCTATATTCTTTGAATCCTAATTGGATAGCTCTGCGAATCAACAGTTCTGTATCCTCGACATTGCCATGAGGGCAAAATTCAGTATGTGTATGTCCATCTCGTTTCATGAAAAAAATCCTCCTTGATCATTTGTTAAATAAGAGGTTGAAACAAAAGCGTTTAGATTCGAGAAATAAGAAGCCTTCCCAACGTAGTGATCATCACTTGAAATTTTATGTGTTAGCTGATGTGACCGAAGCGTAGTAGCTGCTTTTTTCTCACCATTTATTCGGAATTAGAGTGCGAAACAAAATAGATGTTTAGGTTTGTCTGGCACTTTTTTCTTACTCAGATATGCGTAAATCCTTACTTGCGATATTGACCATCGCCATAAACGATATATTTCGTAGAGGTCAACTCAGCTAAGCCCATTGGTCCTCTAGCGTGTAGCTTTTGAGTGCTGATCCCGATTTCTGCCCCAAATCCGAAAACAAAGCCATCTGTAAAACGAGTTGAGGCATTTGCGTAGACTGCTGCAGCATCCACTTGCTTCAAAAATTGCTGTGTCGCAAAATAATTATCACTAACAATACTTTCAGAATGTTTTGTATTGTAATGATTGATATGCTGGATGGCTTCTTCTAAAGAATCCACGACTTTGACAGCTAAGATGTAGTCATTGAACTCTGTTTCCCAATCGATTTCCGTTGCAGGGATGGAACGGGAAAAAATCGCTCCTGCTCGTTCATCCGCACGTAATTCGACCTCATATTCAGCTAGCGCTTTTTCGATCACTGGTAAAAATTCAGCAGCGATATCCTGATGGATCAACAACGTTTCTGCAGCATTACAAACAGAAGGGCGTTGACATTTGGCATTGACGATGATATCTGTTGCCATTTTTAGTTGTGCATCTTTGTCGATATAAACATGGCAGTTCCCTGTACCAGTTTCGATCACGGGAACAGTAGCTGTTGTTAAGACAGTTTTGATCAGGTTGGCACCGCCGCGAGGAATCAACACGTCAAGATAGTCATTTAACTTCATCAACTGCTGTGCTGTCTCACGAGAAGTATCATCAACAAATTGGATCGCAAAAGGAGAAGCATTTTTTTGTTTTAGCGCATGTTGTAATACTTCGACTAGAATTTTATTTGAGTGGAACGCTTCTTTACCTCCACGCAAAATAACAGCATTACCCGTTTTAAAGCATAGACTGGCAGCATCCGTTGTGACATTTGGCCGAGATTCATAGATGATTCCGATAACGCCCAATGGAACCCGTTGCTTTCCGATCATCAGGCCATCTTCATTTTTCCACATTTTCTCGACTTCTCCGATCGGGTCAGGTAAAGTGGCAACTTGGCGAATGCCTTCTGCCATTTCTTTGATCCGATCACTAGTCAAACGTAAGCGATCCAACATGGTATCAGTGATACCGTTATCTTTGGCTTGAAGCAAATCTTTTTGATTTTCAGTCAAAATGATGTCAGTATTTTTTTCTAGTTCATCCGCCATATGCAGCAATAATTCATTTTTTACTTTTGTGTCCATCAGGCTGAGCTGATAAGCTGTTTCTTTTGCTTGTTTTCCTAATATATTTAGGTCAGTCATAAAGCAATCTCCTTTCAAACTAAATAAATAATGTGCCGATCATTTCGCCGTCTAAAATATCAAAAATTATTTTGGGTTGTTTGCCATTTGCTAAAATCATCGCACCATTGTGTTCAAGGATTCGTTCAGCAGCTTTCAATTTACTGTACATGCCTCCGGTACCAAAACGGCTGCCTTTACCGCCTGCCAATTCTAGAAGTTCCTCGTTGATTTCGTTGATCTCTGAAAAAAGAGTGGCTTCTTTGTTCGTATTTGGATTGTCAGAAAAGAAACCATCGATATCTGATAACATGATCAGGGCATCTGCTTGAATGAGTTGTGCAACGATAGCTGAAAGCTGGTCATTATCTCCGAATTTAGTTAAATGATCTAATTCATCGATTGCCACAGTGTCATTTTCGTTGATGACCGGAATGATATCCATTTTAAGCAATTGTTCCATCGTATTGATCACATTTTGGCGGCTTTCTGGAAATTCAATGACATCTCGTGTCAATAATAATTGAGCAATTTGCTGACTATATGTTAAAAAACGTTGGTTGTAAATGTTCATCAGCTCAGCCTGTCCTACAGCAGCCACCGCTTGTTGTTCCGGGATGGTTGGAGGACGCTTGTCCATATTTAATTTATTTAAGCCGACCCCGATGGCACCAGAGGAAACCAAGATGATTTCTTTCCCTTGATTCTGTAAATCAGTCAAGGTAAACGCCAGTTGGTCGATGGCACTTAAATTGATATTTCCATTCGGGTAGATCAAAGTACTTGTTCCGACTTTGATCACGATTCGTTTTGCTTCTTTTAATTGTTTTCGCATGATTGACCTCACATAGATACTAATGAAGAGACAAAACGGTTCGTCTTGTCTCAACATCTAAATTAATTCTATTTTACAGCTTTCTGCTCATTTTGTCTCTAAATCATGAACAAATAATCCGCTTAATAATTTTGGTTCAAACCAAGTTGATTTTGGCGGCATGATTTTTCCAGCATCTGCCACATTCAGCAAGTCATCCATCGTTGTCGGATAAACTGAAAAAGCAACTGTCCATTCACCACTATCTACCGCTTGTTCCAATTCCTTCATTCCGCGAATGCCTCCAACAAAATCGATTCGTTTATCTGTTCGGATATCCTGAATCCCGAAAAGATCGGCGAATACGTGATTTTGAAGTAGAGAAACATCTAATCCATCTACTGGATCGTCTGACAAGATGCTGTTTTTGGCTGTTAATTGATACCATTGTCCAGCTATATACATGCCAAATGTTTTTGGTTGATCAGGTTTACCTGCTTCAACTTTTTCTACAGTGAATATCTTTTCTAAACGCGTAAAGAAATCAGCCTTGATCGGAACGTTCAAAATTCGATTGTAGTCTAGGATCTCGAGTTCTTCTTTTGGAAAAATCACTGATAAAAAATAGTTGAACTCTGCTGTTTCAGGTGCGTTAGGTTGTGTTTCTTTTTTCTTTTGTCCTACTTTGACTGCGGACTCTGTCCGATGGTGACCATCAGCAATATATAATGCAGGAACTTCTTGGGCAAATGCTGTTTCTAGTTGCTCGATCACATGGGTATCATTGATCAGCCATACTCGATGAATAACATCGTGGAAGCCAGTAAAATCATAGACTGGTGTTTGTGTTTTTTTCCAGAAGTCCATCAATTCTTGAATCGTTTGATTACGGCGATAGGTTAGAAAAATCGGGCTGGTGTTTGCATCACAAGCTTCGATATGACGGATGCGATCGACCTCTTTTTCTGGTCGTGTAAATTCATGTTTTTTGATTTTTCCATCAGTGTAATCAGCGATTGCTGTACAAGCGACAAGCCCTGTTTGAGCTCGACCATTCATGGTTAATTCATAAAGATAGAAGAGTGGCTGATCATCTTGTATAAGCCATTGTTTTTGTAAAAAGGCTTGTAAGTTGTCGGCAGCTTTTGCATAGACTTGATCATCATAAGGAGACAAACTTTCAGGCAAATCGATTTCAGCTTTATCAATGTGTAGATAAGAATAGGGATTGTTTTTTCCCAGTTCTCTTGCCTCTTGAGAGCTTAGAACATCATAAGGCAGCGTAGCGATTTGTGCGCTAAATTTTTCCGAAGGACGAATCCCTTTGAATGGATGGATCATGACCATTAATAACTCACCGCCTCAGTATTTTTGATGGTTCTGACACGAATGATGTTTTCTGATGACTGGATTTTTGCGGCCGCAGCTGCAATTTTTTCTTCATCTGTTTCAGCAATATCAAGAATGGTGTATGCATAATCATCTCGGCTGCGATTGATCATATTGTCGATATTGATATCTAATGTAGCGATGCTGGTTGAAATTTGACCAAGCATATTTGGCACATTTCTATGAATGATCGTTAAACGATAAGGTGAATTGAAGCTCATTTCTACCGTTGGGAAGTTGACAGAACGTTTGATATTGCCTGTTTCCAAAAATTTCTTCAATGTTCGCGCCGCCATTTTAGCACAATTAACTTCTGCTTCTTCTGTTGAAGCGCCTAAGTGAGGTAAAACTAAAATGTTTTCGTTGTTCAATAAACGTTCGTCTGCGAAATCAGTGACAAAATTGCTGATTTCTCCTTGATCGATAGCATCAAGAACCGCAGATGTTTCAACTAACTCACCACGGGCAAAGTTTAAAAGAACGGCTGTCTTTTTCATTTGCTTCAATTGTTCTTTGCCGATCAAATGATGGGTATTTTCTGATAATGGAACATGAATAGTAATAAAATCACAGGTTTTTAATACTTCTTCCATACTTTGCGCTCGTTTGACCCGTCGAGAAATACTCCACGCGGTATCAACAGAAACGAAAGGATCAAAGCCTGTTACTTCCATCCCCAAGCGGTAAGCGTCATTAGCGACCATGGCACCAATGGCGCCTAACCCGATGACACCTAATTTTTTTCCTTCAAGCTCAGTTCCAGCAAATTGCTTTTTTTGAGCTTCTGCTTGTTCTTCGGCGTCTGCTCCTGTTAAGGTTTGGACCCAGTTTGCCCCTTTTAGGATCGGGCGGACAGATAATAATAAGCAGGCGATGACCAACTCTTTTACCGCATTAGCATTGGCGCCAGGTGTGTTAAAGACGACGATTCCGTCTTCTGTACATTGTTTAACAGGGACGTTGTTAGTGCCTGCACCTGCTCGAGCAACTGCTAGCACAGAGTCAGGAAAATCATAATCATGAAGTTTTTGACTACGCAGGATGATACCAGCAGGGGTTTCAGTTTGATTTATCGTAAAGTTTTGCTCATCAAAACGGGCTAGCCCAACTGGAGCAATGGCATTGAATGTTTTAATATCATACATTTAGTTCGTTCCTCCATTTTCTGCTTCAAATTTTTTCATGAATGTAACTAGGGCCTCAACACCTGCTTTGGGAAATGCGTTATAAAGACTAGCGCGCATACCGCCGACAGAACGATGTCCTTTGAGGTTTTCAAATCCAGCTGCCAAAGCTTCTTGATTGAACTTTTTATCAAGAACTTCGTCTTCAGTCACAAATGGAATGTTATTGATCGAGCGGTCCTTTTTAACAACTGGAGAAGAAAATAGGCTAGATGCCTCGATCTCGTCATATAAAAGTGCGGCTTTTTCCTTATTTTGTTTTTCCATTTGACTAACTCCACCGTGTTCTTTGATCCATTCAAAGACAAGCTTTGCCATATAAATACTATAGGTTGGCGGTGTATTGTACATAGAACCATTTTTCGCATGAATATCATAATCTAACATAGCGCTTAAGACGTCTGCCTGACCGATCAGATCTTCACGAACGATCACAACTGTCAGACCAGCTGGACCAATATTTTTTTGTGCACCAGCGTAAATCAAGCCAAAATCAGCTACATTGTAATCGATAGATAAAATATTTGATGACATGTCGGCAACAATAGGAACATCACCAGTATCTGGTAAATCATAAATGGTTGTTCCTTCAATCGTATTATTCGTTGTGATGTGCACATAAGCAGCATCTTGCGGGATATCTTCTCTACGGATTTCAGGGATATAAGTGAAATTTTGGTCTTCACTAGAAGCAATCACTTCAACGGCTACATTGTCGATCTTCTTAGCCTCACTGATCGCTTTTTTCGCCCAAGATCCTGTATTGACGTACAAGGCCTTCTTGTTTTGCGCAAGGTTTAAAGGAACCATCGTAAATTGTGTACTAGCACCACCTTGCAAGAATAGTACTTTATAATTATCGGGAATATTCATCAATTCTCTGAGTAAAGTTTCAGCATCTTCAATAATAGCTTCAAAAAGGGAGGAACGATGACTCAACTCCATTACGGACATGCCGCTGTTTTCATAGTTCACCAATTCGGATTGGGCTTTTTCCAAAACACTTTTTGGTAGAACGGCGGGACCAGCTGAAAAATTATAAACAGTTTTCATACATCTATCTCTCCTTTGATATGCTCTTTCATTCACTATTATGTATAGTAAATGTGAAAACCATTATAACAGAAAGCTTAAATTAAAAAAAGATTAAAAAGTAAGTTTCGATATTTTTTTCACAAATATTTTCAAAAGGAGTAAAAAAAGCCAAAATTTCTGTCAAAGTAAAATGAAAACCTTCTATTTTTACGTATCTATCAGTAGCTGAGTAAATTTGCTCCGTCATTGATTTTACTTTTCTGATGAACGTGGTAGACTACCTACATACAAACAGTTTTAAAGGAGAACGCAACATGACGAAATTAAAAGAAATCGCGCTTAGTGCTGTACAAGTAGCGCCGTTTATTTTAGCAAATACACTTATTATTATCCCTTATTTTCTATTTTTGAATTTGAATGATGGACTAACGTGGGAGAAGGCATTGCCCTTTGTCCTATTTTATACATTTCGGATGACAGGAATTTTTCTATTGAAAAGCTTTAAGTTGGCACTGACGAGTTTTAATGTTTTGATCATTTCTATTTTAATTGGTGGGATAGGCTGTTTCATTGGTGTTCTAGGACAGATTTATTTCCCGGCTTATTTGCTGGCAGCTGTCCTGATTGGGCTTAGTGCTTCTTGGCTTCCAGCCGCTAATACAACAGTCAATTATCATGAGAAGTATCAAGGGCATTCGACACCGATCGCTCGGAAATATGTGTTTATTTTATTGATTTTAGGCGGTATCGTTGCTTCATTGACGCTGACTAAAGAATGGCGGACTTCTTTAGTTCTAGGTGAGTATGTTTTACTTTATGCATCTGCATATTATGCAGTGAGACATTATCCTGATTATGAAATTGATTTTAATGAGGTGGACCAGCAAGTCATTTCAGTCAAAGAGTTCTTTTTATTCATCAGCTTTTTTATTCTATTGTTATTCATTCGCTCAGCACGCTTACTTTTTGATTCTCAGCTTTTAGATATTGGGATCATTGGCTTTTCAGTGTTGTTTGTGATTGCCGCATGGTACTTGAATCGTCAAAGAAAGGCTTGGAAACTACCGTTATGGCTGAATCTGTTGACGTTTGCTAATGGAATGTGTATGAATTTCTTGATGCTGTTTGGGACGCTTTACGTAGCTTTACGCTTAGGAGCAAACGGCTTATTAGTAAATTTATATTTGCCCTATGTTTTGGGTATCATTGGTGCAGCTGCTTTTATCAAACTTTTGTACCGTCTGTTTTCTACAGTCGATCCAAAAATCGTTCATTTAGGCAGCTATATAGTGTCGTTGATGTTTCTTTTATCTTCAACGCTATTTCCAGTAGGGATTTTTCTGTTGAGTTGTACGATCAATGCAACAGGTGCATTTTTGAATCGAAATTATTATCAAGATGAAATGTTGCCTCAAGATCAGCGGATCATCACAAAATACAGTACACAAACGAAAGGAAGTGTGACACATCAACTGTTGATGATGAGTTTGATGTGGATATTGGCTAGACAAGAGGAGCTGCCAGTAAAAACAGTACTGCAGATCACGGGACATCGAACGGCAAGCTTGGCTGCTGTTCATCTTGTTGAAACAGTGCATGTCATTAGCTTGATCGGTCTCATGCTGTTCTTTTTGATCATTGGATTTATTGTAATCAAAGACAATTCAGGTACAAAAATAGAACAAAATCATCTTGAATGATGTGAAAACAGTAAAAAAGCATGTGAGAATATTAAAGATGTTATAAAACTAGCCTAGGTGCATGGGGAATATGGTAAAATAAAAATAGTTTACAAGCAGAGGAGCTTTTTAATGAAACAACGAGGATTTGAAATTATTTCTAGCTATAAAGATCAAGGGATATCACTTCCGGAGCGTGCAACAAAAGGCGCTGCTGGCTATGATTTTGAAGCAGCAGAACAAGTAGTAGTACCAAGCATTTGGAAGTTACAAGCACAAGGAACTGCTCCAAAACCAGTTTTGGTGAAAACTGGGATCAAAGCTTACATGGCAGAAGATGAGTATTTAGAGTTAGTGAGTCGTTCCTCTAATCCGCTGAAACGCTTTTTGATGCTGGCCAATGGTGTTGGTGTGATCGACCGCGATTATTATAATAATGAAGGTAATGAAGGACATATCATGTTCCAGTTTATTAATTTTGGCTATGAAGATATGGTGATCGAAAAAGGTGAACGGATCGGACAAGGAATATTTAAACCATTTCTATTGGCTGATATCGATAATGTAGACAAAGAAAGAACTGGCGGATTTGGCTCTTCCGGTAAAAATTAGATCAGTGGATATATAACAATCATGAGTACTCCTTTTTCGATCAACTTTTTGGTGGCTAGTCTTAGTATAAGGTACCTATTGTATGATAAAATAAAGGAATAGAACAAACGAGGAGATAGACAGATGGCAAAAAAAGCAAAAGTTCAATTTGAATGTCAAACTTGCGGATATATCTCCCCAAAATATTTAGGACGTTGTCCGAACTGCGGACAATGGAATACAATGACGGAAGAAGTCATTCAGGATACAACAGACCGCAGAGCTCGAGTAAGCTTGACAGGTAAAAAGACACAGCCGCAGCGATTGGCTGAGGTCGTTCCTAAAAAAGAACCGAGAGTCAAAACAAAATTGATGGAGCTGAATCGTGTGTTAGGCGGCGGAGTTGTTCCAGGGTCATTAGTTTTGATCGGCGGCGATCCGGGAATCGGAAAATCCACGTTACTTCTACAGGTTTCTCAGCAACTCGCTGAAAGCGGCGGGAAAGTGCTGTATGTCTCTGGAGAAGAGAGTGCTGAGCAGATCAAAATGCGGGCAGAGCGTTTAAGTGCGATCGATACAGAGTTTTATTTATATGCAGAAACTGATATGAATGAAATTTCAAGAGCAATTGAAAAATTAGAACCAGATTATGTGATCATTGATTCTATTCAGACGATGACACAGCCGGATGTGACCAGTGTCGCCGGCAGTGTCAGTCAAGTGAGAGAAACGACAGCAGAACTTTTAAAGCTAGCAAAAACCAACGGTATCGCTATTTTTATCGTAGGTCACGTGACGAAAGAAGGTTCGATTGCCGGTCCTCGAATGTTGGAGCATATGGTTGATACGGTCTTGTATTTTGAAGGAGATAAGCATCATACATTTAGAATTTTAAGAGCCGTTAAAAATCGTTTCGGTTCTACAAACGAAATCGGAATATTTGAGATGAGAGAACACGGACTAGAAGAAGTCGCCAATCCTTCTCAGGTTTTCTTGGAAGAGCGTTTAGCTGATGCGACAGGCTCTGCGATCGTCGTAGCGATGGAAGGAACACGACCGATCTTAGTTGAAGTTCAAGCGCTAGTTACTCCAACGATGTTTGGAAATGCCAAACGAACGACGACAGGGTTAGATTTCAATCGAGTGTCATTGATCATGGCTGTTTTGGAAAAGCGGGCAGGATTATTATTACAAAATCAAGATGCGTATTTGAAAGCTGCCGGCGGTGTGAAAATCAATGAACCAGCGATCGATTTAGCTGTTGCCGTCAGTATTGCTTCAAGTTATAAAGAAAATGGCACAAAGCCGACAGAGTGTTTTATTGGTGAAATTGGTTTGACAGGTGAAATTCGTCGTGTAAATAGTATTGAACAGCGTGTGCGTGAGGCGCAAAAGCTGGGCTTTACTAAAATCTATTTACCAAAAAATAATTTAGGCGGCTGGACACCGCCTGAAGGCATCGAAATCGTCGGTGTGGCTACGATCGGTGAAACATTAAGAAAAGTATTTCAATAGAGTATAAGGTAGCGCTCGGTTTATCTATTTAGACGGAGGCTGCCTGTATTCTTTAAATAAGACTATATTGGAGGATGGATCTATGCAAAAACGTGTCGTCACGTTGCTGATGATCGTCGTTGGCGCAAGTCTGGGTATTTCGTTATTACCGATGGCTTGGGAAATGGCGCAGCAAGCGGATAATACATGGCTGAACAATAACTTTACTAACAGTTTGATTGGTGCACTTATTTTCTTTATTTTATCGTTAGGGTTAGCGAAGTATATTGTATCAGGTGTCAAAAAAATAGAAGCAGCATTGAATGAATTGAGCTTGACTTATCTTTTATTTGGTAGTGTCGGTGTGATCATCGGACTGATCATTGGAGCGATCATCTCGATTCCGATGTACAATTTAAATATTCCTTTTGTGAATAGCGTGCTGCCGATCTTAGTCATGATCATTTTTGGATATCTTGGTTTTCGGATGGGAACTACGCGGATCGATGAATGGCGCAAGATTTTTACTCCGAAACAAAAGAAACTGCAGAATGAAAATGACGGGGAAGTTTTAGAGCGCAAAGTGGAAGATCGTTTCCATAAGTATAAGATTTTGGATACAAGTGTCATTATTGACGGTAGAATTTACGATATTGCTAAAACAGGCTTTTTAGAAGGGGTTATTTTGATTCCTAACTTTGTTTTATATGAATTGCAGTATATTGCCGATTCTGGTGATAGCTTGAAACGCGTGCGCGGACGTCGTGGACTGGATATTTTAAATGCTTTACAAAAAGAAGATGGCATTTCTGTTGAAATGTACGATGGTGATTTTGAAGATATTTCTGAGGTCGATAGTAAGCTGATCAAATTGGCAAAACTATTAGATGGTGTTGTTGTAACGAATGATTATAACTTGAATAAAGTCTCTGAATTTCAAAATGTCCCTGTTTTGAACATCAATGCCTTAGCTAATGCAGTCAAACCAGTGGTAATTCCAGGTGAGACGATGAATGTTATGGTCGTAAAAGCCGGAACAGAGCGTCAACAAGGCGTTGCGTATTTAGATGACGGTACAATGGTAGTCGTGGAAGATGGACAGCATTATATGAATGAACATATCCAAGTAGTTGTAACAAGTGCATTGCAAACGGCTGCCGGTCGGATGATTTTCGCAAAACCAGCACATTCCGGCAGAGGAATCGATGATAGTAGAGAAGAAAACAAAGCCCATGAAAAGAGCTAAAACGAGAGACAAAACGCTGGATTACGAAGTCATTTTATTGGCGGCAGGGCAAGGTAAGAGAATGGGAGCAAGCCGTAATAAAATTTTGCTTCATCTAATCGGCAAGCCTGTCATTTCCTATTCGTTAGAAACTTTTTTAAATGATCCAGCTTGTAAGCACATTATTTTAGTGACGCAAGAAGATGAGCAGGATTTATTAACGGCTATGGTCAAAAAAGAAACCAAGAAAAAGCATTGTCCTGTAACGATCGTACCAGGCGGTTGTGAGCGTCAGTACAGTGTTCATAACGGACTAAAGATGTTGATCGACCCAGAGAATATCGTGATGGTCCATGATGGTGCTAGACCCTTTGTTACTTTGGCACAGTTAAAAGCACTCCATCGCAAGGTTGTTGAAACTAGAGCTGCAATTTTAGGTGTTCCAGTTAAAGATACGATCAAGCGTGTCGTTGACGGATTCGTTCAAGAAACGGTTCCACGTGAAACATTATGGCAAATACAGACACCACAGGCTTTTTATGGGACTGACTTAATGGCCGTTCATGAACAAGCGGAAAAAGAGCAATATTTAGGGACGGATGATGCTTCGTTGATCGAAAAATACAGTAGCCTACCTGTTTCTATGGTATTGGGAAGCTATGAAAACATTAAGCTTACTACACCAGAAGATATGTTGATCGGTGAAGCTATCGTGAAAAGAAAAAGAAGTTAGGTGAAAAAAATGATACGAATTGGACAGGGATTTGATGTCCATCAATTAGTAGAAGGACGCAATTTGATTATCGGCGGTGTCGAACTGCCATTTGAAAAAGGCTTATTAGGACACTCTGATGCAGACGTTTTATTACATGCAATAACGGATGCGATCTTAGGTGCTGCTGGCTTAGGAGATATTGGTCATTTATTTCCAGATACAGATCTAGAGTTTAAAGATGCGGATTCGATCAAGCTGCTGCGAGAGGCAAATCAAAAAGTTTTAGCTACTGGCTTTACTATTGGCAATATTGATTGTACAATTTTAGCTGAACAACCAAAAATGAAGCCGCATTTAGATAAAATGAAAGAAAATATTGCTGCTGCCTGCCAGATTGAAACAAACCAAATCAATTTAAAAGCAACAACAATGGAAAAAATGGGCTTTATTGGTCATGAAGAAGGTATGGGAGCGATCGCGGTCGCTTTACTTGAAAAATAGAAAGAGGAATGCACAATGTCAAAAGTACGTGTACGCTACGCACCAAGTCCAACGGGACATTTACACATCGGAAATGCAAGAACAGCACTATTCAATTATTTATTTGCTCGTCACAATGATGGCGATTTTATCATCCGTATTGAAGATACTGATCAAAAAAGAAATATTGAAGACGGCGAAAAAAGCCAATTAGAAAACTTAGCGTGGCTAGGGATGGATTGGGATGAGTCTCCCGAAAAACCTGGTGAGTACGGACCGTACCGCCAATCAGAACGCGGCGAAATTTATCAACCGTTGATCGATCAATTATTAGTCAGCAATCGTGCGTATAAATGCTACTGTACAGAAGAAGAATTAGAAGCGGAAAGAGAAGCGCAACGTGCCCGTGGGGAAATGCCACATTACTCTGGTAAATGTGCAGACTTAACACCTTCTGAGCAAGCGGAAAAAGAAGCGCAAGGACTTACACCAGTTATTCGTTTCCGTGTACCAAGAAATACGTCTTATACATTTAACGATATGGTCAAAGGTGAAATTGTTTTTGAATCAGATAATATCGGCGGCGATTTCGTTATTCAAAAACGCGATGGCATGCCGACGTACAATTTTGCTGTAGCTGTTGATGATCATATGATGAAAATCACACATGTTTTACGCGGAGATGACCATATCGCGAATACACCAAAACAATTAATGGTTTATGAAGCGTTTGGCTGGACAGCTCCTGAATTTGGACATATGACATTGATCATCAATTCTGAAACAGGTAAAAAATTGAGCAAACGTGATGAATCGATTTTACAATTTATTGAACAGTATCGTGAGCTTGGCTACTTACCAGAAGCAATGTTCAACTTTACTGCATTATTAGGCTGGTCACCTGTTGGCGAAGATGAGATTTTCTCACAAGAAGAATTGATCAAAATTTTCGATCCAGAACGCTTAAGTAAATCGCCAGCTGCTTTTGATGGCAAGAAACTTGAATGGGTCAATAACCAGTACATGAAACAATTGGATCTTGATACACTTACAGCTATGTGTATTCCTTATTTAGTAGCAGATGGACGCATTGAAGCCGATCCAAGTGCAGAAAAAATTGAATGGCTGAAAAAAGTTGTTAGTCTATACCAGCCACAAATGAGTTATGCTGCAGAAATCGTTGAAGTATCAAACTTATTCTTCAATGAGCATCCAGTATTAGATGAAGCCGCTAAAGAAGTCTTGGCAGGAGAAACAGTACCGACAGTACTAGCAGCATTCAAAGCGCAACTGGAAGCAATGGATGTTGTAAATGTTGAGAATATTAAAGCTGGTATCAAAGCTGTTCAAAAAGAAACAGGTGTCAAAGGTAAAAACTTATTCATGCCGATTCGTGTAGCAGTTTCAGGCCAAATGCATGGTCCTGAACTAGGAGATACAATTGAGCTTTTAGGAAAAGAAAAAGCGTTAGAACACTTAAACAAAGTTTTATAATCAAAATATATTGAGAAGAAGAAGTAAAAAAGCGCGTGTCTTTAGAGAGACTGTGGATGGTGAGAACAGTTGTCAGCTCTTTTTGAAATGCATCTTTGAATAGTTTCAGCGACAAGTAGCTGAAAACGGCCAACAACCGTTATCTGTTTTGAGGCAGGGAGACCTGCGAAAAAAAGTGGAACCACGCAAAAGCGTCTTTTAAACGAATGATTTTCGTTTAAAAGACGCTTTTTTTGATATTAAAAGGAAAGGAGTAAAAGTTATGGGTTGGTTAAAAAAAGCGGTTGAAGCAATCAAAAAAAATGATCCTGCAGCACGTTCAACATTGGAAGCATTGCTTACCTATCCAGGGCTGCATGCATTGTTTTGGCATCGTTTTTCACATTTTCTTTATCGGCATCGGCTGTATTTGCTGGCAAAAATCCACGCACAGTTTTGGCGTTTTTTAACGGGGATAGAGATTCATCCGGGAGCAAGGATTGCATCAGGAGTTTTTATTGATCATGGTATGGGTATTGTGATCGGTCAAACAGCGGAAATTGAGGAAGATGTTGTATTGTTTCATGGCGTTACCCTAGGCGGTACAGGAAAAGACACAGGGAAACGTCATCCGACAGTCAAAAAAGGGGCAATGATCCACGCACATGCACAGATTCTGGGACCTGTCACAATCGGGGAACGGGCAAAAATCGGTGCAGCAGCGGTTGTATTGACTGACATTCCTGATGATGCAACTGCAGTAGGAGTACCGGCGAAAGTCGTTAGGATCAAGGGAAAGAGAATGGAGGAGAACGATGATTCAAATTTATAATACATTAACAAGGGAAAAAGAAACCTTTCAACCAATAGAAGAAGGCAAAGTCCGGATGTATGTCTGCGGACCAACAGTTTATAATTATATCCACATTGGCAATGCCCGAAGTACGATTGCATTCGACACGATTAGACGTTATTTAGAATACCGCGGCTATGAAGTGAACTATGTTTCCAATTTTACCGATGTCGATGATAAGATCATTCGTGCGGCGAATGAATTAGGAATAACAGCGCCGGAAGTGGCAGATCGGTTTATTCAGGCATTTGAAGAAGATACACAAGTGTTAAATGTGCAGCCGGCAACTAGCCATCCTCGGGTGATGGATCATATGCCGGATATCCTGATGTTTATCCAAGCGTTGATCGACAAAGGGTATGCGTATGAATCAAAGGGTGATGTTTATTATCGAACACGTAAATTTGATGGTTATGGAAAACTTAGTCACCAATCGATCGATGAACTTGAAGTCGGAGCCAGTCAGCGTACAGGAGTAGAACAAGAATTAAAAGAAGATCCATTGGATTTTGCTTTATGGAAAGGTGCTAAAGAAGGCGAAATTTCTTGGGATTCACCATGGGGAGCAGGACGCCCCGGTTGGCATATCGAGTGTTCTGTAATGGCAACGAAGCATTTAGGTGATACAATTGATATCCATGGCGGTGGTCAAGATTTAGAATTTCCTCACCATGAAAATGAAATTGCTCAAAGTGAAGCAAAAACAGGGCAGACATTTGCTAATTATTGGATGCATAACGGCTATGTAACAATTGGCGAAGATGATGAAAAAATGAGTAAGTCACTGGGAAATTTTGTAACTGTGCATGAACTAGCAAAACAGATCGATCCGCAAATCCTGCGTTTCTTTATGGCGACGACACAATATCGCCGTCCGATCCGCTATAGTGAAGCAACGATCAAAGAAGCTGGTGTCAATCTTCAGAAACTGAAAAATGCATTTGAGAATTTGTCCTTCAGAAAAGAAAATGCAGCTCCCCAATTAGACGAAGACGAACGTCGCTTACAGGAATTGGCTGAGCTGGAAATTCGTTTTACAGCAGAGATGGATGACGATTTCAATGCAGCAAATGGGATCACAGTGGTCTATGAGCTTTCAAAATGGCTAAACCAATATAGCGAACAAGAAACTGTATCAGCAATAGTTACAGAGAAGGCGCTAGATCAGTTTACACAATGGTTGAGTATTTTTGGGATTTATTTCCTCTCAGATGAACTACTGGATGACGATATCGATCAATTGATCGAAGAACGGAATCAGGCACGTAAGAACCGTGATTTTGCCCGCAGTGATGAGATTCGTGATTTATTGAAGGATAAAGGAATAACCTTGGAAGATACTGCCCAGGGGACTAGATGGAGAAGAAGTGAATGAGAGATTATACACAATTGAATGGTTTAGCGCTGGCTTATGTAGGCGATGCAATCTATGAAATCTACATTCGAGATTATTTAGTAGAGCAAGGTCAAACAAAACCCAATACGCTGCACCGGATGGCGACACATTATGTATCAGCTAAAGCACAGGCTTTTTTGATTCAGGCGATGCTGGAAGAAAAGCTTTTGAATGAAACAGAAGAAACAATGTATAAACGAGGGCGTAATACCAAAAGCCATACCTCAGCAAAAAATGCAGATATCACAACATACCGTATAGCTACAGGGTTTGAGTCATTGATGGGGTATCTTCATTTAACAAAACAAACAGAGCGCCTAGAAGAATTGATCGACTGGTGTATCAAAAAAGTAGGTGAAAAAGATGCGTAATGATAAAAAACGTTCATTCAAAGATAGCAAACAAAAAAGAAAGCCGTCATTTAAAAAAGAAGTCGTCAAAAAAGACCGTAAACCAACTGAAGAAGCCGTTGAAGATAATTTTGTTTTCGGAAACCATGCGACGATCGAAGCGATTCAGCAAGGACGCGGCAACAAATTGTTCCTTCAAGAAGACAGCAAAGGCGAAAAAGTCGAGCAGCTTAAAATATTGGCAAAAGAACATGCAGTACCAGTAAAATGGGTACCTAAACAAAAATTAGATACATTGACAGATCATGGTGTGCATCAGGGGATCGTATTGGCGATCACAGCCTATGAATATTTGACACTGGATGATTTGATAACAAAGACGAAAGAAAAGACTGAGACACCATTTTTCTTGATATTGGATAGTTTGGAAGATCCGCATAATTTCGGCTCTATTTTAAGAACAGCTGATGCAACAGGAGTGGATGGGATCATCATCCCGAAACATCGGGCAGTTGGCATCACGCCAGTCGTGACCAAAGCATCAACAGGCGCTGTAGAATATATTCCAGTTGCTCGTGTGACGAATTTAGCGCAAAGTATCGCAACCTTAAAAGAGCATGATTTTTGGATCTTTGGCACAGATATGAAAGGCACGGACTACCGCCAGTGGAATACTCAAGGAGCGATTGCATTGATCATTGGCAATGAAGGTCGTGGGATGAGTCAGGGATTGCATAAAGAAGTAGATGAGCTATTGACGATCCCGATGACTGGACATGTACAAAGTTTAAATGCGGGAGTTGCTGCGGGATTATTGATGTATGAAGTGTATCGTGGACGTAATCCGTTATAAATTATATCAAGCGCTGAAAAAAATTGTTTCGACCGTCTATTCTAATGATAAAGAAGGTGAAAATAAAAGATGAAAAAGCAATTACTCATCGTTGATGGCTATAATATGATCGGTGCTTGGCCTGAACTAGTGAAATTGAAGAATCAAAACAAACTAGAAGATGCTAGAGAAGCTTTGCTGCATCGTCTCTCTAATTATGCAAAATACGAAGATCTAGAAGTGATTGTTGTCTTTGATGCTCAGCTGGTTCCAGGAATCCAGCAAACCTATAAAAAGTATCGATTAACAGTTATTTTCACTAAAGAAGATGAAACGGCCGATAGCTATATTGAACGAATTGCAGGAGAAAAAAATGATCGTTTAACTCAAGTCACCGTGGCAACAAGTGATTTGGCAGAGCAATGGTTAGTCTTTTCTAAGGGTGCTTTACGAACCTCTGCAAATGAGTTGTATAAAAGCGTAAAAAAATCTGAGCGTACGATAGCGATTCATGCAACAGATATCCATTTTCAAGATTTTCGTAGAAATTCTCCTTGGAATTTGGAGCAATTGTCAAAATTGTCCGAAAAAATGGACGAATTGTCTAAAAAGAAAGATTAAACACTTGTTCGCTTCTATCTTTTTTGGGGTTAATGGTACGATTTTTCCAAACATTTTACGCAAAAGAAAATGTTTGGAAGGAGAAAAGGGAATGGATAAGTATGAACACATTTTAAAAGGAGATGGAATAGCGTTTGATCGGTTGTATCGAAAGTATCATCCGCTTGTATACAACTTTCGAAAAAAGTACTATTTGAAAGATTTCGACAAAGAAGACTGGCTGCAGGAAGGGCGGATCATTTTTTACCGTTCTTTGGAAAAATATGAAGAAACCTATAGCGTTTCGATCGGGAAATTTTTCAAGTCGAACTTTGAAAATCATATTCGTAGTCTTGTGCGAAAACAATGTGCAGTGAAACGGACTGTAGATGTGCAATCCATTTCGTTAGATCAAAAAATGGAAAGTCAGGGAGAATCTTTTTTTGATTATGCAAGCGTTGAAGCTGCAGATGCATTGGAACAGATGATCATCAGAGAAAAGCTGGAAGAATTACCTCAGATTCTGTCACCGTTTGAACGAACGACGTTTCAGGAATTTATGAATGGTAAAGAGATTGGAGAAATCGCAAAGGCAACTGCAAGCCGCGAAGTCACAGTCAGAAGTGCTTATGATCGAGCAAAAAAGAAATTGAAATCAATTATTTATGATTAAAATGAGAATTTATAGAAAAATTCACATGAAATAATTATCAAAAATAAGATAGAATTAGTTGCATTTCATTTTCTGCTATGGTAAACTTGAAATTTTTATCTGTATGTGTTACAATGGAGTTTGAGGTGAATGCAATGCCAACAACTTTAGCGTCAATTAAGAAAGATTTAGAATGTCGTATCGGCAGCAAAATCACATTAGTTGCTCAGACCGGCAGAAAGCGTCAAACTGAACGTAAAGGTATTTTGACAGAAACGTATCCATCTGTCTTCGTTGTAGATTTAGATCCAGATGAAAACTCATTCGAACGAGTTTCTTATAGTTACTCTGATGTGCTGACTCGCACAGTCGAAATTGAGTTTGTTAGTGAAGCTGTCTAAAAATAGTTCAAAGAAGATAGACAGAAGTGCTTAACTTCAAGCAATCATTACTTTTTTACCATCGTTTATCTGGAATTTAAAGAGAGGAGATATCGCTCAAAGAGTGATATCTCCTCTCTTTTTCCGTAATACTTATGATAAGTAAAGAGAATTATGGTAGTATTGTGGTAGGTAAAAAAGGAGGATATGCGATGAATGAGCAAGAAAACACCAAGCAAGAAACAAAACAACAAGATGTATTGACTGAAAAAATGATTGGAACGAGAACCGTGATCATTTCTGGAGAAATAAATGAGCAGATGGCGAAAGAAGTTTGTAATCAGCTGCTATTATTAGAGTCAATCAATGATGAACCAATCAATTTGTTTATTAGTAGTAATGGAGGTCATGTTGATTCAGGCTATCTGATTTTTGATATGATCAATTTTATCAAACCAAAAGTAAATATCATAGGTTCAGGCTGGGTGGTCAGTGCTGGAGCACTTATTTATTTATCCAGCGAAAAGGAACGACGCTATTGTCTTCCTAATACCCGTTTTATGATTCATGAACCTTCAGGTGGCGCACAAGGTCAGTCCAGTGATATGGAAATTACTGCTAAGGAAATTATCCGTACAAGAGAAAAAATCAACCAACTGATTTCGAAAGAAACTGGTAAAGATATTGAACAAGTGAGAAATGATACCGCTAGAGATTATTGGTTGAGCGCTGAAGAGGCTCTAGAGTATGGGATCGTAAATAAAATTATTAAAAATAGAAGTGAAATCAAGTAAAAGTGAAAATGTCATAATTTGACTATCTATCTGTAATGAAACCTAAGATAACCTCAGTTTGGTTGTTTTAGGTTTTTTATTTGTATAAAAGAAAGGGTGTATTTTCTGAGGAAAATTGAATACTTTTCTACAAATCTATACATCTCAAACAACATATGTTAGAATTTAAAAGATTGTGAAGTTGGTTGAAGGAACAGAGTTAGATAGGTGAAAATAATGGAAATCATAGAAAAAGCACCCGCAAAAATCAATTTGGGGTTGGATGCTCTCTATAAAAGAAAAGATGGTTATCATGAATTAGAGATGATCATGGCTAGTGTGGATTTAGCAGATCGACTGCTATTTGAAGAGCTGTCGGAAAATAAGATCGTGATCGAAACAGACAGTTCTTTTTTACCTGTAGATAGAAGAAATCATGTCTATCAAGCAGCAGAGCTGTTGAAGAAAACGTTTGATCTGACGCAAGGGGTCAGAATCACAATAGAAAAAAGAATCCCAGTTGCTGCAGGTTTAGCTGGCGGCAGCAGCGATTGTGCAGCGACACTTCGTGGGTTGAATCGATTGTGGAATCTGGATCTATCGTTGGAAAAATTAGCTGAATTAGGTAGTCAGATCGGTTCAGATGTTCCTTATTGTATTCATGGCGGGACAGCTTTTGTTACAGGTCGGGGAGAAAAAATCGAGTTTTTACCTTCGATGCCTCAATGTTGGGTTGTTTTAGTAAAGCCAAGGATGAGTGTCTCGACAAGTTCGATTTTTGGCAGCTTGTCTTTCAACAGTATTCAACATCCTGATATTGCTGGGATCAGACAGGCAGTGGAAACAGACGATTATCAATTGATGACTGAAAAAATCGGTAATGCTCTAGAAGGTGTGACGATCAAACGATATCCAGTCATTCAGCAAATCAAAGATCGAATGATCAATTATGGGGCAGATGCAGCACTGATGAGCGGTAGCGGACCGACCGTTTTTGCTCTATGTGAGAAAAAGACGCGTGCTCAGCGAATTTACAATGGCTTGAAAGGTTTTTGTGATGAGGTTTATCTTGTGAGAACGTTGAAATAGAGAAAAAATCTGTAGCCACTATCGGTTACAGATTTTTTTTACTTTACTATTTTCTCTTGACGTACTCCTTTCCTTCTGTTAAATTAGTTCTTGCTACCAAATCGTAAATATTACGATTTAAATAAGATAAATCGAAATGGGGATACGAAATGAGAAAAAATAAATGGCTATATATGGCAGGAATTCTTTTGATAGCGGCAGTTACGACATTGACTGCATGCGAACAAACAAAAGAAACTGATAAAGCAGCAAAAGATGGTAAAATAAAAGTTGTCACAACTTTTTATCCAATGTACGATTTTGCAAAAAATGTTGTGGGGGATGCTGGTGACGTTCAATTATTGATCCCGGCAGGAACAGAACCGCATGATTATGAACCAAGTGCTAAGGATATTGCTAAAATAACGGATGCAGATGCGTTTATTTATAATAGTCATGAACTAGAAACATGGGTCGAAGCTGTCTTGGAAAATGTCGATCAAAAAAAAGTAGCTGTTGTTGAAGCTGCTGGTTCTATCGATTTAATGGAAGGTGCGGCACATGACCATGAGGAAGAAGAATCAGATCATGAAGGACACGATCATGATCACGAATTAGATCCTCATGTGTGGCTGGATCCTGTATTGGCTCAAAAGCAAGTTGAAACCATCCGAGATGCATTGATCAAAAAATACCCAGAGCAAAAGGCAACATTTGAACAAAATACAAAAGAGTATCTTGAAAAACTTGCTGCTCTTGATAAAGAGTATACAGAGGCTTTTGCTGATGCAAAAAACAAAACATTCGTGACTCAGCATGCTGCTTTTGGTTATTTGGCAAAACAATATGGTTTAACACAAGAATCGATTGCAGGAATTTCTCCAGATCAAGAGCCTTCACCAAGTCGTTTAGCTGAATTAAAAAAATATATCAAAGAACATGATGTTGCTGTCATCTACTTTGAATCCTCAGCTTCATCAAAAGTAGCGGAAACATTATCTAGAGAAACAGGTGTGGAACTTTCAGTACTTAATCCATTGGAAAGCATCACGAAAAAAGAACAAGAACAAGGGGAAGATTATATTTCTGTTATGAAAGCCAATCTTGAAGCCTTGAAAAAAAGCATTAAATAGATGAGATACCATCTAGTCTATTGAGTACAAATGAACGGTGGCAGCAGAAGTAGTTTCTTCTTATGGATACTTCTGCTCCAACCTCAAAAAGGAGCAAGATCATGCATTATCTAGAAGTTAAAGATCTCACATTTTATTATGATGATGAGCCAGTACTAGAAGGTGTATCTTATCATGTCGATCCAGGTGAATTTGTGATTTTGACTGGAGAAAACGGCGCAGCAAAATCAACCTTGATCAAGAGTAGCTTAGGACTGTTGAAACCAACTAAAGGGACGATCACGATTTCTAAAGAAAATAGTGAAGGGGAAAAGCTGAGTATTGGTTATATTCCTCAGCAAGTCGCCTCATTTAATGCGGGTTTTCCAAGTACGGTGATCGAATTGGTCCGATCAGGTCGTTTTCCGCGTGGTCGCTGGTTCAAGCCATTGACTAAACGGGATCATCAGCATGTAGAAAAAGCATTAAAAGCTGTCGGTATGTGGGAAATGCGTCATAAACGGATCGGGGAACTTTCTGGCGGACAAAAGCAACGAATCAGTTTAGCTCGTATTTTTGCGACAGATCCGGACTTATTTATTTTAGATGAACCAACAACAGGAATGGATGAAACGTCCAGAAACGAGTTTTATCGCCTGTTAAGGCATAATGCGCACGACCATGGCAAAGCGATCTTAATGATCACTCATGACCATGAAGATATAAAATCATACGCGGATCGACAAATTCGTTTGGTTCGGAAGGAGGATTCACAGTGGAGATGCTTTCATATGAGTTCATGAGAAAAGCCTTTTTAGCGGCGACCTTCATTTCAGTGATAGCTCCAATGCTGGGGGTATTTCTTGTGATCAGAAGACAATCGCTGATGGCAGATACACTATCTCATGTATCATTAGCAGGAGTTGCTTTAGGATTCTTCCTGAATTGGAACCCGGATATCATGACATTGGTTGTCGTGATCATCGCAGCAGTGATCTTGGAATATTTACGGATGATCTATAGCACATATTCTGAAATCTCGATTGCTATTTTGATGTCAGGAGGTCTGGCATTAGCGCTTGTGCTGATGAATTTGAGCGGCGGTAATTCTGCAGCCAGCATCCAGTCCTATTTATTTGGTTCGATCGTGACGATCACCTGGCAGCAGGTCATTATTTTAGCAGTTTTATTTGTTGTTTTAGTGGTCTTATTTTGTTTATTCAAACGACCGATGTATGTACTGACTTTTGATGAAGATACAGCGCATGTCGATGGTCTTCCGATCCATTGGATGTCGATGTTGTTCAACGTGATCACAGGGGTTGCGATCGCAGTGATGATTCCGATTGCTGGAGCGTTGTTGATTTCAGCGATCATGGTATTGCCGGCTGCGATCGGTATGCGGATCGGTAAAGGGTTTAATACAGTGATCATCATTAGTGTGATCATGGGATTGATTGGCATGTTAACAGGATTGACGGGTTCTTATTATTTAGAGACACCGCCAAGTGCCAGCATCACATTGATTTTTATTGGATTGTTTATATTGGTCAGTGTATTCAAAAAGATCATCGTGACGATACAGCGAAATAAGAAGATGAGCCGAGGTTGATTACAACTTATTTTAGTGAAGATAGGAGGAAAAACGAAAGTTTTTTCTCCTATCTTCTTTTTTGTTTTCTAAATTGCGAACTATTTTTCATTTTTTTCAAAAAATGCTCGAATTTTTTCATCAAACACCTTATAATAGGGAACGATAGATTGAAAGGACGTACCATTAAATTTTAAGCAGGTATACTCATAAAGAGCATGACGAATAGATCTATAAAAAGAAAAAGGAGTGACGGATTTGAAAATTCGGAGAAGTGAGCGTTTGATCGATATGACGCAGTATTTGTTAGAGCATCCACATACATTGGTTTCATTGACTTATTTTGCGCAACGCTACAAGTCAGCAAAGTCATCGATCAGTGAAGATTTGGCAATTATCAAAAAAACATTTAAAGAGCGTGGAACAGGGATTCTTGAAACGATTCCAGGCGCTGCTGGAGGCGTTCAGTTTATTCCTGAAATCCCATTTGAAGAGTCTAAGGAATTGGTTTTATCTTTGTGTGATCGCTTGTCAGAACAGGATCGCTTGCTGCCGGGAGGATATGTTTATCTTTCTGATTTATTGGGACAGCCGGAATTATTGCGTCAGGTTGGACGAATCATTGCTTCCAAGTATTTAGATGAGCAGGTAGATGCAGTAATGACTGTAGCGACTAAAGGTGTACCGATCGCTCAAGCAGTTTCCTACTATTTGAATGTACCTTTTGTAATCGTGCGCCGCGATTCAAAAATCACTGAAGGATCAACGGTTAGTGTGAATTATGTTTCTGGTTCTTCTGAACGGATCGAAAAAATGGAATTATCAAAACGCAGCTTGAAACGCGGTTCTAGAGTCTTGGTTGTGGATGATTTCATGAAAGGTGGCGGAACAGTCAACGGAATGAAGAGCTTGATCGAAGAGTTTGAAGCTGAACTTGTTGGCATCACTGTTTTTGCAGAATCAAAATTCAATGGTCAACGGGCAATCGAAGATTATACTTCATTGTTGTATGTGAAAGATGTAGACACTCAAACGAAGACGATCAATGTAGTTCCTGGGAATTATTTTGACGAAGAAAAATAGCTTTGACTTTGGTTTTACTCAAGTACAAATGGTACTTAGTAAAGCCTTTTTTAATTTAACAAAAATCTTAAATAGGTGTATAGTAGATGTGTGAAATGGAATATCCAACCTTTTTCCACACATAATGAAGAACCTTGGATGTATCTAATGAAAGAAGGCATACACAATGGAAAAACAAGAAAAGATTCAAATTTTAAAAGACCTTGTTGCAATCAAATCAGTCAACGGTAATGAAAAGGAAGTTGCAGAGTATTTAAGCAAGCTATTTAAAAAGCATGGGATCGATTCTTCATTTTTAGAATATGATAAGGATCGTGATAATTTGATTGTTGAAATCGGCAATCGGAAAAGTGAGAAGGTCTTAGCTTTTTCAGGACATATGGACGTTGTTTCAGCTGGAAATGCTGCAGACTGGACGTCAGATCCATTTAAACCAGAAATTCGTGATGGGAAGCTATTTGGACGCGGTACTTGTGATATGAAGAGTGGTTTGGCAGCTATGGCAATTGCTATGATCGAGTTGAAAGAAGAAGCAGCTGACTTTAATGGTCGTTTACGCTTATTGGCCACAGTCGGTGAAGAAGTGGGTGAGCTTGGTGCTGAACAGCTGACCAAAGAAGGATATGTTGATGATGTGACTTCTATGGTCATCGGTGAACCTTCTGGATATGCCGGAATCGTTTATGCACATAAAGGATCGATCAATTTTAAAGTTTCTTCTCTAGGGAAAAATGCCCACAGTTCTATGCCGCAATTAGGTGTGAATGCAATCGATCATTTAAATGATTTCTATACAAGAGCCAATGAATTATTCCGCAGTGAAACACACACTGATGAAGTGTTAGGCGACTTCATTTATAATGTGACGATGATTTCTGGCGGGGAACAAATCAACAGTATCCCAAGTGAAGCGAGTCTGGAAGGGAATATCAGAACGATTCCAGGGTATGATAATGATTTAGTCATCAAAAAAATGAATGAGCTGATCGATGAGTTGAATCAAAAAGAAAATTATCGGTTAACGCTAACGATCGAAGCCAATAAAATTTCGGTGAAAAGTGAAAAGAACTCGGATATTGCTAAAATTGCGCAGCAAGTAGCTAAAAGACAAGTAAATGTAGATATTCCGATGGTCGGTGTGTCTGGAACCACAGATGCGGCAGAATTTACAAAAGGGAAACAAGCATTTCCTGTGATTATTTTTGGTCCAGGCAATGAAACACCCCATCAAGTCGATGAATATGTCGATATTGATAACTATTTGGAAATGATCGATATCTATAAAGAAATGGCTACGGTCTATTTAGCATAATAGCTTAAAATACAAGCAGAATTCTATTAAATTCTGCTTGTATTTTTTTTTAATAAAGCGTACTATTTGAACTAGTTATAATATGGGCTTAATATGAGGGTATAACATTGGAAAGAAGGTAGCAGTATGGTAAAAAGAATTTCTTTAGAACAATCAGCACTTGAATTCAGTGAGGCAAATGCAAAAGAACCATTTATCTATCAGCTCCCAGTTAATGATGCACGCGATTTACTTGAAGAAGTCCAAAGTTCACCAGTGGAAAAACTTGAAGCTGACATCAACGATCAGCAATGGGATCTAGGTGATCATGGTACGATCAATGTACGCACCGTAAAACCAAAAGAAGCAACAGGAAAACTCCCAGTGATCCTTTATGTTCATGGTGCAGGCTGGGTATTAGGCAGTGCACATACACATGATAAGTTAGTTCGAGAATTAGCTGTTAGAACAAATTCTATTGTGTTCGTTCCTGAATATGATCGTTCACCAGAAGCAAAATATCCAGTAGCGATCGAACAATGTTATGCAACATTATTAAAACTAGTTGATGATGCTAATGACGAATACGATACTAGCCGCTTGACGATTGCAGGAGACAGTGTCGGCGGAAATATGGCGACTGTCTTAACGATGTTGGCAAAAG
The DNA here is from genome assembly GCF_002174455.2 of Enterococcus sp. 9D6_DIV0238. Taxonomy (NCBI): domain Bacteria; kingdom Bacillati; phylum Bacillota; class Bacilli; order Lactobacillales; family Enterococcaceae; genus Enterococcus; species Candidatus Enterococcus dunnyi. The sequence goes on from NZ_CP147246.1 coordinate 2,094,296, forward strand.
ATCGTAAAGGCCCTAAAATCAGTCAACAATTATTGTACTATCCAGTGACAAATCATTCCTTTGATTCAGGATCATACAATCAATTTGCTGAAAATTATTTCTTGGCAAAAGATGGAATGAAATGGTTCTGGGACAACTATCTACCAGAAGGACAAGACGCTACGATCAAAACGATTTCTCCATTGCAAGCTACAAAAGAGGATCTTGAAGGCTTGCCTGCTGCAATGATTTTAAATGGTGAAGCAGACGTATTGAGAGATGAAGGAGAAGAGTATGCCCGCCATTTACGTGAAGCAGGTGTTGATGTCACACAAATTAGATTCCAAGGAATGATTCATGACTTTGTTATGGTCAATTCGATGGATCAAAGCAATGCGACTCGAGCAGCGATGGATGTATCGACGGATTGGATCAATAAACGTAATTCAAAATAAAAGCTTGATAATAAAAAAAGAACTGTACTATCTGACGTTTTAAGATCAGATAGTGCAGCTTTTTTTGTGTAGTATCAAAGAAGCTGTTTACTTCTAATTTTTTATCAGCAGCTATAGCAAACCTCTTTTAGAGTATTTTAACGTAATAAAGACAAACTACCAGTCAATTTATTCACTAACTTTTTGCTCCCATGTAGACATAAGCCATAATAATGGATCTGTTCCGGAGCTGTATTTTTCATATTCTCGGTATATAGTTCATAGGAGCCGCAGGTTTGAGCAATATTAGAAAAACCGATGACAGTCAAACTTGAATAACGCTCATCATTTAAAACTGTTCTAAGAGTGCTCAATGACTCTTCGGAGGATTTCAAAATAGGAATCGGATAATTAACGATTCCGAGATGTTCTTGATCATTAGAGTCATAAACAGCAGAGCCTATACCAGCGGGAAATTCTTTTCCTAACGTTGCGCCTAATATAGCGGTCGTGTTGGCAATCAAGCCTATAGGCAATGCTTCATCAATGAGCATCACACATTTTTGTTCTGGTACCATTATGTACATTCTTTCTTTAAGCAATAAAAATTTTTTGATACATTTTTGGTGTAACACCGATTTGCGCTTTGAATACTCGAGTAAAATGACTTTGATCACTAAAACCAGTTTCCATAGCGATTTCAGTGATGGAAATGTCGCTTTTTAATAATCGTTTGGCCTGATTGATCCGAGTCGTGATCAGGTATTGAAAAGGGGTCAAACCAAAGTATTTTGTAAATAGCCGAATGAATGTATATTGATTCGTTTCTGCGAATACACTCAATTCAGCAAGTGAAAGCTTTTGTGCATAGTTTTCTTCAATGAATTCTTTTGTTTCATTGATTTTGTGTGGAATGGTCGGATGTTTTGATTCTTCAAGACTTGAATAATTTGATAGTAGATCATTCAACAGCAAGGTAAATAATTCTTCGATTTCAAAAGCATCATTTGCCCGTTCATTCATCAGCCGTTCGTGTAATTGTAAAAATAATTGATTTTCTTGCATTGTTTCAGGAACAGTTACAGTAAAAATCGGATTTTTGGTTAACGATAGTCGTGCCTGCACATGTTTTTCCATGATCTCTGGGCGAATATGCAGGTTTCGATAGATCAGCGGTTTACCATCTATGGATTCACATTCATGATTATCATACGGATTAAAGAAAATAAAATCTCCTTCTTTAAGAATATATTCTTTATTTTTACAAGATAATTTTCTGCTGCCTTTTTCAATATAACCAATCACATAGTAGTCATGGAAATGATTTGGAAATTTTTGCTGGATACCATCAAAGACTAGCGCTTCGATTTCTAGTTGTGAGTTATAAACGATTTGTCTGTTTTCTAGCATAGCGTTCTCCTTTGTAGATCAAGAATAGCATAAGCCAAAGCTAAAATTATAGAATAATATTGATGAAAAAATAAATTTTCTAATACGACAGGGGTACCCATAATCATTTATACACATTATGTAAAAATTACTAACAATCGAATGGAAAATCTGATATGCTTGTCAGTAGAAAGAATGCGAGTCGGACAACGGTATTAAACGGAGTAACGATCCTTACAACCAACTCTAAAATCGATCCCAAAAGAACGAATAGGATAGCTATAAGGCTGTATAAAAATGGACATGAGTGGGAAGATGATCAATCAATAGTTGTATATGATTTTGTTACAGGAAATTGGCAGCTTCAAGATTCAAAATACGTAGAATGATATGAGAGACAGGAGAAGAGTAATGAGAAAAAATTGGTATAAACTGATCATAAGTTTTGGATTGATTTGTATGGGCGTTCTAATTTTTGAAGTCCAAGTAAATGCAGCAAGTTTTGATTCCATGAAAGATCATGTTTTAAATGGCACGGGTGAACTGATGCATCCTAATCTCTACAGAGAGATGACGAAAGAGGAAAAAGAAGACTTTAAAGATGATCCAAATGCGCCAACTCAGATCAACCGAGCAATGACAGAAAAAGAAGTGAATGAGTATATTTATTATGTAGAGAAATATCAAAAAGAAAATGATACGTCTGAGGTACCTTATGAAGCGTATGATTATGTTCAATATATTGCTGAAAAAATGGATAAAGACCAGTCATTAGAAATTACCAATGATCTTAGAGAAGAGGCTGAAAAGTTTGCTAATAAACAGCATCAAAAAGGAGAAAATCAAAATAGTAGCTCTGAGAGCTCTGAAATAAGAAGTGTAGTAGTTGTTTTGGAAAAATTTATGGCGATTCAGTTGTTTATCTAAGATATATCCCAATGATATTGAATGGCTTTTTTGTAGCAATCGTCCTCGATAGAGTATAGGCAGTTGAACATTGTGAGAGTGTAACTATGATAAGGATTTTAGATGTTTAATAGAATTTCTCTTTCCTGTTTTGTATAATAAAGTGTCAATGCAAAAAACATTGAGTAAAGAATAAGTGTAAAAAATACCTATACAAATAAAATAAGAAAACTTTTAGAATCAATGAAAAAAGCTTTACAACTTTGGTGTATTTTCATAAACTTGAACAATAGTAAAAGGGGAGGCTTCTCCAATTATTCTAATTACAGGTATTCTAACAATTTTTAGTCTATTAGCCGTTTGGATCATTTTCGATTTGATTGGCTATCATAAGCAATAGTATACAACGAAATATAGTTAAAAGTGATTACATGCTACTGCATAGTGATCACTTTTTTTGTGTAAAGTATCCAAGTAAAACAGTTGAGATCTGACATAACCTTGTTGAGTCAGATCTAACATAAAAAAAAACATTTAATGTGATTTTCATTGGCTAACCACTCTTTATATAATTTCCAATAAATGTCAAACCATGCTTATAGATAAAAATATTATTCTAATAAGCATATTTTTTTGATTAATATTTACATTTAGTTTAACTAATGTTATTTTATATTATGTACAACGCTTACAAATAATAAAAATATGGAGGTTAGTTAATTGAAAAAAATGTTAGGTCTAGTATTAGGTACTTTAATTGCAGTAGGATTTGTAGCACCAACAGTATCTTTAGCAAGTGAACAATCGGTACCTCAATCGAGAGTGGAGGTATCTACAGCTGATAACTCACAAGGTACTTTTGAAAATTTTAAGAGTTTCGTAGACAGTAAGATCAGTTTTGATGGGAAGAAATTTGTTCTTAATGATCCAGAGGAAATTAAAGAAGTCTTAATTAACAATGAAAGTCAAATCAGCTTAGAAATTGGTTCAGAATTTTCAGGTGCAGAGTATTTCAACTATATTACACAAAATATTGAAGATATGAATGCCAAGTTAGCAGGTGGAAGTTTTCACGTAACTGCTGACAATGGAATTGGGAAAAATACTTTAGCAGTGAGAAAACCGGCCCCCGAAAAACCATATCAATTAACTTCTCATTGGTGGGGGATAAAATTTCAATCATTTGGACCAAAAGGAACCATAGATTTGAAAACTATGTTTTTAAATAGTACTTTAGTTCAAGGTGCTGTAGTTGCTATTCTAGCCTTTACTCCGGCAGCAGTATTATCAGTGTTTCCTATTATATCAGGAGCATATGATGGAATGATTGCAAATTCAATACAAGGTGAAATAGATAAGGGGACAGATAAAAAAGGTATATCAGTAGATATAAATAACTGGGTACCAACATATTCTGTATATCCAAACTAATTATGAAAACGAATAAAATTGTGAGTTTTATGCTTTTTATAGCAGCATTAATATTTTTATACATGTATGTATACGTAAATTCATTCTTTACATTCCTATTTGTTTCCATGATATATTTTTTTGTTTCAATTTATTTATTTCGAAAAAAAGATTGAAGAATTTAAAGTAGACTGAGTGGAAGTGAAAGAAATGGATAGTTTGATAACCTTGTCTCTTTTGATTTTAGTAGTATTTCTTATGTACTCATATTTTTATGTAGGGCACGAAATTCAATTTCTATTATGTGCGATATTTCTTTTTGTTGTTTGTGGTTATCGTATAGTAAGAAAACACTTGAAATGAAATCATATTAATAGCTGTTGGAGTTAGACGTACTTTGTTTATAAAAACTAAGATACTTAATAATCAGGAGCAATCAAAATGAAATTCAAAAAAGTAATTCCAGAAGTAATTATCTTTTTAGTTCTGTTATATGCTATTTATAGTTACTTATGTATTGGAAAAAGTTGGCAACTTTTATTTAGTATAGTAATGTTTTCAATTTTACTAATAGTCTTGATAACAAGACTTATTAAAAATAGATAGCAAAGACCTAATTATTTAATTATTTACACTACAAGGAATATCAGTAATTTGGAGATGAAAGAAGAGTATGAGGAAACTTGAAAGATTCATTCCAGTAGGTATATATTCACTAGTTCTTATATACCTTCTTAGTGATTATGTAAGTGGAAATAGGAATTGGAACTCTATATTTGGTATCATAGTGTTTTCAATATTAGTAATGGTTTGTATAGTTAGACTTACTAAAAAAGAAATAGTCAAAAAGGACGGGTGAAGATGTCCCCAATGTATAATTGGTTGACACTATTATTTTTTATGGTTGCATTGTTTTTCCTATACTCCTATCTATTTGTAGGTCATGCAATACAATCATTGATTAGTGCAGTGATTCTTTTATTAGCTTGTGTTTATCGTTTAATTAAGCGATATCAAAATAATTAAAAATTAATGGAAATTGATAAATAAGGGCATAGAGAACTTGAAATTCCAATGCAAAGGAATATGAGATCTCTATGCCCCTATTTTATAAACTAGGCTTTTCTAAATTAAGTTCATATAAGAAGGAGAATTAATATGAAAATTCAAAAATGGGCAAACAATTTTTTTGTTCTATGTGTGTTTATTCTAGGGACTAGCACTATTATTATGCATAATGAGGTTGCTGAAGCTGATTTTGTTCCACCTGAAATAGAGACAGTTATGATTCCTGAGTATAATCAGCCACTAAAGCAAGTTTTTACCTTGCAACCTACACCGTTATCAGTAGTTAATGTATTAAATTTTGTGGAAGGATCAACGACTAGGCAGGCAAGTCAATTACTTAAATATGTTTATCCTAAGTATAGTGATGCTCAATTAAAATCTGTAACGGCAAATCTGGAACAATCAAATAGTTTTTTGAATAGTCAGGGATATAAAACCAAAATTAATCCTGGACAATTAGATATGTCTTTATTGAAGGAGGAGCTTTCAAACCGACGTCCAGTTATTGCGTATTTATCAGCAAATGGTGACTATTGGATAGAACAAGAATCGTCTATAATTATCTATGGCTATCAAAAGGTGACTTTTCCAGGGAGACCTTCTCAAGTAGTGTATATGTATCAAAGTGTGAACCATGGAAATGGGGCTATATATGGTGGTAATGAGAATACAATACCATTATTAATTAAAGAAAGCCAAATAGATCCGTCTGCAAATGTTACCTACAGCTGGATTTCAACACTATACGGGTTTACAAAATAAAAGCGAGGAGTTGAAAAAATGAAACTAATGAAAAAAATTGGGTTGGTGGCAGCATTTTCATGTACTATTTTTCTAGGAACTTTTTCCTTAAAAACAGAAGCAGCTTCATTATATGTTGAATTAACTGAGATTCCAAAGGAGGCAACAGAACTCGCTTCTCAATCATGGGAAGAGTACTTATCGAATATGATTTATTCTGAAGATAAAAATATTTCAGACTATTACCTAGGAACACCCTTTACTATTAGCTATTCCAAAAATATTAAGTATAATTTCCCAATTATCAATAACAAAGAGAAACGTATTGAATATACGTTGCAGATGGATCAATCAGATTACCAAAATCGAGAGACATACATTCTTTCAAAAGCTTTGGCAGCAAAGCTAGAAGAACTTAGTACAGGAATTGTGACTAACAAGGATCAAGCTATTTTTCTAGAAGGAGAAAATCAAAATATCTTTTATACGTATCAAGATACAATTAACTCACTATTGATCACTGGTGAGAAAGATACTATTGATAAAAAAATACTTCCTTCAACACGTTCTGTTTATGATATTACAGAAAAAATTGCGTTTCCGAAAACTCGAAAAGCTAGATTATCAACAGAAATTGATAGTAATATATTGCCGTGGACTGTATATGAAACTCAAACAGATAAACCTTGGTGTCAATATTATACGTATGCTGCGGTCATAAATAATCAAGCTGGAAAAGAAATTACTTCAGCAAAAAAAATTATTGATGGCACATATCCGCAAGCAACAGATGAGCAGAAAGAAGATACTAGTTGGATTATTAGTAATAGTGTGAATGAATCAATGAACTATGTAAATAAAACGTTTGATAAAGACCTAAAAAGAACTCCAGGTCTATTATCATTTGATAAAGTAAAAGCTGAAATAGATAATCATAGGCCTGTTATTACAAATTTGAAATCTGATACAACAGAAGCTCATTCAATTGTTCAAATGGGCTATACAGCAGTACAGGGAAATCCCTCCCTTAAACCATTCTATCATTATTGGAATCCTTGGTGGGAAGATACATTCGTTGTTTCCAGTAATTCACCTTACATTTTTTTAGGAGAAGATAAATATGAGTGGTATTATACAATGTATAATTTTCAAGAAATGAAACCGGCAGTATCATATTCGTCTTTTGTACAAGATAAAAGATGGCTACCGACGGTAGAAAATGGGCAGCTTTCAGGAACAACTGGTTTAGGTCTAAGGGTTGAAGCTATTAAGATTAATGTATCCGGATTAGCAAGTGGTATTTCGGGCGGAATAGCATATAGTACTCATGTTCAAGATATTGGTTGGCAGCCAGAGGTATCAAACGGACAAATGGCAGGAACCAATGGTAAAAAGTTACGAGTTGAGGCGATAAAGATTAGGCTTACTGGAGATCTTTCAAAAAAATATTCAGTTCAATACAGAACCCATGTTCAAGATATTGGTTGGACTGCGTATTCTAAAGATAATCAAATGTCTGGAACTAGTGGAAAAAAACTTCGAATAGAAGCACTTGAAATAAAACTTGTCAAAAAATAAAATTTGATATCTTAAGGCTTTGAAGGTATGAGTATATTCTTATACCTTCTTTTTGTTTGTTCAATAGAGTTGTTCAAAATAAAGATTCAGGATAGAGAATTTCTCTATCCTATTTTGTGTGTTAAAGCATCTATACCAAAAACATTGGTTTTTGGCATAGCAAAAAGGAGGGGAAACATCATGAAAAAATTCAGGGTGTTTTCTTTAACTCAAAAACATTAATTGAAGACAGAATATCAGGTGGAGTAATACTTTCATCATCTTAGACTGTGTCAAAAAAAGAAGAATAGTCTCTTTGATAGTCTCAATTTTTTTGTATAAAAATTGATGAGTTGTAAAAAAAGTCAAGAGTCAAAAAGTAAACTTCACTCAAAAGCTAATGAAAGAATCTTGATAAAATTTTTTGATACTATATTTACAAGGTCAGATACTTAATTAATTTCATGGTAGAAAGGAAGGGAATAGATGAGGAAATATAGTTTATTGATATATGGATTACTACTAGTACTCTTTTTAGGAATAACTAACACCGTATATGCAACACCGCCTTCAACGCTGTCTTATACAGCAACAATGATACCAGCCAAAAATCAAATCGATGAAAAAAAGTCGTATTTTGATTTATTAGTTACTCCAGGAGAAGAGCAACAAGTAGCCATTAAACTTAATAATGCAAGTGACAAGATGATTAAACTAAAAGTTAGTCCAAACACGGCTAAAACTACGTCAAATGGAACTGTTGACTATTCCGGAATGGAATTAGAGAATACACCTAACTTAATAGCATCGTTTGAAGAGATTACCTCTAAGGAACAAATTGTTGAACTGGCTGGAAATTCTGAAAAGGTTGTTACTTTTACTATTAAAATACCAAAAAAGCCATTTGAAGGAATTATTTTGGGCGGTTTCTATATTCAAGAAATTGATGAGGAAGAAACTGTAAGTTCAAAGGAAGGAATACATATAGCGAATCAATTTTCAATGATTATTGGATGTCAAATGCGAATGTCAGAAGAGAGTGTTAAGAAAAATTTTTCTTTGGAAAAAATATATCTTGATAATTATGGAGGATACTTTACAGTTGTTACCGATATTCATAATAATGCGTCGCAATTGATTTCGTTCTATTCCTTACTTGGGGAAATACAAAATGATCAAGGAGAAACGATTCACAAATTTAGGAAAGATACCTTTTCTATGGCACCTAATAGTATTTTCAGCTTACCAGAACGGATAGATAATTCTAAGCTTGACCCTGGCGAGTATGTTATGAAAATAGATATACATTCTCGTGGAGAAGAACAATGGAAATTACAAAAAAAGTTCACAATTCAATCAGATGCAAAGGATAAAGTATTAGAAAAAAGTATTGATCGTAAAAAAACGCAAATAAATTGGTTATTGCTAACAATAGTATTGATAATAAGTATCACTGTTTTACTTATCTTAATACAATTGAAAAAGCATAAAAACTAGTTTTTTTGAATAAATATTTTTTGATTTAGGAGGACAATGATATGAAAAAAATGATATTGACATCATTACTTATAAGTTGTGTATTTGTAGGTAGTGAACAGGTGATGGCAGTAGAGTCAGTAACGACAGAAGGGACGGCAACTCTTGAAGCGTTAGAAGAAGGAGAAGCAGGATCTGTAGCTCCTATACTTCCAGATCCAGACAATTCTGGCGGCACTGGGCAAACAGGATTATTGACAATTGACGCTGTTCCACAATTTGATTTTAAAGGGGAAGGATTGTCAGGTACATTCACTGATACATTGACAGCTAGCCAGTCAGCAGCAAATTATACCCGTAATGCGCAAGTTACTGATCGAAGAGGGACAGGAGAAGGTTGGAGTTTAGGCTTGAATATTTCACCATTTAAAAGTAATGGTACAGCTCTTAGAGGAATGACTATGTCTATACCAGTCTCAGTTAGCCCTGTGAATGGGAATGCCTCAAATGCTCCCAGCATAGTAAACAATATACAAGGTATTGTTGACACAACTAATGGTCTCGATGCAGGTCCGATTGTAGTTGCTGAGTCAGGTGAGGGACTAGGAACTTGGGTCACAGAATTTCAAAATGCAGAAGTTACAATAAGTGATGGAAATGTTGCTGGAGCCTATCACAGTACGTTTACATGGTCATTATCAGCATTACCAGTTGGCGAATAGGAACTAAGGAGCAGAAGAGACATAACAAGTATTAAAACTAAGGAGATGGAGGATGAAAATGTTGAAACGTATGTTACTGGGAATCCTATTGTCAATACCTTTTTTTTCATGGGGATTTCAGTCTGAAGCATCTACCAATATTCCTGATAGAGTTTCACTTGATGGGATATTTACGTCCGATGTAGGTGTTTCAGGTAATTCTGCTACTGTAGTTGATGATACAGCAATCATCACTAATGGTTCTGCTAATCAAGTTGGAGCATTATGGAGTACACCAGAGAATTTGTTAGACTTTACACAGGATTTTAATATGGTTTCATATGTAAATCAAGGAGCTGCAGCTGCAGCTTCTGGTGATGGATTAGTATTTCTGTTAAAAAGTGCTGGTAATACCTTTACTTCGTCTGGTGCTGCAATGGGTGCTCTGGGAGAGAACAGATATCAAGGTGCTCTGGGCATACCTAATTCGATTGGGATTGAATTCGATTTATATGGTAATAAAGCTTCTGCAGATGGCTTTTTTGATAATGGAATTACTGGTCCATTTAATAATAATCACATAGCAGTCGTATATCCAGGAACCTCGACGGGGTATACGGATAACTTTAATATATTTGGTTCTACACGTTATGTTAACCATCATTCATTAATCACAAATGTAAATTTAGCGAGTGGAAATTGGACAAGGTTAGAATTGAATTGGAAGGCGAATGAACAAGATTATACAAAAGGAATATTGACTTTTAAAATAAATGATCAGGAACCTATACAAATTAGCCCAGAATATTTAAATTCTCAAATATTTCAAAATGGATTAAGCTCAGAAGCTTTTTGGGGATTTACAGGTTCAACTGGACCAACCTATAAAGCAGACCAGCGAGTGATTTTTGAAAGAGTTCCTGGTTTAGTAAATGCAGACACATCCATTAGAATGTTTGATGGAAATGGACAAGAAATCCTTGAAAACGGGACAGTCAATGGTGGTTCTGAAGTGACAATTGCTATTGAAGCTGAATGGCTGAGTGGTAAACAGAATTGGACAGACATTGATTTAACTACAATTATTCCAAATGGAATGAATTTGGTTGAGAATACGACTAAAGTCAATGATGAAATAATCGAAGATAGTCTTATTTGGGCAGACAACAGCTTAAACATTCCATCAGGGATTATTCCTAATTTAGGAGAACACAATAATAATCCAACAAACAAAGCTTCTATTACATTTAAAGCAAAGATTATTAACGATGATTTTTACTCACAGAGTATAACTAGTAGGTTGGCTGGACGAAATGCAGTTTATGAATCAGTTCCTTTCAATTTTAATGTAGCCGATGTCACTATTGAAGCAAAAATTCTTTCTCATCAAAATGATGAAGTTATCCTTGACAACGATATCGATTCTTTTTTAGTAGAGTTTGGCTGGACCAATGAGAATAGTCTGTTGTTAACCCACTCTATACAACTGGAGCAAAATGGACAGTTTGAGCTGATCAAAGAATTTGAAGGGACAGAGATAGAAGTAAGTGGTAGTTTTACATATGATATATTTGAAAGTTTTCTTCAACTACCTTATGGCCAATTTAACCTTCATTACAATGTGACAAATCAAGAAACAGGAGCAACTTCTTCGGCCAAAATCGCATTATACAAACAGAATGCACCAACAGTATCTATTTCGCCTTTAGAAAACCAGTCAATCTTTACTGTTGGAGAAAGGATACCTTTAAACGTATCGATTTCAGATCGTGATAGTGAATCAATTAGGCTTTTCGGAAAACTATCGAATAATGAATTGATTGATTTTGGTATATATCAGCTGTCACAGTTAGAAGAAAAAGATGTAGCATTGGAGGTTGATACATCAAATTTAGAGTTTGGGAAATATACTTTTGAACTTTGGGGTGTAGATGCTGAAGAAAATGAATCGGATATTGCTAGATTGAATGATCTATTTATTCAAGGTACATTATCAATTACATCATTTCCCTCTTCTTTTAATAGTGGTCCTATTAAAATTGGAGGTGGTGATGTAAAGGTGGAAGATATGAGTCCTGTCACTGTTTTGGATCAACGTCTATTTAATGAAGAATGGAAATTACAAGTGAATTTAGTAGGTTCAAACTTTGTTAATAAAAATAATGTAACAAGTCAAAATTATTTTGCGCATGACTCTTTTTTATACTATAAAATCAATGGAGAAAAATTTTCGATAACAACTACTCCCACTGATATTTTACAGAGTAAAGAGGATGCAGATGGTGAGTACACTTTGGATCAGGAGGGAGAAAATGGATTCTATATTAACCCAACTAATTCAATGATTCAAGGAACTTATGAGGGAACCCTTAATTGGAACTTGATTTCAGCACCCATATAGGGGACTGGGACATAACTCTACGAGTTACAACCCAGTCCCTTTAAAAACAAATAAACGGTGGAAGCAGAAGTAACTTCTTCGAAAATAAGCTGAACACTTTTGTCGTATCCTCCTATATGTGATTTTGGATCCAAGAAGTATAGAAGTTTTTGATTTTGGCTAGTTGTTCTTCTGTAGGAAAGACAGAACAACAGAGAACATTGCTATATTTTTTCGCAAGAAGAGGTTGATTAGTTAATATTAAATCATATGTTTTGAAGTTTTGTCGGATAATGGAGCTCTGTTTTTCATAGAGCACTGTTATTGATAATTTTTCTGAAAAATGTTCTTTGAGGAATTGTTTCATCCAATAATTATGATCTATATCTGTATAAAAATAGATACCAACATTCATTTTAGGATTGAACTTGTATAAAGCTTTCTGAAGCTCAATCCAGTTCAATAGTAAGTAATACACAAATTCATGAGCTTTTTCTAAATGTGTATATGACAAAAGTTCATTTACTTTATTCTTTATTGAGTTGAAAAAAGAAGGATAATAGTCTGTCATGGCATTTAAAAAAAATTTGTATCTTGAAAAAAGAACAAATTCCATACCGTAGGTAAGGGTTGTAAAATTATATAAAGTTAATAAAAGATTATCGTAATTTGTACATTGAATACCTAATGTATCACAGAGATAATCAATCAGCTCATTTAATTGTTTCACAATCATAGATTTGTTTTTATCATAGTGAGTTGCTGCAATTAGCTCATTATAAGTAAGCATATAATTGTCATTGTTGATTAGTAATTCTATTCTAAAAATTAAATCGTAAGTTAAGTCAACATTAAATGCTCGTTTGAAAGGAATTTTTAAAGGTAAAAATTCCTTAAAAAATAATAACTCTTGGTCAGAGGATTCAAATCGATGAATCTGTTTAGATCGAAGTAAAGTACTATATACATAGAAATTAAATTTATCAGCGTCTAAAAGGTTTAGTGGTACAGGATGTGATGAAAGGGAAAATATCTTAAAAAGCTCTGAAAGTATGTCTAATTGGTCTTTTAGAAGCATTTGCTCAGAAGTCAGATAGTATTCTTTCAAAAAATAAGTAGTAAAAGTAATGATACTGCTCTCATCACCGACAAACTTAACTGGAGAAGTACTTATTTCAAAATGGTAATCAGGTTGCAGATGAGAATTGATTCGTCGAATCAGTCTTCTTAGAGTAGATTCACTAATGAACAGTTCTGTAGAAAGTGATTCTAGTGAATCGAAAGAGCCAGTTATCAATTTGTGAAGTAATGAGAACTCGGGGCTATTTTTTAGAAAACAAGAGTAAATATACTCTATGTTGGTATCATTAGGGAAAAAAATCATATATTCATTATTTGGTGCTTTAGTTATTTTGCAAGGAGATATCATTTCATTAATATCTGAAATGTCTTTCAACAAAGTGACAGTATTATAACCTAGCTCATTTTCTATACGTTTTAAACTATTGGAACGGTAAACAAATAAATAGTCTATTAAACTTAAACGTCTTTGCAAAGATTTAGATAAAATGTTACGCATATAGTAGATTCCTCCTGTAAGCCTATTCTACAAATCTATATTAAGTATACATAATAATGGAATTATTTGAAACTATGTGTGATTTTTTATTTAAAAAAAGCATAAAAATTTTATAAAATAAATTACCTAATGTTGTTTTTATTATAGTGAAAATGGCTAATATAATAGACTATAAGATTTTTTGTGTCAAAAATTATTTTTTTTCATATATTTTTTGACGCAAAAACATTTGGTAATTATATTATTATGATTATATTAAGAAAACAAAAATAAAGGAGATGAAGATCATCAAATCGTTTAGATAGATATTTGATTTTTAGAGGGTGTTGAAAGATTGATTCTTAACAAAGAAAACATATTAAATCTTTTAGAAAAGAAAGATAAAATTTTGTGTCACATTATAGAATATATCAGCAAATCAACAACCTCTGAATTGACCTATGAGGAGTTGGTTACTGTAGCTGATTTATCACCAATTACTATGAGCGAGGTAATAAAAGAATTGAGTGATGAGATTGATCAGCTTGGAACTAAAGAATATTTGGAAGTAAATGTACTTGGCAAGAATATTTACTATTTTAAAAAAGGAAAGAATTTTTCTTTAGATTTATTTTTCAGCAAAATGATAAAAAAGAGTACGTATTTCCAGATACTTCAGGATTTGTTTTATGGAAAAACAATAACCACAGAAAAATATACCCAAGAATTTTTTATAAGTAATTCATCGTTAGCCAGGAAATTCAGACACTTAAGGACATTTATTCAAAAGTTAGGGATGAAAATAATTAAGAGTAATGGTGTGTATTACTTAGATGGGAATGAAGAACGAATACGTTATTTCTACTATCTACTCTTTCGTGCCAGTCGAAGTTTTCCAAAGGACGGAGTAATAGTATCGAAGATAAGCGAGTCATTCAAAATGTTATACCCTAAAATGACTCAAAATTCTATAGATTCTTTTATTCTATACTTTAGTATTAGTAAACTGAGAGCATCAAAAGGCTATTTAGTTGAATCAAATAGTGGAGATTTTTTGATTATGAATAGATTAATTTCAAAAGAAAAATTCACAACTATGATACGTAAGTATTACTTGACAATGTTGTCAGAAGAGGATTTGGATAGAGAACTAGCTAGCCTATTTTTTTTTATAAGTACAAATAATTTACTCGACATGGAGACAGTATCAAATGTCTCTGCCTATTTAACACCTAGTACAATCAAGGATCAAGCTTTTGAAATGGCAAATCTAATTGTTTATCATATGGGCCACTTTATAGACATAGAGTTTCATCCGGATGAATACTTTTATCTAATTGCTAATTTGTACTTGGTTTTGAAAAAACAGGCACTCTTTTTTATTTCTGCAGACTTGGAATACAGCTTAACAGTAGAATCGCTAAAGTTAAATGAACTTTACTCTAAGTTTATAGAGTATTTTGAAATGAATACTCAAAAAGAGATTCCTTTGGGAATAGGAACGTTGCAGGTACTGTTTAATGAAGTGTTAAAAAAGAAGGGAAGGACACTAAAATTACTAGTTTACAGTAAATTTGGAGACAGAAACAAAGAAATTATAGAAGAAAAGCTTGCACAATTGATATTTTATCCTATTCTCTTCATTCAATCGTTCGTTGAACAGCCTGATATCATTGTAACAGATTATTATCTGGAAGGCATTAGTAATGCTGTTGTCTATATTATTGAGGATTATTCAGTACTTGGAGATATAGGACGGATTGCTCAAAGTATTAACACTAACTATTTCAATATTGAAAAGGAGAATGATTCGAATGAGGATAGGAATCATTAGTTTGTCAGAAAATTCTGATTTTAAAAAAATAGAGAATTATACTAATAAAGAGGTTGAATTTATACATGTAACTTTAAAAAATCTAGAAGAACTGCCTATAGAACAAACAGAGATAATCTATGTATATGATAAAGACAAATTGGATATTCGTGAGTATTGTGACTGCATTTTGAAAATCAGGAAAAAGAAAATGATTCCAATAATATTCATGATCAACTCTGTATCTAAGATAGACCGCTTAATTTTATTAAAAATGGGAGTGACTGCTTTTGTGGATTTGGATTATGATGTAGAGGAGCTTGTACTTACCGCAGAAAATAATTTAAATTTAAAATTGAATTTTGAGAGTGAGGAAAAAGAACTAGGAGAAATTTCATTTCAACTAGATGAGGGGAATCGAAGTGTACTTCTAAATGAAGAAGTCGAAGTTGGATTAACAAAAATCGAATACAAGTTGCTTTCTACAATCTATTCTGACAAAGCTACTGTTTTTAGCTATGAAAAACTGTTTAATGAGATATGGAATTGTGAATCGAAGAAAAGAAATGTGGATTTAAAAGATATGAAAACGAAAGTCGCAAATGTGGTCTTTCATTTACGAACAAAGTTCAAATTAGCCGGAGTAAGTCATGAATATATCCAGACAGTTCGTTCTAGAGGGTATAGATTTTATATGACCGCTTGAATTGTGAATTGCTTAATTTATATACTATAGAATAAAAAATGTGAGTCAAAAACTTTATTGTGGAGTATATATATTGCAGAAAATTGATATGATTTTCATTTTATAATAAATAGTATAAAAACTTATATTTTGAAAAGTATTGACTCATGTTAATGATGATGAAAAAAGGAGGAGTGAGTATGTATAAAGTTGGTTGGATTAAAATGTCAGCGGCAAACTCAGTTGAAAATGTTGATATGGAAAAATTAGAATCTATTTCAGTTGTTCAATTTGTAGGACTTCCTGATAGAGATGCTAGAAAAGAATTGGATGCTCTGATTATTGATGGATCAGGGTACTCCCCAACCAAAGAGTTGATGATCATTCAATGGCTAGTACAAGAAACACTACCGATGGTCTGGATTTATATGAAAGAAGCTGAATCATCAATAATTGATCTGTATGCTTCTATAGGAGTAACTGGAATAGTAACAAATAATTATTCTTTTGAAAGTATAGGGAAATTCGTAAAGAATACACTTCAAAAACATCAGATTGCTCTGACAAAAACTTTTGTTAGAAAACAAACCAATGAAACATCTTTAGTTTTAGATGAAAAAAACATTTCTGTGATAGTGAATGGAAGAGAGATTTTGTTGACCACTCATGAATACAAAGTGCTCTATTCACTTAAAAATCATCCTAATCAAACGGTTAGTTACAAAGAGTTGTTTCAAACAATATGGCCTGATGAACTATATCAAAGGGAATGTTCAAATTATAGAATCGCCAATCTTATTTCAAAATTACGAAAAAAAATTGAAAAAAATCCAAGTAAACCAAATTTTATTAAAACAACTCGTTCAATCGGTTATGTATATAAAGAATAGTTGTGAACGCACTCTATTTGTTGAGTATGAATAATTAATAGTATTCAAAAAAATAAATAGAAGTTTTTTTAAAGAGAGAGGAATTATTTTATGAAAAAAAATAGAATGTTAACATGTATAACGCTTGCAGCATTATTGTCACAAAATATATTACCATTATCAGCAGCTGCTGAAGTCTTAGAAAAAAATGTACAAACGGAAGACGTAACTAGTTCAGAAGTTGTTGAATCAGAATCCTCTGAATCAGAACAGACTGCTACGGAAGAGACAACAGAAACACCGATTCAACAGGATTCGTCTGAAAGTGAAGACGTTCCAGTTGAAGAAGAACATGTCGACGAAAATGTGGTGCCGCATGCTAGAGCAGTACCAGCTGGTATGGAGATTACAGATGAATTACTTCAGGAAATTAAAATTTATAATATGACAGATAATGTAGGCGCTGAATACAATACTAATGGTATAAATCGTATAGAAAATGGTGCAGCAGTTAAGTTGCAATTGGATTTCAATCAAGTTGGTACGTATCAAAGCGGAGATACGTATACGGTACCACTACCTGATTACATCGGATTAAGTGGAATTGATATAACACTTACAGGAAGTACATCAGCTAAAGCAACAGTGGACGCAGCCAATCGTCAATTAGTGGTTACCTTTACAGAAACGACTACAGACCCTAATTTTACAATCAACATTTTAACTTATCTAAAAGTAGAGGCTGGCATCAAACCAATTGTAACTCTTGATACAGCTGGAAAGACAGCTAAAACTTATACGTTTAATGCGTATGAAAAAGTAGAGGATATTAAGTTTATTAGTGATAAAAATGTATGGGGAATTTCTGGAGATATTTTTTATAACTTATCTCGATCACTTTCAGGAGAACAATTTTTAAATATCACTAATAGTGCTTTTACAACTATAGAAAACAACGGAATTCAACTGGCTTTAACAGATCCAGATAAGGGTATTACCGTAAAGTCTTATTATGTGGATGTTAAAGGGAATCCTATTTTAGATACTGAAGAGATTTTAGTTGATGGTACGGATTATGTTGTTGTTGAAAACAGTGATAAGAAGCTTTCAGTTAAAGTGACAAATATGGACCAAGAAAAAACATATGTTGTATCAACAAGTAAAGAGTATGCACTCCAAGAAACTACGGCATCAAAGTATACTGCACCAGACAAAACATTAGGAAGATGGTCATCTGGAAATTTAACCTACTATAACGCTGATTCTAGTTCTGTACTTTCGTCATATTACTCTGCAAATATTAGTAATAAAGGAAGTCAGAATTTAAAAAATGATGGTATAGCTGGAACGATGACTTCTGCGCAGCTCATTTCTGGAGATAAATATAGAGTGGACTTGTTAAATAAGAATGATCGGTTTAAATACGCCGTCAAGGCAGGAGATACCTTTACTATCACAAGCGATAATGGGCAACCAATTACTGATTATTTATTAAGCATCTATGATGTAAATAATACAAATGTAGCAGAATCTTCTTTTGAAATTGTATCTACAGGATCAGAAAACGTTCTCACAATCAGAGCAAAACAAGATATAGTATTGAGTCAGATGTATGTTGAAGCAACTGTTCCACAAAATAAAGAAGCAGTTGTATTATCTGCTGAGAATACAATGGTTAATGCTGGAGCAAAATATGAAGTACTATACAATCCGTACATTGAGAAAATTTCTGTAATCAATGCTGATTTTGGCGGAACAGCGTGGGGAAATAGTAATGCGGCAAGTACTAATTCCAAAAATGCTAAGATTCATTTGGAGGGAACAACTTCAGAACCTCTAAACAATGTCAAAATCAAAATTGATCACCCTTCCTATTTTTCAGTTAGAGAAATGCAATCGTTGGGATCATCTCCAAAAAGCTATACCCTTGGCAAGGATTATACTATAGAAAAAATTAGTGACACAGAAACAATAATTGCATTTACTACACCTATCACCAGTAGCATAGATTATTCATTAGTTTTCAATTATGTTCCAGATGGGTTAGATAAAACAGAGACTATTCCAAGTGGTGATAGTGCAGTAGAATCTACTGTCACATTTTCAGTCGATGGGTATGAAGATATCCCACCTGTGTTAGTTCACTCTTACTTAAAAGAAAGAGATTATAGTGAAGCAGCTCTTCAATCTGTTGGGAATGTAAACTCAGTAGGGTTTTTAGTGAATGCACGTAATGATTCTTATGATTCATTGATTGTAACATCAGATATTTCTAGGATGGAAGATACAGCAGCGAGCTACAAAATATATAATATTTCTAATGATCAAGTAAAATCAATTGCACATCCAGACTGGAAGCTTTACGATTATTCAAGTTTATTGACTAATACTGAGGTGAAGTTGGGGGATGCTGACTATCCTACAGTTACTTATGATAAGGATAAGGAAGCTTATACGTTTGATTTTGGAGAGACGTCTAATCGTTATCTAATTGTTTGGGAAAGAACGAATAACTGGGTCAATAGGTCTAATGATACAATTGAATCAACAGTAACAGGACAAGAAGAAACGGTTACTCAATCGTTTCAAACAACGCCCGTAACTCCTATAGATACATCTGTACTTGAAAAAGATGATACGTTCTTAAATGTAGTTCAACATACATTTACAACAAAAAATGTGGATGCAGATAAATATAAGTTGATTAGTCCGTCATTCGATATCACTCTTTCTGGGTCAAGTAAAGCAGTAGTCGAAACGGCTTCTATAGCAATCGTAACTAGTTCTGGAGCAACTATCCCTGAAGATGAATACATTATTGTTCCAAAAGCAGATGGGACAGGGATCTCTATCCAGTTCAAAGAAGGATATGTATTGACAGAAAATGTAACATTAACTTACAATTCAATCTCCTCTCAGTCTGGAAAAGTTTCTACGACTACATCGGTAAAATCAGACAGCTTGATTGGATATGATAACTATCAACTAAGTAAGCTAAGTAATAGCGTTGATATTGAATATGTAGCAGGAGATATGGTTACAAAATTGGTATCAGGAAAAGTACTTTCATACAATACAGTTACAGAAGCTCCCTTAGGGAATGTAGCATTCATCTTGAAAAATCTCGATACAGGAACAGAAGTATCGTACACAACAGATGAAGCTGGACTTCAGGCTCTTACAGGAATTCGAACAGGTAACTATAGCTTAGTAGTAACAGAAGTCCCAGATGGTTATACTGTTCCAGATGAATATTTGGCTGGCAAAGAACTTAAAATTGTGGAAGATACTGCCCTAAATGAGTTTAAAATTCCTCTGACTCCAAAAGAAAACAAAGAAACGGTCAAAGGAAAAGACTCAATGATCTATGTGGGAAGCACGTGGGATAAAGAAGACAACTTCGTGTCAGCGACCGACAAAGATGGAAACACAGTCACCTTTACTGAGTCAATGGTAGACAAGATCGTAGACAAAGCAACAGGAGAAGAAGTAGCGACAGTCGATACCAGCAAACCAGGGGAATACGAAGTAACGTATACGAATGGAGGAGCAACCGATACTGTAACCGTAACAGTTCTAGAAAACAAAGAAGCAGTAGAAGGAAAAGACTCAACGATCTATGTGGGAAGCACGTGGGATAAAGAAGACAACTTCGTGTCAGCGACCGACAAAGATGGAAACACAGTCACTTACACAGAGTCAATGGTAGACAAGATCGTAGACAAAGCAACAGGAGAAGAAGTAGCGACAGTCGATACCAGCAAACCGGGAGTATACGAAGTAACGTATACCAATGGAGAAGCAACTGACACTGTAACCGTAACAGTTCTAGAAAACAAAGAAGCAGTAGAAGGAAAAGACTCAACGATCTATGTGGGAAGCACGTGGGATAAAGAAGACAACTTCGTGTCAGCGACCGACAAAGATGGAAACACAGTCACTTTTACTGAGTCAATGGTAGACAAGATCGTAGACAAAGTAACAGGAGAAGAAGTAGCGACAGTCGATACCAGCAAACCGGGAGTATACGAAGTAACGTATACCAATGGAGAAGCAACTGACACTGTAACCGTAACAGTTCTAGAAAACAAAGAAGCAGTAGAAGGAAAAGACTCAACGATCTATGTGGGAAGCACGTGGGATAAAGAAGACAACTTCGTGTCAGCGACCGACAAAGATGGAAACACAGTCACTTTTACTGAGTCAATGGTAGACAAGATCGTAGACAAAGTAACAGGAGAAGAAGTAGCGACAGTCGATACCAGCAAACCGGGAGTATACGAAGTAACGTATACCAATGGAGAAGCAACTGACACTGTAACCGTAACAGTTCTAGAAAACAAAGAAGCAGTAGAAGGAAAAGACTCAACGATCTATGTGGGAAGCACGTGGGATAAAGAAGACAACTTCGTGTCAGCGACCGACAAAGATGGAAACACAGTCACTTACACAGAGTCAATGGTAGACAAGATCGTAGACAAAGTAACAGGAGAAGAAGTAGCGACAGTCGATACCAGCAAACCGGGAGTATACGAAGTAACGTATACCAATGGAGAAGCAACTGACACTGTAACCGTAACAGTTCTAGAAAACAAAGAAGCAGTAGAAGGAAAAGACTCAACGATCTATGTGGGAAGCACGTGGGATAAAGAAGACAACTTCGTGTCAGCGACCGACAAAGATGGAAACACAGTCACTTACACAGAGTCAATGGTAGACAAGATCGTAGACAAAGTAACAGGAGAAGAAGTAGCGACAGTCGATACCAGCAAACCAGGGGAATACGAAGTAACGTATACGAATGGAGGAGCAACCGATACTGTAACCGTAACAGTTCTAGAAAACAAAGAAGCAGTAGAAGGAAAAGACTCAACGATCTATGTGGGAAGCACGTGGGATAAAGAAGACAACTTCGTGTCAGCGACCGACAAAGATGGAAACACAGTCACTTACACAGAGTCAATGGTAGACAAGATCGTAGACAAAGTAACAGGAGAAGAAGTAGCGACAGTCGATACCAGCAAACCAGGGGAATACGAAGTAACGTATACCAATGGAGAAGCAACTGACACTGTAACCGTAACAGTTCTAGAAAACAAAGAAGCAGTAGAAGGAAAAGACTCAACGATCTATGTGGGAAGCACGTGGGATAAAGAAGACAACTTCGTGTCAGCGACCGACAAAGATGGAAACACAGTCACTTACACAGAGTCAATGGTAGACAAGATCGTAGACAAAGTAACAGGAGAAGAAGTAGCGACAGTCGATACCAGCAAACCGGGAGTATACGAAGTAACGTATACCAATGGAGAAGCAACTGACACTGTAACCGTAACAGTTCTAGAAAACAAAGAAGCAGTAGAAGGAAAAGACTCAACGATCTATGTGGGAAGCACGTGGGATAAAGAAGACAACTTCGTGTCAGCGACCGACAAAGATGGAAACACAGTCACCTTTACTGAGTCAATGGTAGACAAGATCGTAGACAAAGTAACAGGAGAAGAAGTAGCGACAGTCGATACCAGCAAACCGGGAGTATACGAAGTAACGTATACCAATGGAGAAGCAACTGACACTGTAACCGTAACAGTTCTAGAAAACAAAGAAGCAGTAGAAGGAAAAGACTCAACGATCTATGTGGGAAGCACGTGGGATAAAGAAGACAACTTCGTGTCAGCGACCGACAAAGATGGGAATACAGTCACCTTTACAAAAGATATGGTAGACAAGATCGTAGACAAAGCAACAGGAAAAGAAGTGACGACAGTTGATACCAGCAAACCGGGAGTATATGAAGTAACGTATACCAATGGAGAAGCAACTGATACTGTAACGGTTACAGTTTTGGAAAATAAAGGAAAATCACCAAAAGATCAACCAAAAGATCAGCCAAAAGATCAGCCAAAAGACCAAGGGAAGAATAATTCACAAACTTTATTTGGGAAAAACGGTTTACAAACTTCAAAACTACCTTCAACAGGTGAAGATACTAACTTCCTAATGAGTATTTTAGGTGGAACACTTCTTATAATTGCTCTGTTTTTCAAAAAAAGAAAAACAAAAGAATAAAGGATAATCAAAAAACAAAGTTATTTAGTATATTATTTAAAGATCTCGCCGATTCTACTTTTAGATTGGCAGATTTTTAAATAATTACATGATGAAAGTAAGTATAAAAAAACTTAGAGGAGAAAATATATGAAAAAAAAGAGGGGTACAATATTGGGATTACTTCTATGTTGTGTCGTTTTTACTTTAGGTGCTTGTAGTAAAGAAAATATGAAAGAAGATAGTTCCAAAAAAGCAATTGCTTCTAGTAAAGTTGCATCTATTGAGATTGAAAATGGGACGTATATTCTTCCAGAGGATGGAGATGTGACAGAAAATACTGGTTATTTAGCATTAGATGTTAAAATCAATAACATTGGTAAAGATACATTAAATTTATCTTTGGAAGAAATTAATCTTTATGATGAGGATGATAACAAAATTTCTCAAAAAGATATTTACACTGATGATGAAAACTTCAAAAAACTTCAATTTGAATCAATTTCTGGTGGAAAAAGTACAAATGGTTATGTAATTTTCAAGGTTGATAAAAATAAGGAATATGAGCTTCACTATACACCAAACAGTTATTTGGATGATAAAAAAGAGGACATTCAAATAAAAGTAGAAACAAAAAAATATAAAGATACATCTTTAGATATACAAAAAATAGCTGAAAGCTTTGTTAATGACGTTTTCTTAAATAAGAAATCTGAAAATAAAGATATTGCAAATAATATTGAAGAAGAAAAAACTTCGTTTAACGTCATGTTTTCTAAAGCATTAGAAAAAGAATTCTATTATTACAAGCCTTCTGAAGCGGAACTGATGACTAATATTGATGCATTTAAAAATGCAAATGCTAAAAAAGCAAAAATAGACTATTCTATTAAAGAATTTTATCCTGAATCTGCAACTATTTATGTTAAACCTGAGACGATTCATTTTGATAATTTAGATACAGATTCAATTATTTCTGAATTTGTTGATAAAAATGAGGGGAAATATTCAGATTATGAAAAAGCTGAAACAGATGCAGAAAAATATTTGTTAGAGCAATTACCCTCAAAATATGAAACGACTTCAGTGAGTTCTAATGATAGTTTTAGTGGTGAGGGCTATGAAATTCACTTCACAAAAGAAAATGGGAAATGGAAGGTTGACACCTCAGATTCCAGTGATAATTATTCGTTTAAGTCACTTAAAAAAGCATTTATGGGAGATATAAACTCTTAATGAAGGATAAGAAAAAGTATTTAGTTGGTGGTATTTTTTTTAGTATCTTTTTGTTCTGGATTGTTGTATTTGTAATGTGGTCAAATTATGTATCGCCAAAAACTACAGCGACTCGTCTTGTTACAGCTGTTACTAATGATGATTTTGTAACAGCAAAAAAAATCATTCCTAAGTATGTAGATGGTTCTACTATTTCAGAAGAAAGCTATATGTTGATGTTTAAACAGATGTCTAAAACAAAGGATATTAGCTTTTTATTGAACACCTCTAATTTTGAAACGAGAAAAACGAACAACTATCTAGCGCAAACAGTATTTTTGCCTAAAAAAAGGTATATTAATTTAGAAACTGGTAGCGATTATGAAAAGATTTCTGTTTTCCAAGACAGTAAGGAACTACAATTAAATAGCACTACACTAGGACCACTAATTCCATATGAATACACATTTGAATTTGAGGTTGACCATCCAACATTGGGGAAAATACTGAAAAAAGAAAAGGTATCATTGGAAACTGATAGGGATGTAGTTTTAACCGATAGAATGACATTTTTAAGTGATCAATCATTTCAAAAAAAATTAGTTACTGTTGTTTCTGATTTTTATCTTTCCTATAATGTCTGTATACGGAAAGGGCTAGATTTTAATTCACTTTCGTCAGCAAGTGAAAATCTAAGAAGTGAGTTAAATGAAATGATGAGCACAATACAGCCATATATTGTAAGTTATTCGCAAAGTTTTCAAACTGTTGTGATGGACAGTAAGAGTTTAAAAATTGATGAAAATCAGCAAACTGTCTATTTTGATATGTACATTGATCGAAAAATTTCTATTGAGTTAAAAAAGGAATGGAGCGATTCAAATACCTCTATTCAAGATGATAGTAAAAATGCAATAGTTGCGTTAACTTATGATAACTACAATAAAGAATGGCTTGTTTCAAAGCTTGATTTTGAAACATATGAGCAAAAACCAACTGATTGGGCTGAAGCACAACAGTTTAAATTAGAGAAACGTGATGAAGCAACGTGGGGGAATGTCCAAAAGGATAGTGTGATATAAATAGAATATATATTTATGGATCCCATAGTAGAAATAGGGGCAAGTTGTTCGCTATAATCTATTATAGATACACTTATTTTATAACTAAGAAAGGGAAGTGAGAAAATGAAAAAAATTAGTTTATTATTGTTAGGAGTATCATTTTCGCTGTCATTAATTGGTGGAACAACAACAGCTAAGGCTACAGAAAAAATTACAACAGAGCCCTATGGAGAAATACAGAGCGTAGATATTCTGTCAAGTAATGATTCAGAAATAAATGAAGCTTTTGTTCCAAAAGAGCGTGCTGCATTATCGGCAGGAGTTACTTATCGTACACATGTACAAGATATTGGTTGGCAAGGATGGAAAAGCAATGCACAAGTGTCTGGAACATCAGGTCAAAAAAAACGTTTGGAAGCCATTCAACTGAAAGTTCAAAATTCACCATACAGCGGAGATATTGAATACCGTACACATGTACAAGATATCGGGTGGCAAACTTGGAAGAAAAATGGTCAATCATCAGGAACATCAGGGCAGAAAAAACGCTTAGAGGCGATTCAAATTAAACTAACAGGTCAACTGGGCCAAGTATATGATGTATTTTATCGTGTTCACGCTCAAGAATTTGGTTGGATGGGTTGGGAAAAAGGTGGAATACCTTCAGGAACATCAAAATACTCTTATCGACTAGAAGCAATTGAAGTAAAATTAGTTCCTAAGAAAAGTTACACAAGAATCGATTACATGGGAAAAATGTCATATAGAGATAACAGAACATTCACGGGTGAGATTAACTATCAATCAGTAGGCGTTCCAAAATCAATGTTAAGTAACTCTTTGAAGTTATTTAAAGATGCTAAATCAATTAATGCTTACATTGAGCGAGAATTGAAAGATGTAAATAGAAAAGCAATTGCCTGTCAAACGTATGTAATTAAAAAAGGGCTTACAACAGTCGGATATACTGCAGAATTTTATTTCCCCTACTAGTAACAAAGAAGCTGGAGCACTATTTTAATAATTATGCCGTCCCTAAAGAGTCAGATTTGAAAATCTAACTTTTTGGGGGTCTTTTTGTATAACAAAACATAGATTTGAATTTAAGTTAAAAGTAATCAGCTAGTATTATAAACGACATTTTTTCAAAAGATTTGTCATGTATTATATTTTTTGACTGAAAATAAGGCTATATTTCTTTTATACTTAGTATTATATTGATACATATTTATGAAACTACTTCAAATATTAGCATTGCTTTAAAGTATAAGGGAAACCAACCTCTTTAACTTATAAAATTATCAAATAAAGAATTCTAAAGAGAATTAGATGTATTGATCATTGATGGATCAGATTTATCAGTAATAAAAGAGTTTCATAATGAGTTATTGATTAATAAAATAAAGGAGAATTTAAATGAACAAAACAATGTCACTACTTTCAATAGCCCTACTAGCTTTTACAGGAGCAGTTGGATCAAGTCATGTAGTGTTGGCTTCTGAAAAGACTAATATAGAGTATTATCCAATTGAGACAACTAACACCGACAATATTAAGAATGATCTGAAAGGAGTGAAAGAAGATTCTGAAGTGGAATCAAAAGAAGCTGAAATAGGAGATTTGAAATCGCAAGAGTTTGCAGATGAATCTATAAACAAAGAAGCTACAATTAGTTATGAAGAAGTTCCATCTACTACATCAATTGAGCAAGGTGCACTTATTGATGAATCTACGGCAATCAATAATAACGAAGAAATAACAGAAGAATTCTCTGAAACAGAGTCTGAAAGTACAATTATTTTTTCAGAAGTAGGGAGCATTCATTATGAGAAAGATGAAGCGACATCAACATTTATTAATAGCATTTGGGAGCAAGCTCAAAATATCGGGAAAGAATATGATTTGTTTGCATCTGTAATGATAGCACAAGCCATTTTAGAGTCGGGATCTGGAAGTAGTCAGTTAAGTCAGCAACCATACAATAATTTATTTGGAATTAAAGGGGATTTTGAAGGCCAATTTGTTGTTTTTCCAACGTATGAAGATGATGGTACAGGAAATTTATATCAAGTTGAATCAAATTTTAGACAATATCCCAGTATGAATGAAAGCATAACAGATTATGCACAACTATTAACGAATAATGAATTATATCAGAGTACACGAAAAAGTGTGGCTAATACCTATGATAATGCGACATTAGCATTAACAGGAACATATGCTACTGATGTCTTGTATAATCAAAAGTTGAATGGAATTATTGAAGCCTACAACCTTACTCAATATGATAATGCGGAAACGTCTGAGATACTAGGTAGTAGTAGTGATTTCAAACCATTTGATGGAGTGAATCACGATGTCTACAATAGCTATGCTTCAGGAAATTGTACACAATATGTGTATAATCGGATTACTCAATTAGGTGGGGACATTGATTTAACGATGGGAAATGGTCAAGATTGGGGAATTACTGGAAAGGAAAGAGGGTTTGAAGTAACTAATACTCCTAGAGCAGGTAGTGCAGTATCTTTTTCAGCAGGATTTTTGGGAGCAGATGAAGTCTATGGTCATGTAGCTTTTGTGGAACAGGTAAATGAGGATGGATCAATTAGTATATCTGAAATGAATGTTCTTGGTTTAGGGATTGTATCTACACGTATAATTCCAGTAGACTATGTAAGTATGTTAACTTATATTACGCCTAAATGAGAGAAGCTATATTGATCAAAAATAATTAGACCAAGCATTGTGAGCAGTTGCTTACATAGCTTGGTCTTTATGTTTGGTTGGATTAATTCTATATAAGTGGACTTCCATAGGCTATATTTTTATTGATTGCTCTGTACTATCTTTGGAATGATTTGATTAACGCCTCCTGATAGACATCTATTTTACTAGAAGCTTCCACATATGGAACTTCTCTACATACAGAAGTCACCATCCCTTCTTTTACCTCAAGTATGCCATATTCACCAGATATTTTAAAACCAATGTCTGCTATTTTTACAGAAGGAATTGCAAACCATAAATAATTCACGTGTTGATAGTATTGCTGGCTTTTGAAAGAGCGCTGCAATTACTCTTCAGAGAGTACGACTTCGATCGAATTCAAATTTAGTTGATGAGGTTCACTAGTGTGGTTTTCAAGTAATAAGAAGTCTATGGTTTGTACTCGATCACTTAGAGAGGAATAAAATGAAAAATTTGGTAAAAGTTTATATATCTTTTTTTGTGAAGTACTTGTAAGCAAATCGACATTCAAATTAGAAAAATCCTTTAACCAAGAATTGTATGTTGATGAAATCGCAATATCTGCAACAGATAAAGCTAAATGTTGTTCTTCTCTTGAGTAGCCAATCTCAGTGTGGCTATTCTTTTTTATTATGCTGCCTTCGTCTTCCTGCCGAATTGTCTTAACTGATTTTCTCACAAGTTCAAAGTTATCTGGACTGATATCAACGTCTTCAATACGTGGTACAGTAACACCTTTGCCCTTCATTTGGTACTCATAGTAAACTTCTCCAGTTTTTTTCTTTTCCAGATTAAAGATTCTGTTACTCCAGACTCATAAGCTAAGTGTTGAATCCAGTGTGTAAATGATTTATGTTCTGGTTTCCAAAGAGAACCAATTTCTACTACACGGATCAACTCAAATAATCGAACCCAAGAGCGTTTTTCTTTGGAGAGAATTTTTTCAAGTTCCTCTTCAATTTTTCGGATGTTTAATATAAAAAAACTCCTTTCTAATAGTTATTATAATACGTTATAGTAATTATAGAAGAAACACGTCATTTTTTTGGCAAATATGAAAAGATAACCCTTTTTGGGTAGGATCCAAGAATCATTCATTTGAAAAAGTGACTGCGATCTATTTATCAATAGTTTGCTACTATTCTGAGATAAAAGGAGAAGACCAGGAGGGAAAAGATGTTAACGAATAAATTAGGCGTTACAAATCAAGTTGAATTGGCAAGAGTAGAAGAAAAGATCAGTAAATCGAATGCAAAGAAATTATACGATAGTGGGAATATTGATAAACTAGAAGTAGGAACCTTCAAAGGACTAGCAGATATTCATCGATACCTTTTTTCTGATATTTCTGATTTTGCCGGTGAAATTAGAATGGTAAATATTGATAAAGGAAATTTTAGGTTTGCACCAGTAATGTATTTGAACGTCTCGTTAGATCATATTGATCAAATGCCTCAATCAACAATCGATGAAATTGTAGTAAAGTATGTTGAGATGAACATTGCACATCCTTTTCGTGAGGGGAATGGTCGTAGTACAAGAATATGGCTGTATTTGATTCTTAAACAATAAATCAAAAAAGTCATTGATTGGAATCTGATTAACAAAGAGACTATCTTTCTGCAATGGAAAGAAGTCCGGTCAATGATTTGGAAATTGCTTTTTTAATCAAGCAAGCACTAATGTCTTTAGTAAGCGATCGGGAAACATACATGAAAGGTATCGATGTTAGTTATTACTATGAAGGATATACAGAATATAATACTGAATACTTATAGTCAGTAAAAAAAGCTAAAAAATCACCAAAACTTATAACTAAATCTATATATCGTAAACCTACGTTATTGCAGAGCGATTCTAAGATCATTTCAGTTTATAAACTGAGGTATTATCTTGAGTGGGCGTTCTGAGGATTACCAAAAACGCCGTTTTTGGCAAAATAAAAAAGCTGTCCCAAAACTAGGATAACTTCCAGCAATATCAGTATTCTATATTCATTGAATTATTAATTAAGCAAATTATCGAAAACACTCGTTTTTGGTATAAAAGATCAATTTCTTCTATTCAATGTTAAGTGAATGAAGTAGCTTTGTCAATTTTAAATAAATAAATAATTCTTTATAAAAAAGAGACCTACCTTTAGGTAAGGTAGGAAAAGGAGTTAAAAATGAAAAAGTTTTGTTTGTTAGGGCTATTTGTTTATTATGAATATATAATACAATTGAAATTTAAATAATCTGTGATGAATTAGTATAGAATTTCTGAAATTAAAGTAGAAATAGCAGTTATCAAAAAGAATCTAAAATAAACTCCAGGCGTTAACACTTTGTTTTTTTCAGTAAAAACGTCAACTTGAAAGGAATATTGCTATGGAGAAAGACTTTTTTTAAAATTAGATATTCAGCACCTTGACAGCGATGTTAGACATGATATGAAGTCTATTCTAGGCTTATTAGATAGTAGATTTAGTGAAATTACTTCTTCTGGAAAATTAAAACACTATGAGGATTATAAAGAGCTAAAGAAATTAGACCAAGGGGTTAGAAATTTTGTGATTCTGGAGTATGATATAAAAATCATTGATGACAAGACAGTGATATCCATTTACAAACTTAAAGATGATAATGATAATAGTCTTTCAATGAGGAGCAATGTATGGATAAATGAATTTGGTGAGTGGAAAATGATCTTTCATCAAGGAACTCTGATTGGTGAGTAAGTTGTCAAAAAGGATCGTTTTTGATATTCTTTGCTTTAACAAATGAAACAATCACTAATATAATTCCTATAGCACCAATCGGCAAAATAAACGGAGTAATTATCCCAACGCATGTTAGACAATCAGAATTTGATAGTTTCATCAATAAAACACTGAATATTACTAATAGAGAAAAACCTATCATAAATATCAACACGCTGACTCCCCTTTTTTCACTCTGTTTTCCTCCTTCAGTTGTGATGAATAGGAGAATAAAATTGGATAATAAAAAACTTCTAGAAATAACAGAAAATTATACTGAAAAATGCAATTAAATTGATTTTATCTTATGAAAATTTTGAAAGAGAAGTAGCAAAAGAAGAGATTGAGGAAGGTTTAAAGGTAACTAGATTGTTGAAAAAGAAAATACATCATTAAGGAAAAGGTGGTTGTAGGAAATTTGAAGATGATAATAGAAGTAACATTTAGAACAATATCGGCGAAAAAAGGATACAAACGGTTGCGATTGTATGAAGCGTTAGCTACATGGAAAGAGGCGATAGAGATGGACGAAAAAATTCGAGAGCTAGAATGGAATTGTTAAGTGTCAAATTTTTAAACGAATTACTATTAGACAAATTAGAAATTAGTGTCGAAGAAATTCAAAATTATGCGAAAGATGGTTTGAAGAACATGCCGCAGTCTGAAAAGAATACGGATATGTATTATTACTTAATGGGAACAGCATACCATGAGAATGCTGCAGAAGAAATTCGTAAAGACAATCAGTACAAAAGTATAGGAGTGTGATGAAAACATGTCTGAACATCCCAATGAAAAAATAATGACACAGTTGATCCACAATCAATGGACAAACCATTCGATTACCGCAGCAGTTATTGATGAAAAAATGAATATCATCGCACAGGGTGAGACAACGGTGACCGAAACCCATGATCCGACTGCACATGCCGAAATCAATGCGATAAGGGAGGCTTGTGATAAGTTAAACGTAGATAAACTCCCTCAAGATTACTGGCTTTATTCTACTTTTGAACCTTGTCCACTCTGTAGTTCAGCAATTATCTGGTCAGGAATCACAGGAGTTGTCTATGCAAATAATCCTAAATATCGCGGCAATGAAGAGAACTGGTCATTTATTTCTTGTGAAGAGGTTTTGCAAAAAGGTGCTCGAATACAGGAGGTTACCTTAATTAAGGATTTCATGCTGGAAGATATTAAAGGTTATTTTTTACGTCATACTAATTAGCAGTTATTTTGTTTAAAGAGAAGATCATTTATCATGTATTTGCTAAAATAGCTATTGATTATTTTACTTTTTGTTCGCCTTTTAAAATCAACGTTTTGTGGTACTCTTAGAATAATGGTTTATTCTTATTTTTTATCAATATATAAATAGGAGGAAAAGGTATGTTCAATGAAAAATTTAAAGAAGTTTTAGCACATGAAGGACCCGTTTCTTTGACGACATGGGCGAATAATGATGCGCACGTGACGAATACGTGGAATAGTTATTTGAAATTGACAGAAGATGATCGTATTTTACTGCCAATGGCTGGCATGCATTCAACACAAGCAGATTTAGCGATAAATAATCAAATCAAAATAACATTAGCTTCTAGAGAGGTTCAAGGCACGATCGGTGCTGGTGCTGGTTTTTATATTGAAGGAACAACGGAGTTTCTTGATTCAGGTGATGAGTTTGATCAAATGGTCAGCGAATTCCCATTTTTAAGACAGGTGATGGTCGTTCACCCTGGCTTGGTCAAGCAGACAATCTAATTGAAAACAATTGTTAAAGTGGAGCAGAAGTTTTCTTTTGCTTCTTTTTTAGTAGATGAACACGTATTTAATGGAAATGATAGCGTATACTAAAGAATGGGTACATAAGGGAGGACATTTTTTATGAGGATGAGAGAAAGAATTCTTGCTGGAAAATTGTTTTTAGATAACTGTGAAAACCTGCCGGAGGAACGGATGCAGGCCAAAAAGAAGATGAGGCAGTTTAACCAGCTGTCACCAGATAAAATAGAAGAACGTTTTCAACTTTTGGATGACATTTTTGGGACAAAAGTCAATGCATGGATCGAACCACCATTTTATTTTTGTTACGGCCGTAATATTCAGTTAGGTGAAGAGTGCTATTTGAATATGGGATGTACATTTATTGATGATGGAAAAATTACTATTGGAAATAAAGTAGCGTTTGGACCAGGAGTAACGATTGCTACGGTTGGGCACCCGATTCATCCGGATCATCGAAGGTTGATGTATGCAGATCCAGTTACTATTGAAGATAACTGTTGGATCGGAGCAAATACAACCATTTGTCCTGGCGTGACGATCGGTGAAAATAGTGTGATCGGTGCAGGTAGTATTGTAACAAAAGATATCCCCGCTAATTCAGTTGCTGTTGGGAATCCGTGTAAAGTGTTGCGGGAAATCAATAGTAGAGATCGTGCCTTTTATTATAAAGATCGACCATTTGATGAGGAGGATTTGGCAGAGATCTATCGTTTGAATGATAGCAATTAATAGATAAAATCAGAAAGAGGATGGGACAGAAGTGTTCAACTCCGAGAAATAAGAGGGAATTTACGAAAATTGTTCTTCAAATTTTTGTGACCAAGTAGGTACTGTGCGACATCAACTCGTTCCTCGTTGTGTTTTACAGCAATTTCAGCTTATTTCTGAAGCCTTCAAATCTTAGTGCTTTAGCACTTAGAATTTGATGTGATCGAAGCGAAGCGTAGTAGTTACTTCTGCTTCCACCGTTTATTCGTTTTAAAAGGGACTGGGGCGTAACTCGTAGAGTTATGTACCAGTCCCTTTTAGCTGTAGAAAATACCTTAGATAGTGGTCAGCTTTTTAGCTAAGATTTCCCATTCCCGATCTAAAGGCACACTAGAAAATTTAAAGAAGGTGCAGCCAATATCCGATGAAGGCAAAGGAAAATTACAAATACAGACATCGATATCCAGCCGTTCGATCAAATTATTGTCGATCGGCTGGTTGAATACGAAAGCCAATTCCGCTGTTTTCGGTACATATTTATGCGCCAAATATTTATAATAAGCTGTTTCAGCAGAAGTTCCGCTCAAAGCAAAAAGGATTTTACTACTACGATTGACTTTCGCTTCAGTTAAGGAAGCTAAGCTGATCGCTAAATCTTCTTTATATAAGAAATCATGATTATCTTTAAGAATGGTCGTCCAAGTTTCGATTGTTTTTGGGTATTTTTTTTCCATCAAGGCTTTGAATTTAGAATCATTTTTTTGAAATAAAGGAGAAAGTTCCTGTAATGCTTTTTCATTCACCAGAAAGGCCTTGATGATTGCTTTTAGTTCAACATTTAAGGGGTAACTCAAACCGGAATGTTGGAAAAATTTAGTGACTAAGTGCTCGAAATCCTCTGTTGCCTGTAAAAAGCTATTTGGCAAAAAGTGGCTTTTCTCATCATAAACGATCGTGTCTAAGGAAATCAGAAATGCAAACACGATTTCAGAGTCCGTAATCAAGTTGTAAGAATCTGGACGTAATGATTTTTTCGCTGCTGCTTTCAACATAATAAATGTATCACTATGGCGATATTTATCTAAAATTTTTGCGTCTAGATAGACTAACTTTTGCTGCCGTATTCTTTGTTCACTGACGGTCATCCAGCGGACGAATCGATGATAGTCAACATTAAGGATCAAGCCATAATTATGGAGTAGACTCCTCAATATCGCATACAAGTCCATATGCCTACTTTTTAAATAAGAATGTTGATTGTATTCTGCCACTTGTTCAAAAAAATGGAAATAAAAGTAACGAGCATTGACTTCATCTCCAAGTATTTCAATTGGTGAAAGATTCAGGGTCAAATCAAAATCCTCTAATACCTCTTTTAAAACAGATAAATATTTACGAAGAGTAGATTCAGCGATGAAGAACTTTTCTGATAAGTAATCGATCGTTTCACTACGACCATAGAAAGTATCTTCCACGATAGAAAATAAAATATTGTTTTTCACCTCTTCTTCGATATAGCTCAAAATCGGATTCATATCTGTCGAGATATTTAGAATCAATGAAGAGTTTTCTAAAATCAATGAATCTGGAAACAGCTTACTTAAGGCTTGAATATCCCTTCTTAAGGTTTTTTGAGAAACTTCACATATTTCAGCTAATTCAGAAATTAGAATAGGTAATTCCGATTCCAATAATAAATTTAAAATAGTAATTTTTCGTTTAGTTGATGTGTCTAATAATAATTTATAACCTATTTCATTCATATTATTTCCTCCAAAATCATAATATTCTAGAATCATAACAAAAAAAGTAAGGCAGATTTTATCTAAAATTTCTCCTCTTGAAGAAAAAACATAAAGAAAATTCTCATATTTTTATTAAAAAAATATATTTAAATTAAATAATAATTAAAAAACGACGAGTTTTTGGTTCGAATCGGCTGTTTTTGTTCTTTTTGATTTGTCCTTTGGCTAGACAAACCTAGTTTGTGTAAAAAAGGGGAATATAATATATTTTTTGTGCACAAACAAAAGAAAGGAGAAATCAAATTATGTATAATTTGGCAATTTTTAATACTAAAGACTATTTCATACCAACTTCTATTAAAATATGTGACTTTCACTTTTCTGATGAACAACAATTATTGGCGCAATTAGATACGATGCACGGCGTATTGATTTACAGCTCAGAGGAAAATCAAAATCAAGTCCTTGAATTGATTCTATCGATCAAAAGACAATCACTTTTACCGATATGGGTGAAATCAAAGACTGACAATGAAATCAGTAAGAAAATCAACCTTGAATTAGGTGTGTTAGGTAATCTTGGCAGAAATATATCGGATGATGAAATGTTTGTCATCATTGAGAACACATTAAAATTGATTCACAGAACAGACGAAAAAAACATAGGTGAATCAAAAGCCAGCAATGAGCTCGAATTGAACTCCTTAAATTGTAGCATGAAACTACCGAATAAGTCAGAAGTGAGCCTTACACGTTTGGAGTATCGAATGGTGTCTTTGTTAGCGAGCAGAGTCAATCAGGCATTTACATATGAAGAAATTTCAGATTATGTTTGGGGAGGGAAGGAAGAAGTGGATAATTCTATAAAAACCTATCGTATAGCAAATGTTGCTTTCCATATAAGAAATAAGCTAAAGCAAGGCGGTGCTGACCCAAAGATTTTACGCACGGTTCGTTCAGTTGGATATCTACTTGATTCAAATAAAGATACGAATTTTTTAAAGGAGGTGGTCGCGTATAATAGCTAAAAATTTAAGATACAAGGAGGGAAAATGAATGAAATGAATAAAACAAGAAAAAAACGATTAATGTATATCAACATCCTTACAGTTTCAATTCTTTGTTTGGCTGTATTTGGACAGGTTTATTTTTCAGCGACTAAGCTATTTGCTAAAGAGCCCCTTTCTCTTACGTTGGTAGAAGAAAAGGTTAGTGAAAATCAAGCTTTCCATTTAGATATTTCTGATACACGAGATATGGAGGAACTCGGGCAAAAGACAGAGTTAGAGATACCTCAACCGACTGTTGAAGAAAAGTCAGATGCAATAGAACAAGTTCCGGCAGAAATCAAAAGAGAACTAAATCTATTCATTCCGCAAGGTATAACTTTTGATATTGAAGCTGAAGAGAATATGCTTCAAGAAGAAAAAGAAAGTGAACTGCCAGTTTTTAGTTGGAATGAAACAAAACGAGTATTGACTATTTCAATGGATGTAGAACAAGAAAATGTACGATTGATGCTTACCGCAGATGCTAGTGGTGAATATACATTTGAATTGAGTGACACTATAGATTCGGCGAAACGACAAGAGTTGAAAATTTCTGTCGAGGAATCATCGGAAATAAAAGCACTCGAGGGAATCAAACCCTTAGCAGACGAAGTTTCAGTTAGCCCGAATGCTGAGAACACAGCTGAAATCACAGATTGGCAAAGTTTTGTTGAAGCTTTAGCGGATACGTCTATCACAACGATTTCATTACAGAATGATATTAGATTGTCAGGTGTTTTACAAAATTACGATGGTCTATTTAGCACAGATACTGTGGATATGGCTAGTGCAGAGAATGTATATTTCTATATTAATAAGGCTGCGAGTTCCCGTAGT
This sequence comes from Enterococcus sp. 9D6_DIV0238, assembly GCF_002174455.2. NCBI lineage: Bacteria > Bacillati > Bacillota > Bacilli > Lactobacillales > Enterococcaceae > Enterococcus > Candidatus Enterococcus dunnyi. The sequence continues at coordinate 2,131,204 of NZ_CP147246.1, forward strand.
ATCACAATTAACGGAAATGGTCATACCTTTGACTTTGGAAATTTAGCAATAGGATTACTGAATGCCTCTACTACAGGCAGTTCTCAAGGTTTTTGGATTTTTGATTTTGTAAATATTGATGTCATATCGAAAAACTTTTCGGGACCAATCTATAAATCCTCTCATACAGCAGCTAGTGCGACAACGAATGGATTGACGGGTGCGGCAAGAACAAATACTCAAATAAATTTTGGCAGTGAAGCCACCCACACTCGTCAAGTTGAGACAATGCTTGGTTATTTAGTCGCACTTCATGACTATAATGTACCAAACATTGAAATTACAGCAGATTTATTTACTACAGCAGGTACATTTGCTACAAGTTATTTTGCATTTAGTCCATCTGGAGGTGCTTCTCAACAAATATTTAGAAGTACGACGCGGGCAAATACGAGTGGTGGAATGGTGCATAACTATTTTGACATTGCTGGTACAGCAAGAAAAGTAGTTGTAGAGGGCAATGGCTATACATTGGATTTTGGTGCGATCGTGCATCACTTTGTTTCTGCAAATAATAATGGTGGGCGTTCGTGGGACATCAGCTTCAATAATATGGATGTTTATCATGGAAACTATTGGGGAGCGTTGATTTATGATTCAGGCGGTAAGATGACGCTGAAGGACTATCAGGGATATGGTTCTCAATTTATGGAAGCTGGTACGACAGAGTTATATATTGATGGAGACACTCATTTAGAGCAGCAAGCTACGTATACGTCGATTGGCAAAAATGGCGATACAATACGAACCTGGTCGGTAAACAATGAACGCCAATCCTCATTGAGTGTGTCATCTGCCAAAGTTTTAGATAATGCCAAGTTCTATCTATCATCACGGGGAAGTAATGTTTTAGATATAAATGGCGGAAACTTTGATGTAGGAGAAGGTGCACAAGTAACATTTGAACGTGGCAATGCGGTTACTACGGCAGAAGGCGGGAATACAAACGTAACTTTACGAAATTCTGCTGCACTGACTGTTGGTAAAAACGCAACAGTAAACATGATCAATAACCACGCGACCAATGGAACAGTGATTAATCTTCAAGGAACAACGTCTGTTTTAACAGTAAAAGAAGGCGCTATGTTGAATGTTTTGACAACCGCATATAACGGGACTGGTAATTCAAATCCCGGGACGGGAACGGGATCTTCTCAAACGCCGATCTGGATGAGTGGTGGAACAATTTCAATTGACGGCTCATTAAATGTTAAAGGTGAAAACATGGGAGCCTCTAATACGAATTTAATTCATGCCAATGCAGCATCTACATTTACGATTAATGCAAAAGGTTCATTAGATGTTCAAAGTGATAGTACGAGTTATGTTCAGAACCTTATATATATGGGAGGAACAGCAACAACAACGAAATTCCAATTTAGCGACGCAGTTAGAGTAAATTTACAAAAGCATGGAACTCTAACAGGGACTAATAATGCAAGTAGCGGATTGATTTCCTCCGGAGGAATTTTGGACGTATCTGTCCAAAATGTTTATCAATGGAATTATGGCAACATGAATGGTTCTGCAGATGATAGTGGATCAGATTTTCAATATGAACCAATGAGTAATATGCGTCTTACTTATGGGGGAAATGCACAGCCGACAATCACTCTGTCCAATGCTATGACCAGTGCAATATTGAATAATTTCAATCAGAATTTTACAACACAAGCACAGCGAGTTCTTTTTACGAGAGTTCCTGATCCAAATATTGCCATTCATAGTGTGGCTACAGATAATCATGGAGATTCAAGTTCAATAACTGTTCATGGTTATGCAATCCCAAATGCTTATATTCGTCTATGGGATGTACCTGTTGATAATTCTATTTCACCTGCATTGGATCCATCTACAGATAAGGTGGTTTCACCAGTAGAGGATACGACGACGCCAATAGAATTTAGAAACAACTTTACAACGCAGTCTAATGCTAACGGAGACTGGTCGATCACCGTTCCTTCTGGAAATTATTTTACAGCAGGATCTGTTATTCATGCTTACGGTTTTGCTAGTTTGAAGGCAGAAGAAGTGACACAAACGGTTCTTGATAAAACACCGCCAACTGCGTCAGGAGTGACTTATTACATTTCTTTAAATGATGGATTACCTGATCCAAAAGATATGGTCAAGGATGTGGCAGATACCAGTCCAATTAATACAGGATTTGATTTTGCTTATGACGATCCTGAGACTGCCGCGCAAGCTGCACAGACACCTGGAGAACATACAGTTAAAATCAAAGTTTCAGATCGTGCAGTCAATGCTGATGGGCAAGCTGATCCTAATACGACAGTAGTTGATTCAACTTTGATCGTATACGATGAGGGTGCTGGTGTTTCTGGGTCAGATTTCGAAGCATCATACGTCGATATTCGTGACCTATCCGAACCGGAATTGATTACCTATATTCTGGAGAACTCTAAGGCAGAAGCATTTATGCTTTCTGGAGGAGTACGAACAGATTTAAGTCAGTTGGTCACAGTCACTGATTTTGGCGGGTTAAATGACATCGCTAATATCCAGCCTAAAGAATATACAGTCACATTAACAGTTAAAGCTGCAGATTCTGGCTTAGCACAAGATATTACTGGGACGATCAAAGTGACAGTAGTCGATGTAGATGCTGTATTGACGGTCGAATTTATCAATGAACTCGGTCAAGTACTTCCTGGCTATACGATCACGATCGACAGTCAGGTTGGAGATAAAATCGATTTGACTAAAGAAGAGCGTGTGACAAAACAATTAACTGATTTAGAAAGTGCAGGATATGAAATCGCCGAACGTCCTGACAATGAGACGGAGGTAGTGATCAATAATACAGAAGTAACGGTCAGATACAAACTACAAGGTATCTTGAGTTTAGCGTCAGCACCGAATGCTTTAGATTTTGGTTCACTTACTTACAACGCAACAACAAAACGTGTGGATGATCCATCGATCGACCAGCCGTTGATCGTTACTGATACAAGAGCAGATACAGCAAATGGCTGGACACTAACAGCGTCACTATCGACCCCAATGAGAAATACAGAAGGACAAGAGTTGGTTAATGCTTTGCGTTACGTGTATCGAGGGAAAGAAACGATTTTAGATACGAATGCACAAACAGTCTTTCTAAATGCTGACGGCTCTGCTGGAAGCATCGATATCAGTAATAGCTGGGGATCACAAACTGGCACAGACGGTGTAAAACTGCAAATTGAATCATCAGATATTGTCCACACAGGAAACTATGTTGGTGTGATCACTTGGAAAGTAATGGCTGGACAGCCGTAAGAGGAGAGAAAATGAGAATGAACAAATTGATTATTTTACTCAGCTCTTTGATTTTGCTGATCAGCATAGCCGTAGTACCTTCGACTGTTTATGGAACAGAAGGAGCTGGCGGACAAGTAACTACGGGGGGAAAGATCTCGTTTTATGAAGATTCTCTCGAACCAAGTGAAAATTTACCAGAAGTAGGGTCATCCACTGAACAAGAGTCTGAGGTCGTCGTAAAACCAGTTGGCAAGCTTCCAAGTACAGGGGAACTTATCCGTAACTTTAGTTTTGTCGGAATAGGTCTGCTCGTGCTCTTCCTTCTTTTACTCTTAGTAAGCAAACGAGTAAAGGAGGAGAAATAGATGAAGAAACAGAAATTTAAAATCATTACCAGCATGATCATTATGTTGACAAGCTTAACGTTTTTTAGTTCATCTGCTCAAGCGACAAATAGTTCTATCACACAACCAGGGACAGTAACTGTTGAAGGCAGTGCAATATCAAATCCGATAGACCCGGAAAATCCTGAAGAAGTCGTTGATCCTGGTGAAGGGCCGTCCACAGAAGGGCCTCTACGTATTGATTATGTGTCGTCGCTTGATTTTGGCAAAGCTAAAATTTCAGGTACAAACCGCACCTATCATGCATTAGCACAACAATTTCGAAGTGAGACTGGTCCGAGAGGCAGCTATATCCAAATCACTGATCAGCGTGCCAATTCAACTGGCTGGACCTTACAAGTCAAACAGAATCATCAGTTTAGAAATACAGTGATTCAAAATGCCAATGAGCAAGAGTTGAATGGCGCCGTTTTATCTCTAGATAAAGGCTGGGCAAATAGTAGTGGAACAAGTGAATCCCCTACGGTTACCCGGGAAACGATTGCTTTAAACTCAATCGGCACAGCCTATGACTTAGCAACAGCTTCCCCAGGCAGTGGCCGTGGTGTCTGGACGATTGCGTTTGGCGCTTCTGAAACAAATAGCAACAATATGGAGACAACATTACTTCCAGTGGTAGATTCATCGGGCAATGCGCTGATCGATGATTTTTCTGGAAAGCCGGCTTATAGCAATTCTGCTGTTCGATTGGCTATTCCGAATGCAACAAAAATCTACCCAGTACAATATGCAACAGAACTGACTTGGATTTTAGCCGAGTTACCTTAACCATGTGATACTTCTGGATTCGTCCAGGTTATCAAATAAATTATATAGAAACATACAGGAGGAAATACAAATGAAATTAACAACACTATCATCAGCAGCGATCGTAGCTGCACTAACACTAGGTGCTTTAGCGCCGACAGCAGCAATGGCAGCTCCAACAGAATTAGAATCAACTGGAACTGTAAAAGTTGAAGAAGGTGGCGACGAAGAAAGCCCAGGCGTTGTCGATCCAGAAAATCCAGATGTGGTTTTACCACCTGTTAATCCAGAACCAGGCGAAACTGTAAACCCAGATTTAGGACCATTGATGATTGAAAGAACTTCTAACTTAGACTTTGGCACAATCAAAACTTCAGCAAACGAAGTAACAGCTTATGCAACAGCAGCAAGCTTCGGTGAAGGCCCAGAAGCAGCAACACGTGGTGCTTATGTACAATGGCGTGATATCCGTGCTGGGGGAACATTTGGCTACACTGTAACTGCTGAAATGACACAACAATTTACGGGGGCTAGCTCAAACGCATTAAGCGGTTCTACTATTGATTTCAGTAATGGATTTGTAGCAGCGCAAGGCGATAACACAAATGCAATTCCTTCAAATCTAACACCAGCTTTCCAATTGACTGAAAATGGTGGCGCTCAAACAATTGTGACTGCAAATCAAGCAGCACAAGAAGGAAAAGGACGTTATATCATGGCTTTTGGTAACAGTACAGATGCTACAGAAGGAAACTCTGTTAAATTAACTGTTCCAGCAGCAACAGCATCAAACATGGCTGTTGACACATATACAGCTAAAGTGACTTGGAAAGTCGTAGCTGCTCAATAATATCAGCTTTTCCTAAAGAGGCTGAGACAAAAGCGTTTAGCTCCGAGAAATAAGAAGAAATTCACGAAAATTGCTTTTCAAATTTTTGTGAATTTCAGCTTATTCCCGAAGCCTTCAACTCTTAGTGCTTTAGCACTTAGAATTTGATGTGATCGAAGCGTAGCGTAGTAGCTGCTTTTTTCTCACCGTTTATTCGGGCTTATGATTCGAATCAATAGTAATATACATAGAAAAAATAAAAAGACATGAGGTTATAGAGATGAAAAAAAGAGTAAGAGTAATAGGAATTGTTTTATTGATCATGTTGACGTTTTTGCCGAGTGTTCTTTTTAGTCGTTCGGTTTATGCAGATGACAGTAGTGAAGCGGCAGACGATGTTGCCGGTGCTACAGGTTTTACCTATAGCCTTAACTTTCCAGAAAATCAAATGGAAGACAATATTGGTTATTACAAATTAAAGATGAATAAAGGACAGGAACAAACGATTACGCTCACCTTATCGAATCCTAGTGCTGAAAAAATTACGGTCAATATTGGCTTGAATGGCGCTGTTACTAATCAAAATGGTGTGATCGAATATGGTGATTCGGAAATAGAAAATGACGCTTCTTTACAGTTTGATTTTGAAGATATTGTTTCAGGTCCAGAAACAGTTGACTTAGCAGCTGGTGAAACAAAAACAGTTGAAATCAAGATCAAGATGCCTGAAACAGGAACAAAAGGAGTGATTGCTGGAGGAATCCAGCTGATGAAAGCTGACCAGGATGGAAATGTGTCTAATGAAGGCGGTTCTCGAATTATTAATCAATACGCCTATATCATTGGTCTTTTACTTCAAGAATCGGATCAGGACCTGACGCCAGACTTGAAGCTGAATAAAGTATTTGCCGGACAAAATAATTACCGAAATGCGATTTTCGTGGATTTTTCGAATGTGATCCCAGCATTCTTAAATGATATGACAGTAGAGACACAAATCAATGCAAAGGGGAATGAAGCTGTTTTATATGAACGTAAACAAACCGCAATGCGCATGGCGCCAAATTCCTTTATCCAATTTCCTATCAGTATGAACGGGGAAAGAATGGTTTCAGGTACTTATGTGGCCAATATTTTAGTAACCTCTGGTGATCAAAAGTGGGCGTGGAAAGAAGAGTTCGAAATCACACAGGAAGACGCAGATAAATTTAATGAACGGGATGTCGGTTTAGTACAGGAAAAAGGCTTTAACTGGCAGTTGATCGTAATGATCGTTGGTGCTGTTTTAGCATTAGGTGGAGTAGTTTACGGATTGATCGTATTTCTACGTAAAAAACAGCAAAAGAAAGAACAAGCAGAAAAACTAGCACGAAAAAAGAAAAAAGCGAACGGAACCAAGAGTAAAAAGCGACCGCTAGATGAATAGGGGCTGAGGCAAATGTCTATTTTGGAAACTATATTTATAGGAGGAGTTGCAGCAGCAATCTTGGCACTTATCGGCAGCCTCCTCTTCTTGCTTCAGTACTTTACACAGAAGAAAAAAATTGCCAAACTACCAAAGAAAAAATTTAAGAGCAAAAAGAAAAATAAAAAAATTGCGGGACAAAGAAAACTCCTTCAAAAAAAGAAAAAACGCAGTTTGAAACTAATGATTTTTTTAATGATCATAAGTGTGGCGTTTGCAGGTGCTTCGGGCTATCTTTCTTACTATCAATCGATGAATCTAACCGCAGATGACTCTGATTCTGTTGTCAAAGGCTATTATTTGCTTCGAGACTTTGAAGAGCAGCTGATTTTAGCAAGGGATCAAGGCGATGAAGAAGAAAAGCTACAGCAAAATATCCGTTACCTTGCTACAGCCATGGCTAGTTATGGAACGAAAAAAGCTAGTACGGTCAATTCTCAAGAAGGTCAGCTTGTGTTGAATCGTTATTATAATGCCACAAAACAATTAGGGATGAATGCAAGTACACAGACGAAGAATTTTTATAACAATCCTACATTAGTCGAAGAATTTTTGAAGGATATTGCCAAAGCACAAGAATATGAGCAGGCTGCATTTGCCTATTACAAGGTCAACGAAGACGCATTTTCAGAAGAAAAATGATTTGAGTTGTTTGCGATGAAAAAAAGAATGAATCAAGAAAAGAAACAAAGAAAAACGTCTGATACACATCAACATAACAAGAAAAAGCAAGTCTCTAAGTCCTTAAATCAACGAAAAAGGAAGACGAAAGGATCCATTCGAAGGAAGAATGGAAAGAAAAAGAAGACGGTACTTCGGGACATTATTCTCACTACCGTTTTTACGATCTTTTTATCGCTGGCGATCGGTTCCATCTTCTTTAAAGTGACGACTGTTCAGGGACATAGTATGATTCCCAATTTAAGAGATGGAGATATATTGCTTATCAAAAAAAGAACGGACTTGAGGCGTTTCGATCTAGTTACTTTTATGAATGAAAAAAATAATGTTCAGGCTCGGCGACTTATCGGACTACCAGGTGAAAAAATTGTTTATAAAGAGGACACGTTATATGTTGATGATCAGCCTGTTGACGAAAAATTCATAGTAGATGAAGTCAATGAAAGTCAACGCAATGGTAAAAATTTCACTGAAGATTTTACGAGTGAGGATCTGACTTCGACAAAAACAATTCCAGAAGGTTACTACTTAGTACTTGGAGACAATCGACCGTATGCTGCGGATAGTCGAGTATACGGATTGATCTCGGCTGAAAATATGATTGGAAAAGTAGATTTTCATTGGAGCTTGAGTAACGTCAAGAGGTAAGAAATCGAAAGTGAAAAACAGATACAAGAGAATACATACGGAAAGTTAAGATGAAGTTTTTAGGTTTAGTCTCAAATGAAATAAACATAATTGAATAACAAGGAAAGTCACTTGAAAAAAAGAGCGGGCAACTATTCTATTATTTTTTATTACCTACAATATTTCTTTTATTTCCTAAATTAAAATGAATAGGAGCTCGATCCATTGAATGAAAAATTAGTAAAGAAAATCAACAATAGAGAAGCTAAAATTGGTGTAATTGGGTTAGGCTATGTCGGATTGCCGTTAGCAATGGAGTTTGTATCCGCAGGTTTTGAGGTTATCGGAATCGACACCAATGAAAAGATAGTCCAGAGCTTGAATGATGGATACTCCCACATTCTAGACATAAATGAAGAGGTAGTGGCGTCTGCAGTAGAAGAAGGGAAATTTGTTGCGACAACAGAGTTTGAACATATTTGTAAGTTGGATGCATTGAGTGTTTGTGTGCCGACTCCTTTGAATCAAAATCAAGAGCCGGATATTAGTTTTTTAGAATTTACAGCGAACAAAATTGAGAAGTATATGGAGTCTGAGTTGTTGATTTCTGTTGAGAGTACTACATATCCAGGTTCTACAAGAGAATTGTTCTATGAGAAATTTGAGCAAGGGGATAAGGAAATTGGGAAAGACTATTACTTATGTTTTTCACCAGAGAGAGTCGATCCAGGGAATGCTAAATTTCAAACTAAGAACATCCCTAAAGTGTTAGGTGGGATAACTGCTGAAAGCTCAGAACTTGGAAAAATTCTTTATGGCTCAATCATAGAAGAAGTCATCATAGTTAGCTCCCCGGAAACAGCGGAGATGAGTAAGCTGCTTGAAAACACCTTTAGAAGTATCAATATTGCCTTCATTAATGAAATGGCTATGATGTGTGAGCGGATGGGTATCGATATTTGGGAATCCATCGATGCAGCAGCAACTAAGCCGTTTGGATTTATGCCTTTTTATCCAGGCGCTGGCGTTGGAGGGCACTGTATTCCGTTAGATCCTATGTATCTTTATTGGAAAGGAAAACAAAATAAATTTTTCAACAAGTTTATTGAACTTTCTCAGGATATTAATATGAACATGCCTTTCAATGTACTAACTAAAATCCAAGAGAGCTTAAACGGACAAGGAAAATCGATCAAAAATGCTCGGATATTGATAGTAGGTCTATCTTACAAACCAAATGTTGGTGATATTCGAGAATCTCCATCACTAGACATCTACGAAAAATTGAAGCAAAAACATGCGAAAATAGATATTCTTGATCCATTTGTTCCTTCATTTAGAGATTCACAGGGAGAAATAATTTCGGTAATGCAAGAAAATAACTGTATGTATTCGATCTATGATTGTGTCGTTATTTTGACAAAACATGATTCGATCGACTATCAATTATTGTTGAGCGAAAGTAAAGCGATCGTCGATATGAGTCGAACGTATACGATAAATGAAGAAAAAGTATTTAGGATAGGTGGCGGGTCATCTAACCATCATCTACGTAGAAAACTTAGGATCAAGGAGAGCAAAATTAGTGGAATTTAAGAAGAAACGTAGAGAGCATATCATACTGTCGTGTATTACTTTTCTGTTTTGCGCCTTATTGATAGGATTGATTGGTTTTTGGAGAACAGGTCATATTTCGAGTGCATTTAGTATATATGGTTGGTTTATGATCACATATTTAGTTATCAAGACAGGCTTATCGATGTTTTATCGGGTAGATACCAGCACACCACCGGACTTAGAAGTGACCGTAGTCATTCCAGTCTATAATGAATCAAAATCAGCGCTTTTAAAGTTATTAGAGGGCCTATCGAAACAAACCTATCCGATCAAAGAAGTATTTATTGTTGATGATGGTAGTCAACGATATATATTGGATACTGTTTTAGAAGAAATTCACCATTTACTTCCTTTAGATTTTGTTCAAAAAGTTTTTGTCGGACAATTGCCTCATAACCAAGGGAAGAGATTTGCGCAAGCATATGCGTTTGAGCGTAGCACTGGAGACATTTTTTTCACGATGGATTCAGATGGAGAAATTTTTCCTTCGACGTTATATGAGTTGATGCGTCCGTTTAAGGATACAAACGTTCAAGCTGTGACAGGACATATCAACGCTAGAAACCGAAAGAATTCATTATTATCGTATCTATTGGATATGAGGTATGATAATGCCTTTCGTGTAGAACGAGCGTCACAATCTGTCACAGGAAATATTTTGGTCTGCTCTGGTCCGATCAGTTGTTACCGACGCACTGTTGTGATGAACAATTTGGATCGCTATTTGAATCAAACCGTATTTGGCTCACTTGCCCATGTAGGAGACGATCGGTGTCTCACAAATTACGCGAATGAACGTGGAAAAACAGTTTATCAGGAGTCAGCTAAATGTATCACTGACGTTCCAGAAAAAATTAGTGTGTTTTTAAAACAACAAACAAGATGGAGTAAATCGTTCTTTAGAGAAAGCTTTCTGTCTATGAAATTGTTGAGAAAACGTCCGATGGTTTTTGTTTGGTCAATAACCGAAATTTTCCTCTGGATCGTATTTTTAGGTGCTATTTCATATAATATCATTTGGCATTTCGGTAATTTAACATTGAAAGACTGGCTGTTCTTTTTACTGTTGGCTTGTCTTTCTGCATATGCTCGGAATGTTCATTACATGTTCAAACACCCATTGTGCTACTTATTAGCACCGTTATATGGTATTTTTCACTTTTTTACTATCCATCTAGTTCGCTTTTATGCGTTATTGACTTTAAAAGATAATAGATGGGGCACTAGAACGAGTCAAATTGAAGTAGATAAGAAGCGTTTGTGATGTAGTAAATAGTGGGAGTTTTATTTGGAAATATGAGTGAAAAAGTAACTATTTATACTCAGTCTTGTGTAAATCTGAAATCATTTTGATGGTATAGGGGAACAATAGGGTGGTTCAAAAAAATAGTTACATAAATGATAGGGAAAGGATGTACAAATGGATCTTTTAAAAAAGTCAAAAATGGTTGCTATACTGGCTGTCTTAATTTTGATCGGAACAACGATCTTTATATTTTCCAAAGTAGCGTTCATTTTTAGACCATTAGAGGCGATCGTATCAAGTATTTTACTACCTATTTTGATTTCAGTGTTTATCTTTTATATATTCTTACCTATTTTTAAGCAGCTGGAACGAATAACTAAACGAAGAAATCTATCCGTCTTTTTGATCGTTTTATTGATTTTATCGGTAGTTTTCCTAGGGATCCAAGTTGTTATGCCTATGATCATTACAGAAATTGGTAAATTTGTAGCTCAAATTCCGACGATTATTTATTCGATCAGTCAGCTGGTTGAAAGCTCTGTATTGGAAGAAAAAGTGGCTCCTTTGCTGGAATCTTTGGACTTAAATCAAATGGGGAGAGTCATTATTCAAGTGATTTCTGGTGCGAGATCGAGTTTGAGCGGTATCGTAGAGGTCATTTCTCATTCCGCCATCATTATTTTTACAATCCCGTTATTACTAGTTTATATGTTTAAAGATGGTGAAAAAATTCCAAGTAAGCTGCAGGAAATAACACCTGAAGACTATCAGCAGTTGGTCAAGGATTGGTGTCGGGATTTTCATAACGCTGCTTCTACTTATATCAGTGGAAAAATGATGGTATGTGCGTACGTAGGCGTCAGCAGCTATCTGGTATTTAAAATACTTGGGTTGCCCAATGCTCTTTTGTTAGGATTGATTTGCGGATTGATGGATATCGTTCCTTATTTTGGCCCATTTATCGGTGTTATCCCAGCACTGTTATATGCGTTGAGTCAGGATTTGAAAACGGCCATATTGTTGATCCTATTTATAACAGCTATTCAATTCGGTGAATCTTATTTGGTATCACCGATCGTAATGAACAAAGTAAGTAAGATCCACCCAATTATTGCTGTATTTCTATTGTTGATTGCAGGAAATCTTTTAGGCTTCTTAGGAATGATTGTCGCGCTTCCGATGTATACGATCATTCGTGGAATGGTAAGGACCTTTATCGACTTTCGAAAAAAATGCAAAAGGCGAGTTGATTCAGGCGTTTACGCTTCTGAAAAGATTAAAAATTAGAGGCACTTAAAAAGTAGTTTAGAACAAGCTTGAACACTAAATTAAATGAGATAGGTCATTAAAGGAGGTGTTGGTAAAGAATTTGGTTTAAATGATCAAAAGTATAAATAAGCCGAAAATGACAAGTAGAAATGCGTAACCTATATGAAAGGACGAAAATAATGAATAAAAAAATAATCATTTCCATGGCCTTGATGTTATTGACACTAGGTGCTTGTGCGAACAACAACAAAACAGAGACTGGGACAAGTAATTTGGAAACAAAAAATGAGACGAGTACTGCAGTGGGTAGTCGATTGGAAACGATCAAAATCAGTTTGCCGGATGCAATCGCAGCGTTTGAAGAAATCTATCCAAGTGCAGCCATCACTTCAATTGATTTAGAAGATTCTCTTGGATCATATTCTTATAAAATACAAGGGATTGAGGGAACGAAAGAATTTGATATTCGAGTGGATGCAGATTCAGGCGAAGTAACAAAAGAGCGTGAAGAAACGGTTGATCGTGACGATCAAGGAGAAGATAATGCTTTGGATCTGAAAGATCTCATTTCATTGGAAGAAGCGACTGAAATAGCTGAAGGAACAGTGAAAGATGGGGAAGCGATCGAGTGGTCATTGGAGAAAGAATTAGCAACGACTTACTGGGAAGTGACTGTAAAAAAAGGTCTATTGTCAGAAAATACGGTGAAGATCAATGCTCAAACTGGTGATGTTTTAGAACAAGAGCAAGATTGAGATAACTGTCGATCAGGTTCGACTTTTGGGGAAGTTATTGAAGAATCTGCCAGTTATCTATCGTTTATTACGTTAAAGAGTGCGAAACAAAACTGATTATTAGTTTTGTCCCGCACTCTTTAACTATTTTACTAAGACGTAAAGCTGGTTATCTTTTTCGTAAATATCATAATAGTAGTCAGAAGATTTCAACTCACTATGTTCTTTATCAAAGGTAGTAAAATCAAACGATTCGATCATTATATCCATGCCTGTATAGGTTTTGAATACTACCTGATTAGGAAAGAAGATGGCTGAATTGGGTGGAACCATTTCTTGTAAAATAGGATAATTCTGTTTCGTGTTGTTAAAAACGGGTGAGTCTTTAAACAACATTGTTGCATACACTTGTTTCGTATCTGCTGTAACTAGATTTTTTAAAGATATCGCCAGCATCATACTTTGACGTACAAAGGCGTCTTTTTGGTAGTGTAACGCCGAAGCATAAACAAATGGAAAGGATAGTAAATAATAGCAGAATAAGCTGATCGTTCCTTTTATTGCCATATTTTTCCATTGTGGAGACAGTTTATGATCTAAAAGCAGAATCAAAGTAATTGCTGTGAAAACACTAAAGCCGTAAGCATATCGAGGTGCAGCAAGTGCTAATTTTTCTGGGAAAATCAAAAATACACCGTAACTTAAAATGGCTCCCAAGACCAGATAAAGACCGATAAACAGAAGACTTAACGACCGCTCTTTAGCCTGAACAAAGCTCACTACAATGAATAGTACAATCAAAAGAACGAATAAAATCACCCAAACTTTTGTACTTTGATCGATGATGCTGTGCAGATACATGGATATGTTAGCAACCAAAGTTTTGGGGATATCTTTGAAAGCAGCAATCGCAACGTTACCTCCGCGGTTTGCCAAATCAGGGTTGAATTTTGTTTCGATCAAATACGCGATCATAGCAACGACGTAAGCTCCTGCTGATAAGAGGCTCTTCTTTAGCACTGGACTTATTTTTCCGCCAGCCAATAATATTTTTAAGGAAAGTGCTAAGACCATAACAATATAGATACCTGAAGAAGCTTGATACGTGTTGCACATCATGAAAATACTGAAAGCTGATAGAATAAAAAAGATCCGTGCCTTACTTTCCCACCAAAGGAACGGCAGGACAGAAAATAGAATACTCAATGCCATATAAGGGCTATCGAATCTAAAACTGATGCTTTGCAAAAACCAAGGATTCAATCCAATCAACGTAGAAACGATCAAAGAGAGAGCACTTAATTTTTTATTATTCAAGGTGTAAACGACGATAACACTGGCGACTGTTAATATGAATCCAGTCAAAATGTGCGTGAAAAGCCCCATATCTGTTAAATGACGACTTCCCTGCACGAACCAAGAAGCTAGTTCACTGCCCCATCTTGAATAGGTGCTGGCGAAATCTGTGTTGCCAACGCGCTGACGAACGGTGTCATCCATATATGGGAAATTGACGATTCCAATTGCCACTGTCACTGCTTGATAGATAATCACTGTCATAAGCAGGAGTGCTTTGTTTTTCTTGCACCAGTCAGTTAGTGCAGAGAATGATTCTGACATACCTAAAAACCCTCTTTCATTCCTATTGCTATACTCGTTAGAATTAAGTATAACTGAACGAAAGAGGATTTAAAATAGAATAAAATGATTAGAATATAAATAAAGAGACCAAAACACAACTAAAAATCAGTTTTGTTTCGGTCTTTAAATCTGAATAAACGGCGAGAAAAAAGCAGCACCTTCGGAAATAAGCCGAAATTCACAAAAATTTGAAAAACAATTTTCGTGAATTCCTTCTTATTTCTCGGAGCTAATCACTTTTGTCTCAGCCTCCTTTATGAATATCAGAATTATTTTGTAAACAGCACGTTCTGAACAAATGCTTCTAATTCTTCTCTTCGTTCAATATTGTGGTTACATTTGTCACTGTCATAACAGATATAGTTTCCACGTTTCGTGTACATGCCATCACCAGACTCTTTTACTTTAGACATGAAAAGTGAAACTTCAGATGTTTCATGGCAGATCGGGCAGATGCCCTTTTGGACAGTCGGTGAAATACTTCCTTGGACGCCTACGAATTTTCCGTCGATCGAAGCAACAATAAATTTTTGCTGCTTGCCACTGTCATTCCAGCTATAAAAAGTATAGTCTCTAAGATCTAATTCATCCCATTCAGGGATTTTTAATTTCTTTGTTTTTTTGAATAGCTTTGTCAATTGCTGTTTTGATGGTGGTGAAAACGGCAGAACAGCTTCTTTAAGACCTTCTAAAAATTGATCAAGTTTTGGCTTTGAAGTTGCAGCGTCTAAAAAACCATCCAGCAGTGGTTGAAATTCTTCCTGGTCTTCCCCAAATTGTTCATTGATTTTTTCAAGAACGATCGCTTGGAGTGTTTTTACTGTATTTTTATCATTTACAGATAAATGAGCCTGCAGTAAAATATTCGCTTGTTTTCTTATAAAATTAAATTGATATGGTTGTATTTTTTTAGTCATAATGGATTTCCTCTCTATCAGTCAAGTGATAAAGTACTTTGTGTCAAAGGAGATCCTTAAACCAACCAAAGTACTTTATATGCAGCAACAAGACTGGGCTTTTGATTGAGATACGCGTGTTTGAATTAGTATCATATTATCACCCCCTTAAAATAAAAGCGGAACAAATCGCTTAATCCTGTAGAAAATTAGAAAATTGACATTGAGACGTTTTCTGTCTCACTGATAATTTATCTATTTTCCTAAGGATTGATTTGAGTAGCTGGATAGCAATAAAAGCGGAACAAGCCGTTTAGCCTTGACAGAAAAATAGGAAAAATAAAATATGGCGTTATTTGTCATAATTTATTTTTATCTTTTTTCCGAGAGGCTGGCTTGAGCAACTGGATTATCCAGCTTAGTTTTTCGCTGTGATTCTCAGCAAAAACGGAACAAGCTATTCAGCAGTTTTTACAAATTTTAACCTATTATAACGCACTTTCGCCTAATTGGTATAGTAAAAAACAAATTGGTTCAGTTGAAAAAGAACGAGGAGTAAGCTAAACTAAAACATGATTCGAATGAAGATTGAAGTAATGAAATGAACATAAAACAACTTTTAGGAGTGAAGCAATTGGAAAACAGATATGTCATCATCCTCGCTGCCGGTAAGGGAACGCGTATGAAATCAAAACTATACAAAGTATTACATCCTGTCGCAGGTAAGCCAATGGTGGAACACATTATGGATCAAGTAGAAAAAACGAATCCAAGTGAAGTCGTAACGATCGTTGGACATGGGGCTGAAGCAATCAAAAGCCATTTAGGTGAGCGTAGCCAATATGCTTTACAAGAAGAACAATTAGGGACAGGACATGCTGTATTACAAGCTGAGTCACTTTTAGCAGGAAAAACTGGGACAACGTTAGTCATTACAGGGGATACACCACTCTTGACCGCTGAAACATTGACGAATCTTTTTGACTATCATCAAGGAAAAAATGCCAGCGCAACGATTTTAACTGCTCATGCAGAAGACCCAACAGGCTATGGACGTATTATTCGTGATCATGTTGGGATCGTTGAAAAAATCGTCGAGCAAAAAGACGCTACAGAACAAGAAGCGCGTGTTCAGGAAATCAATACAGGGACGTTTTGTTTTGACAATGAAGCGCTGTTCAATGCTCTATCTAAAATCAATACGAACAATGCGCAAGGGGAATACTATTTAACAGATATTATTGAAATTCTGAAAAAAGAAGGTAAAGCGATCGCGGCTTATCAAATGTCTGACTTTGAAGAAGCGATGGGAATCAATGACCGCGTGGCTTTAGCTTTGGCTAATAAAATCATGTACCAACGCTTGAATAAGATGCATATGATGAATGGAGTGACATTTGTCGATCCTGATACAACGTATATCGATGAAGGTGCTGTGATCGGCTCTGATACGGTGATAGAAGCTGGTGTTCATGTAAAAGGAAAAACAGTCATTGGTGAGGATTGCTTCATTGGGGCACATTCTCAGATCGTTGATAGTATCATTGAAGACAATGTTAAGATCACTCAATCAGTTGTTGAAGAAAGTATTGTACGTAAAAATGCAGATGTCGGTCCATTTGCTCATCTTCGTCCGAAAGCTGAGATCGGTGAACATGTTCATGTCGGCAATTTTGTAGAAGTGAAAAATGCAACGATTGCAGAGCATACCAAAGTGGGGCATTTGACCTACGTAGGTGATGCAGATTTAGGGAAAGATATCAACGTGGGCTGTGGTGTTGTCTTTGTGAATTACGATGGGAAAAATAAACATCGCACTACGGTTGGCGATCATGCCTTTATCGGCTCGGCAACGAACTTGATCGCACCTGTTCAAATTGAGGCAAACACAGTGATCGCAGCAGGTTCGACGATTACAGAAGATGTAAAGGAATACGATTTAGCCATTGCTAGAGCGAGACAAGAAAATAAAGCAGGGTATGCGAAAAAGCTTCCTTATATGAATGAATAAAAAAAGAGAAGTGCTGTATAATAACAGCACTTCTCTTTTTTTTAACTTGCTTTACGTTTTCGGTTATATTCATAAACACCATATCCAGAAAGTCCGATGAGTATCACACCTAAACTTCCATAAGCTGCCACTTTTTCACCCATTTTTGGATAGTCAGCAGTTTTCTTGTCAGGTGTTTTTTCTTTATCCGGAGTTTTTTCTTTTTCTGGATCTTTTGGATTTGGATTAGGAATCGGTTTTGGTTTGGGCTCAGGTTTTGGTTCAGGAGTTGGTTCTGGTTTGAACTTCTCGTTGAAATCAGCTTCTGAAATCGAAACGATTCGTTCACCTGGGAAAGCTTCCTTATATTGAGCAAGATCGATATTTGTCGCAGCGTTAAATAACCGCAAGTTGGATGCTTGTTTTAAATAATCGATCAAAACAGTATCTAACGAAGGTCCTTCTTCACGTTCGCCACCAAGCATATCATAGCCATCTCCACCGGCTGCTAAAAAGTCGTTGGTTGCCATGTAATAGGTTGCTCCTTCATCTATAGGTGCGAATTCTCCTGTTTTTCGGTCTTGTACTTCCACACGAAGGACACGCTCTCCTACGATAGTCTTATCAGTGCCATTTCCTTCATCTGCTGGCAACAATGAACCTTTTTTAGTTGAATCATAATATACACGGATCGTACTTGAAACATGTAGGAAGCCGCCGTTTGCTCCTAGTTTTGGCTGATTGTATTCATCAAGAATGATCGTTCCATTCTCATCTTTTTGCGCCATAGAACGAAGAGACAACTCAAACATATCCTTCACCTGTGCGCCAGTTACTTTTATTTGAGAAATGCTATTTCCAAATGGCAATACAGCGATCACGTCACCTAATGTTACTTTTCCTGGTTCGATATTAGCACGAATACCACCGCCATTCGTTACTGCAAAATCAGTTTGATGGTTAAAGCCTTCCTGACCATAATCAAGCATAGCATCACCGATCAAGTTTCCTAAATTGGTTTCTCTAGTTCGTACATTATCACGTTCACCATTAAACTGATAAGGATTATTTTCAATAACGACTTTAGCGCCCCATTCTTCAAAGTTCGCTTTAGCTTCATCAACTAATGCTTTGACTGCAGGATTTTCCGGCAACTCTGCTAAAGTTTCTGCAGCGGTCAAAGAAGCTGTCTTTTTACTATGATCAACTAAGTCGACATCTACTAGCCCAACATTGTTTAAATAGTTTCCAGTTTGAGTATAAATCACATTACCGAAGCGTTTACCACCATCGACTGCAGTATGAGAGTGACCGTCTAAAACCGTGATGTTCAAATCAGTAAACTCTTTACTTAGACTTTCAGCCAAAGTATCTCCGCGCCATTCATGCGGTGTTGTTTCATCTATGCCTAAATGACCGATCACGACATAAGCATCGATCGTTTTTCCAGATTCGTTGATTTCTTTGATCGCTTTTTTTGTTTCTACGATCGGATCAGCAAATGTTACACCCACAACATTATTAGGATGTGTTTTAGTTGCTGTTTCTGGAGTAGTAACACCGATGACAGCGTAGTTTTTACCGTTCTTTTCAATAATTTTGTACGGGTCAAAGGCTAGTTTACCATCTTTGAATGTATTATTGGAAAGGATCGGAAAGTCTAAGACATCTTTGTAGGCCATTGCTGTGTCAAAACCGAAATCAAACTCATGATTTCCGACAGCCATCGCATCGTAGCCGACTTCATTCATGACTTTAGCCATGTCCATGCCTTTTGAGAAATTAGAGATCGGCAATCCTTGGAACACATCACCGACATCCAAAAGCAAATCAGGCTGAATCTGTTCTTTGTATGTTTTCAAACGAGCCATACCTAAAACATCTTTACCATTGCCTTCTAAACGACCATGGACATCATTGGTATGCATGATCGTGATCGAAGTTGGTTCATAACCAGCGTTTACTACATCTTGCTTCGTGATCGGTTTGACATTTGGTGTGCGTCCATCGGCAGCAGGTTCAGTGTGCAAAATACCATCGTTGACTAATTGAACAGCAAGGTCGCGCCACTTTTTGTCAAAGTTGTATCCGATGATTTCCCAGTTTTTTTCGATTTCTTCTTCTGGATCAAGTGTTTGCTTTTCTCGAATATACTCAGCGATCAACCCTCGTAATGTTTCTGGGTCTGTCGATACGAGAGGTTCTTCTGTTATCAAGCCTTGTGCCAGCAGACCCTCATAGCGGTAATTATTCATTGCCATTGTGTATTTTGCATTTGGATCGATCGGCTGACCATCGATCGTTGGATCTATGATTCTTTCACCGCTTGGTTTGGAAATATCGATTTTATACGAAACACCAGAGATGATGTCATAATTGTAGACACGAATATTTGAGTTGAAACTGATCGTCAAATCATCCGGTCCAGGAGTATTGTAGTAATCTGCTTGTTTCTCCATGAATGTTAGCAGATTTGCTCCAGTGATATTCGCGCTGACCAATGTATTCGGATATTTATAAATATCAAAAATATTTGAATAAGAAATATCGCCAGCGTTTAGCTTACTGTCAGCTTTGAACAATGCAGAAGCAGCTAATTGTGCACCTGTGGCTTTTCGTTGAACGTTGTTGATCAACGAAATCATTGCTGTTGGGCGTAATTGAGCTTCTGGGATTCCCGTGACTTCTTCCGGCGGTAAAAAGTCAGCTGTAGCTGTTCCGATTTTTTCAGAAATAAATGCTCTTGTAGTTTCGTGGTATTCTTTTGTTTGTTCTTTGAGCGTTTCATCTGCAGCGACTGTTTTTGTATCGACGATTGCAGCAGTACTATTGGCAACGTGCCATTTGTCTTCTGTTTTTGTTAGGTCAAGGTCGATTCGAACAAGTTCAGTTCCTGTATCTTTGGGTCCGCCGACAGGAACTAGGCTATTTGGTCCTTGGATTTTTTCTGCGAATGAGCGATGATCATGCCCTAAAATATACGCATCGATTCCAGCAACATTATTGATTACCTGATCAGCAGCAGCTGTCGGGTCGGAATTTTCACGACCTGCGTGGATCGATGCAATAATGACATCGGTGTCATCCTGTAATTCAGCAACGGCTTTCTCCGCCTCATCTTTTAGAGGATTGAAATAAAGACTATCGACTTTAGCACCGTCCCACAAAGGAATTTGCGGGGTGGTCAAACCGATGATGCCGACAGTTAAATCTTTCGTACCATCGCCATCTAAATCAATATCTTTTTTCATGGTTCCGCCGACAAAGCGGTTATTCGTCTCTTTAACATACGTATTGGCAGACAAAATAGGGAAATTTGCTTCGTTATTCAGTTTCTTGATCAAATCTAACCCAAAATTGAATTCGTGGTTCCCCAAAACCATTGCATCATAATTCATGTAGTTCATTGCTTTGATCATTGGATTTGGCTGATCGATCAGTGGTGCTTTGTTATACAGATCATCAGTTAAGATCGTTCCCTGATTGATATCCCCATTATCGATCAGAATCGTGCCGTTAGGATTTTCTGAGCGGACATTGGCTACGACTGAACTGACTTGAGAAAGACCAACAGGTGTTTGCTTGTCATCTTCATATGACCAGTTCCATAATTGCCCATGGACATCCGAAGTTCCCAAAATAGTTAATCGTTGTAAAGTTTCAGCAACATCTGCTGTTTGTTGCTCTGCAAGTGGTTCGCTTTGAGTAGCGTTTGATACAGTAGGATTTTCAGTTGTTGCAGTTTCTGTCGTCCCTGTATCATTAGTTAAAGTGTTTTCAATTGCCAGTACGGTTGGAGCACTCGTACTTACAAGCAATGCGGAAACCATTAATACCTGTAACCCTAGATGAACTTTCTTCAAAACAGACTTCTTCACAAAATTCCTCCTTAAATTTAAAGCGGAACAAATCGTTTGATCCTATAGAAAAGTAGAAAATGAGAATTGAGACGCCTTCAGTCTCACTGAACATTTGTCTGTTTTCATAAGGATTGATTTGTACAGCTAGATAATGACAAATGGTCGATACTTTCAAATAAATATCTTGTACTGTTCATCA
Organism: Enterococcus sp. 9D6_DIV0238; assembly: GCF_002174455.2. NCBI lineage: Bacteria > Bacillati > Bacillota > Bacilli > Lactobacillales > Enterococcaceae > Enterococcus > Candidatus Enterococcus dunnyi. The sequence continues at coordinate 2,152,712 of NZ_CP147246.1, forward strand.
TCAGTTAAATTCTTCTCACTGTGATTCTCAGCAAAAATATAAATAATAAAAAACACCCCATAAATATAATGCGCTTTCATTTTTGGAACTCATCTAAATAGTAATATATATTTTAAGTGCTGTCATTAGAAAATCCTATAAAAGTTCAAAAGAAAATGGCAAATTTAACATATTTATATTTTGGGTATTTTTTTCTAACGACTTAAGTTCTGCTTTTATTAGAAAATCTTCTTAATTTTGAGGAATCCTTTAAAATCACTTGATTTATTTCAGAAAAGTGACTACTATTTATAAGGAAACTATTGTTCAGTAAAAGAAAGCGGAGGTCCCCATGTCAAAACATTATTTTGATCCAAGATTGAAAATCTTCTCTCTTAACTCGAATCGTCCTTTAGCAGAAAAAATTGCAGAAGCTGTTGGTGTCGAATTAGGAAAATGTTCTGTAAATCAATTCAGCGATGGTGAAATTCAAGTGAATATCGAAGAAAGTATTCGTGGTTCACATGTCTACATCATCCAATCAACAAGTAGTCCTGTCAATGATAACCTAATGGAATTATTGATCATGATCGATGCATTGAAACGCGCAAGTGCAAAAACAATCAACGTGGTTATGCCGTATTATGGCTACGCACGTCAAGACCGTAAAGCTCGTGCTCGTGAACCGATCACAGCTAAACTTGTTGCAAACATGCTTGAAAAAGCTGGAGCAACAAGAATGTTGACACTAGATTTACATGCGGTTCAAATCCAAGGATTTTTCGATATCCCAGTGGATCATTTAATGGGTGCGCCATTAATTGCAGATTACTTCTTAGAACGTGACATCAAAGGCGATGATGTGGTTGTCGTTTCACCTGACCATGGTGGTGTGACTCGTGCCCGTAAGTTAGCTGAGTACTTGAAATCACCGATCGCGATCATTGATAAACGCCGCCCGAAAGCAAATGTTGCTGAGGTGATGAATATTATTGGACACGTTGAAGGGAAAACATGTGTCTTGATCGATGACATGATCGATACAGCTGGTACTATCTCACTAGCAGCGAACGCATTGAAAGAAGCAGGAGCGAAGGAAGTGTATGCGTCTTGTACACACCCAGTATTATCTGGTCCTGCCTTACAGCGTATCGAAGATTCTGCTATTGAACGTTTAGTGGTAACAGATTCTATTTACTTATCAGATGACCGTAAAATCGAGAAAATCGATGAAGTCAGCGTTGGTGAATTGATTGGTGATGCAATCAAACGTATTCATGAAAATAAACCAGTAAGTCCATTGTTTGAAACGAAACATCGCTAAGAGTTATTATATAAAGTGAATGTGTAAATAAGTAAATATGCCTCGCGTACTATTTAGTATGCGGGGCATATTTAGCTTAAAATTAAAAATAGCACAAGTTAAAAATTCTCCATATGTTATTATTTTCAATCTAAATAGAATGTTATTTTGATAATTGGTATTGCTGGGAAGAAATGTTGATGATAAAATAATTAAATATATATCTATTTGGAGGAGAAGTTATGAAAAAAAAGAAATATTTGTTTTTAGGATTAGCACTTCTATCAGTGTTATCGATTTTAGGAATCAAAACTTATGCAAATGAAGCTAATAAACCGACAAAAACAAATGAGGTAATCAATTACCATTACGTAGCAGAATTAGGAAATGAAAAACTGGAGGCGACTGATTTTCAAGCGCCAAAACAATTCACGGTCAATCATTATGTCAATTTTAATGGAGAAAGCTATGTTTTGTTTATGCAGGAACAATATTTCAACATCAATGTTGGGTTCAACTTTTATCCATCTGATCATTACTATCCATTTGAAAAGTTTACTGAGGTTATGGAAGAGCCAAGAAATGATTTATCCTCGGATGATCCTTTTGTTGTAGATGAAAACTATTCGGGAGCTACTACTGTTAATTATTATTACACTGCTGAATTAGCTGGAAATGTGATAAACACAGAACCAAGACAATTGAGTGTCAATCACTATGTAAATTCTAATGGAGATGACAATCTTCTATTTATGCAAGAAACATATTTTAATACAGATGCTAACTTCATATTCTATCCATCTGATCATTACTATCCATTTGGAAAATTTACTGAAGAAATGATGGAGCCACAAAATGACTTACTTTCAGATGATGCTTTTTGGGTCAGAGAGAAATAAAAGCCGTTTTGTATTAGCCATGATTGATTTCAAAATAAATATCATTAGTGGGAAGATCAATATCAGATCAAATACTATAAAACCTAGAGGATCATCCTCTAGGTTTTATTTTTTTATGAAATCAGGAAGCTTTTATAAATATTACTTATTTATAATGGTGAATACAGTGGCTAAATTATTTTTTCTCTAAATCAGCTGTCTGTTCCGCATACAATTTTCCATCATACATTTTAAAGAAGGGGTAATAGCAAATAATCGACACGGCTAGGTTAATAAACCCAATTAGCACCGCACGAAAATCGCCGCCAGTTCCCAAGAATGCCCCGATCCCCACAGGCGAGATCCAAGGAATCCCAGTAATGACTTTATTGACCAATCCCCAAGAAGTGGCAAAATAAGCGATCGTAACATTGATCAAAGGTGTCACTATAAATGGAATGATCAAGTAAGGATTATAGACGATCGGTGCCCCAAAAATCACTGGTTCATTGATATTGAACAGGCCAGGTAAAACAGCCGCTTTGCCTAAAACCTTCAGTTGATCTGATTTTGCCGCAAAAATCATCAACAAAACTAATCCTAAGGTACTTCCAGCGCCGCCAATAAAAATATACATATTCACGAAATCACCAGCGAAAATATTAGATCCGCCATCGATATTTTCCGTTAAAGCAACAAGTAAAATCGGATTGATGAAGCTGTTTTTAATGACAGCCGTCCCATGAACGCCGACTGCCCATAATAAATGGATCAATAACATGATCACGATGATCCCCAGCCAAGAACCAGTCAACTCTTTTACGAATTCAAAGGGTTTTGAAAGTAATCCATGCAAATCAGTGTGGAAAACAGCTAGAATCGTATTGATAAACAACATGACAAAAGCAATGAAAATAGCTGGAATCAGTGATGCAAAAGCTTTACTGACACCATCTGGAACGCCTTCCGGCATCCGAATCGTGATATTTTTCTTTACACATAAGCGGTAAATTTGAGTAGCGATGACAGCAGTGATGATCCCGATGAAAATGCCGACTCCGCCAAAACGAGTGACCCAGCCGCCAAGTGCGATCCCGTTGTACGTAATGGCCGTTTCACTTTGATTTTGTATGAGCTGTGCGCTGCCATCGACGATATCTGTTTGAACGATCGTCATCAAGAATGCGAACAACCCTAGAATTGCGCCGACAAAACTGCTCAAACCATCATTTTCTTCCTTGCGATAAATGTCTGTTAAATAATAGGCAGTGGCCAAACAATAAAAAATAGCGATCGAACCAATCGACATGGTTGTTGCCACGCTGTAAATCGGTGCGAATTTCAGGATCGTGTTCTCAAAAAATGGCGCTAATGGCGGAATGATCTGAGGTAAATTATTAATGATCAAGAAGATCGATCCGACAATTGTAAATGGCACTGTAATGATCCCGGCTTGCATGATTGCTCGAATAAAGCGCAGATTTGCAACTTTATTCAACGGCGGCATTAGTTTAGTCTCCAAGAAGGTAAATACTTTATTCATTTTTTTCTCCTTTCCTTATGAGGGCAGTTGGTTTGTCTCGATCAACGTTTGATACCAGTAGAAACTGTCTTTTTTGTAGCGAGTCATTTCTTTTGCATCATGTTCTGTACGATCGACATAAATAAAGCCGTATCGTTTGCTGATTCCTTCATGTACGCTCACCAAATCGATCGCTGACCAAGGGCTATAGCCAATCAGCTCTACACCAGCTTCGATCGCTGAGCCGCATTGTTCGATATGTTGCTGTAAGTAGTTGATTCGGTAGGCATCGTGGATTTTACCGTCTTCTGTAAGTTCATCTTTGGCGCCTAAGCCGTTTTCAGTAATGATGATGGGTAAATGATAGCGGTCATACAATGTCTGTAAAGTTGTCTTCAACCCGTCCGGATCGATCGTCCAGTTGAACTCATTTTTCTTCAAATAAGGATTAGTAAAGCCTTTATAAAAGCCCCACTCCATGATATCTTCACTTTGCTGATCGCTGATGCCGTTAGCCATGCCATCTCTTTCTGTTGGTTTTTCTACGGTAACTGTCGTATAAAAGTTCATCGCCACAAAATCTGGGAAGTGATTTTCCATCAATTCTTGATCTTCAGGTGCAAAAGAAATCGATACATCATTACGGTTCAGATAATCTTTGAATACGGCATTGTAGCGGCCGAAGCAAGAAAAATCGAGATACGCCCAATTTCTGACGCTGTTAAAATAAAGTGCTGCTTGGTTGTCCATTGGCTTACTAGTTGCTGGATAAACAAGTGAGATGTTCGGTACTGGTCCGATTTTCCCATCTTCGATCAGCTCGTGGCAACGTTTGAATGCATATTTTTCTGCAATCATCAAATGGTGAAACTGCTGATATTTTTCTTGTAGAGGAATCTCTTTCCCTAAGATTTTTTTATCGACTAGCAGCATGATGTTCGGCTCGTTGATCGTCAGCCAGTGTTTTGCTCGATCACCATAAGCTTCAAAAACTGTTTCTGCGTAATGGACGAATGCATCGACGGTACTTCTAACGCTCCAGCCGCCTTCATCCTCTAACGCTTGGGGCAAATCAAAATGGTTCAAGGTAATGTAAGGCTGGATCCCGTATTTTAGTAACTCATCGATCACATCGTTATAATGCTGCAATCCTAAATCATTGACCTCGCCTCGACCTTCAGGAAAAATTCGTGTCCAGGCAATTGAAAAACGAAAAACTTTGATGCCCATTTCGGCTAATAAACGAATATCTTCTTTAAAATGATGATAATGGTCAACTGCGACCGTAAAATCAGCAATATCATGATTATCTCTTTGGCGTGTGTCTTGCACGCTTAGGCCTTTGCCGTCGCTTTTATAGGCACCTTCTGTTTGATGGGCGGAAATCGATGCGCCCCATAGGAAATTTTTAGGAAATGTAGTCATAAGTGTCTCCAATCTATTATTTTTGTAAAGCGTTTTCTTTGAACTTAGAATAAGCGATTGGTCCAGGGAATTCAATGCAATCAAAAGAACTGTTCATGAAAGTATTTTTATGAACAGTTCGAGAGTTTCAAAAGGAATCTAATGTCATAAGAAAACAAGCTTCTTTAGTATACCTTTTTTATTCAGTTAAGACGTCAATGGCGATCGAGTGTGTCATGTAGTTGTTTAATATAGCCTCTGGAATCGATGCATCCGTGTAAAGATGACTAAATAGAAAGGTTCGATCGATCATAAACGATCCGACGGTTTCGAGATTGCCAGCAGGAGTATAAACGATTTTAGGTCCGTTCGTATGCTGGAGCATTGTGCGATAAACAAATGATTCATTCAATGTATTTGTCGTGACCTCATGAGTATTGAAACCAGCTGCTTCAATGATACAAAGATCTGCTTCGACTTTCGTGAATGCGTAGGTAGCAAAATCGCCTACAAGTGCATGGGTATTTTTTTCTAATTCACCCCCACAAATGGAAATCAGGGCTCTTTTATTTGGATGAGAGATAGAAATCGCCGATGCATCGTTTGTTAGAATAAGGATGTCGAAATAAGATAGCGCATGGATGATCTCGGTGGAAAATAGTCCAGCACCAACAAAAAGCTGTAGCCGATCAGTTAAAAATGGTGATAATTTATCGATGAACGCAGTGACTGGAAAATGACTTTTTTCAAGTGTGTGGTCGATTTTTTGTTGCGATACAGGAACCAATTTCACCCCGCCATAAAAACGTTCGATCATTTTTTTCTTTTCCAAAAAGAGCAGGTCTCTTCTGATCGTAACCGTTGAAACATTAAAATATTCAGCTAATTCAATGACTGAAGCTTGTTCTTTTTGCTGTAAATAATCGATCAATTGCTCCCGCCTTCTGAAAATATCTCCTTGACTGATTTTCATGACTTCCTCCTTATACGTATGATTATTTTGTTAAAGTACTCTTAGTATAGACAATATAGTAAAAAAAGGACAACTTGTTTCCCCTTCCGTTTGATGATATATTTTGTTCAATAAACTAGAGCGAATAAGGAAGGTCAAGATCATGGGAGAAGATAACCAACGTCCATTTCATCTATCACTAATGAAAGTGAGTGATGTACCGGCTCGAATGAGTGAAGATTTAACACTGTTTCTTATGCTGAGCGGAAGTATGACAGTAACTACCGGAGAAAAGGAATATAGACTAGAGTCAGATGATCTATTAGTGATCAATCCGCTGCATCAGTATCAGGTGAAGAGCTCTGACAAAAACCTCCTGCTATATTTACGTATTTCCAGAAAACCACTGACTACTAATTTTAAAGAAAATTGGCTGCCGTATATCGATTGTTCAAGCTCGGAAGACAAAAGTAAGGAGGAGTTTAATAAGCTACGGGCCTTACTGGCTCATTTGATGGCTGCCTATTTTAAGAAAAGCGGCGAAAATGAGCTTGAAGTGTATCAGCATCTATTCAGCGTATTAAATTATTTGGTGAAGACGTTTAAAAAAGATCGAAATCTACTTCCTCAGCTTAAGCAAGAAACAACTGATGACAGAATAAATGAAGTGCTGGAACAAATTCAAAAAGAATATGATCAGCCGATTTCTCTAGAGTCACTTGCTGAAAACAGTGGAATGTCTTATTATCACTTGTCTCGTTTGTTCAAAAAGCAGGTAGGAATGACCTTTACAGATTATTTGAATCAAATTCGCTTGATGCATGCGACGGAGGCCTTAGTCTCAACAAAAAACTCGGTGATCAAAATTGCTATGGATAGCGGCTTTTCAAATCCTAAACACTTTCATCAAGTGTTTAAAAAACAACATGGAGTAACGCCGGCAAGCTACCGAAAAAAATATTCTTTAGCAAAAACTCAAGAGGATCAAACCATAGAATCAGAAGATTACCAAGAAATCACTGGTGCTGCGGCATTGCAGGAGTTGGCAAAATACCTAGTCGAAAAAGATATCGAAGATGAAAATGCGACAATCGAACAAAAACTGGAATTGACGGTGACAGATACGCCGGAATCAGCCTATCAAGCTAGTAAAAAAATCATCAAGATCGGTCCAGCTAGTGAGGGTCTAGCCAGAGGTGTTCAAAGAGAGCTGTGTATTTTACGAGAAGAGTTAGCTTTTGATTTTGTTCAATTTGAAGGCTTTTGTGAAGAAACCAATTTTGAAAATGATGTCCTGTTGGTATCTGAGTATATTTTAAATAACCAGTGGTTTGATTTTTTGATCAAGATTCAGTTGAAGCCAATGATCCAATTACTTTTACCAGAGGATTATACGGATAAAAAAGAGGTTCAGCTCTGGTGTGATAAACAAATCAAAATCATTCGGCATTTTTTGAATCGTTATGGTCGTGAAGAAGTGGGGCAATGGTATGTTCAGTGGTCGTTTCCAAAAGACAGTGGTCAGTGGAGTGAAGAGAATCGATGGGGCTATCACTATTTTTACCGCAAATTGAAGCAGCTGATTCCCTCAGTCAAGATTGGCTTGATGTCCTTGCGTTCGTTAGCAGAAAAAGAATATCAACAATATCAGACATTTGTTGAGGAGCAGAGTAAGCAACGTTGTTTACCTGATTTTATTAGCTTTCATGCAGATCCGTATGCAACAGAAGCTATCAAAGACGAGCACGCACTGCATTTTAAAGACTATCAGCAGGAACTGCTTGCACGTGTAAAGTCAGTGGTTTCAACTTATGCACAAGGAAAAAAGCAGGAGGCATCTACTTGGGAGCCGGAGTTATTTTTAACGGATTGGAATACGCTGGTTGGTGAAGGCAACACCTTTTCAGGAACCTTTTTCCGCTCGGCTCTGATTCTAGAATCGATCCTTGAATTATCTAAAGAAGTAACGGGGATTGCTTTTTGGCTGAATATTAAAGTGAAGGAGCGGCAGACTTATGTACGGGAAGATAGTAGCTTATCTGTCTTTTTTTATGAAGGACTGCGTCGTCCACTGTTCTTTTCACTTCGATTTTTAAATCATTTGAAAGGTGAGATAGTAGCGAGTGGTTCTGGGTACATGCTGACTCAAAATCAGGGACAATATCAATTGTTGCTCTACAATTCTAGCTATTTAGATCCACTTTATTCGGTGGATACCTTTCAAGTGAGATACCAAACGAAAAAGCTGTTGATTCAGTTGGATGGATTGCCGCAGGGGAATTATTTGATCAGAGAATATGTGTTGGACAAAGATCATGGCGGAATTTATAATGACTGGATCAGAATTGGTGGTCAAGCTGAATTAGACAGGGAGCTGCAAAGCTATTTAGAGCAGAAAATTGCCCCAAAGTTTGAATTGAAGAAAGAATCGATTACCAACACTGGCTATCAGTTGGAGGCAACGCTGACGTTGAATGCTTGCCAACTATATTTATTGCAGCCATTGTACTGAGAATAAAAACGAAGAGCAAAAGTAGCATCGCTATTTTTGCTCTTTTTTTGTTCTTTATCAAAAAATCAATAATATTGACCTTGTATCGAGCAATTAAAGTAATTTCTATGTGCCGAGGCTTTTATATAATGAATGCATAGAAAACGTTTTCTTATATTTTAGTAATGGAGGAAAAAAATGGAAACACAAGTTGAAAAAACAACAAGTAAAAGTGGTGTTGGGCTGATTTTCGCTTTGATGGCGGGTTATTCGATGATTTATATGGATAAGAGTATGATTTCTACCGCTGTCTTACCGATCACCAAGGAATTTAATTTAGACGCAGGACAAACAGGGATGATCATGTCATTCTTCTTCCTTGGTTATTCGTTGATGCAAATTCCAGGTGGTTGGTTAGCAGATAAAATCGGGGCAAAAAAAGTATTGATGCTGTCACTAGCAATTATTTCAATTTTTTCATTCGCATTCGGTGCCGTCAGTAGTTTGATGTTGTTTATGGTCATCCGCTTTTTTGCGGGGATCGGTCATGGTGGTTATCCACCAAGTTGTTCTAAATCGATTGCTGATAATTTTCCACAGGAGCGTAGAACCTTCGTACAGTCTTTGATTCTTTCTACGTCTGGGATCGGTGGGATTTTAGCCTTTACTTTAGGGACAAACTTGATCAATGCTAACTGGCGTTACGGATATTTGGCGTTAGGTACATTGTTCGCTGTCGCTTTAGTTTTAGTAGGACTTTTTGTACCTAATCAAGTAGCCAGTGCAAAAACTGGGGCAAAGGATAAACCGGCAATTACATTTAGTCAGGTGATCACTAACAGAAATGTTTTGGTTTTATTTGTAGCGATGCTCTTGCTGAATTTCCTGCTTTATGGAAACATGTCTTGGCTGCCAAGCTATTTAGCACAGAAATTTGCGATCGATATTAAAACGATCGGTTATTTACTAGCGGTGAATGCTGTATTCCAAACAGCAGCAACAATGTTTGCCGGGGCTCTTTTATCAAAACTTTTCTTAGGAAAAGAACGTATCTTCATCATTAGCGCTACTGTTTTAGCTGCGATTTTAGTTGCTGCTTTTGTTGCTTCGAATAATCTAGTCTTATCCATGATTTGCTTGATCGCAGTCAGCATGGTTTCAGTCAGCGCTTTTACAGCAATCTTTACATGGCCGCACAAAATCATGGATCAGTCGATCATTGGTTCTTCTATCGGGATCATCAATACCGGAGGAACACTAGGAGGCTTTTTGGCACCAATGATCTTAGGTCAATTGATCAAAGCTGCAGGCGGTTCGTTTACATTAGCTTTCGGCTTTATGGCAGCAGCTAGCTTACTTTGCGGACTTTGCGTACTAGGAGTGAAAAAAGAAGCATAATGTCAGAGAGAAAATTTAAATATAAAAGTGCCTTTGATATCATAGGTCCGATCATGGTCGGACCTTCTAGTTCACATACAGCAGGAGCAGTCAGGATCGGTAATATGGCAAGGGAACTTTATAAGCATACGCCTCAAAAATTGATCGTGACGTTTTTCGGATCTTTTGCAGAAACCTATAAAGGACATGGAACGGCAGTTGCGATCGTCGCTGGTGTTCTTGGGTTTGAAACACATGATGAACGGATTCCAGACGCGATCGAGATCGCGGAAGAACAGGGAGTAAAAATTGAATTCCTTGTCAGTGCGAAAGAAACGGAACATTCGAATACTGTCAATTTAGAATTGATCGATGAGCAGGAGAAGCTAAATTTAACAGCCATTTCGATTGGCGGCGGCAGCATTCAATTGACAGAAATCAATCACCATTCCACCATTTTGAACCAAGAACAGGGGAACGGATTGGTTCTTACTGCGGATCAGCCGAACACAGCAATTCCTTGTGTTGAAAATGCTTTGGAAAGCCCTGAATTTGTAAAAGTTCAGCAGTTGAATCAAGAGACTGTCTTTTTTGTAGAAACGGTCAGTGACATTAGTCAAAAATTAGTAGCAAAAATCAAAGAAATACCGGGCATCACAGCAGTAATGCCGACGACCGGCTAAATTAGAGGACGTGAATTTTTTGTTTGGATCGATTGAAGAATTAGTACAATTAGCAAAAAAAAATCAGTGTAAGATCGCAGAAATCATGATCGCACAGGAGATCAGAACCTCCGGACGTAGCCGGACAGAGATCATGAATCAGATGACTTTGAATTTGGAAACGATGGAAGCAACTGCGGCTAAAGGGATTCAAGGGGTACGCTCTCATTCAGGTTTAACTGGTTATGATGCAAAAAGACTACAAGCCTATTTAGATAGCAAAACAGTGTTGACAGATACTACCTTTGTTAAAGCGCTGTGTTATGCAGTGGCGACGAATGAAGTCAATGCAGCAATGGGGATGATCTGTGCAACGCCGACAGCCGGTTCTGCTGGGGTCGTTCCTGGTGTGCTGTTAGCTTTTAGAGAAAAACTGCAGGCGAGTCAAGAAACACAACTGGAATTTTTATTCACTGCAGCAGCGTTTGGCTTCGTTACAGCCAATAACGCCATGATTTCAGGAGCTGAAGGCGGCTGTCAGGCAGAAATCGGTTCGGCTTCAGGAATGGCAGCGGCAGCCTTAGTTGAAATGGCAGGAGGTACGCCGGAACAAGCAAGCCATGCCTTTGCGATCGCGTTGAATAATCTGATTGGCTTAGCCTGTGATCCTGTTGCAGGACTGGTGGAAATTCCATGTATCAAACGAAATGCAGGAGGCACTTCGAATGCAATCAGTGCGGCGGAGATGGCGCTAGCAGGCGTTGAAAGCGAGATTCCAGCAGATGAAGTGGTAGAAACAATGTATCGTGTAGGCCGCAGTATGCCGGCAGATATTCGGGAAACTGGGATCGGCGGATTAGCTGGGACCAAAACGGGTAAACGAATCGCAAAAGAGTTATTTGGGATTGAACGTTAAAGGAGTTTTTGTTAGGGTAAAGAAATGTTGATTTAAAAAAAGAAAGGAAGAATATGATGGATGCAAAACAAAAGATCACAGAACTGATCGATGCGAAAAAAGAACAATTTACCGCTGCAGCGGATCAAATTTGGGGAACACCGGAGACAAGATTTGCGACGGCTGAATCAGTGAAACCATTTTTAGAAATTTTAGAAAAAGAAGGATTTGCAGTTGAAACAGGTCTTGCGAATATGGAGCACTCGTTTGTCGCGACTTATGGCAGCGGAAATCCTGTTATCGGTATTTTAGCGGAATATGATGCTTTAGGAAATTTGAGTCAGGTTGCAGATCTTGGCGAACAAAAAGCAGAACATGAGGGCGGCAATGGTCATGGCTGTGGACATAATTTATTGGGAACCGGCGCTTTGGCAGGAGCGGTCGGTATCAAGGATTTGATGGAGCAGGAAGAATTAACTGGAACGATCAAATTATTTGGGTGTCCAGCAGAAGAAAGCGGCTACGGAAAAGCATTCATGGCTAGAGACGGTGTGTTTGATTGTTTAGATGTCGCATTGGCTTGGCATCCGATGGATACAAGTATGGCTTGGGGGTTAAGCAGCTTAGCAGTCTATCAAATTTATTATAATTTTAAAGGAAGATCGGCACATGCCGCTGCAGCACCAGAACAAGGACGCAGTGCATTAGATGCTGCAGAATTGATGAATATCGGCGTCCAATTTTTACGTGAGCATATCATTGATGAAGGGCGTGTCCATTATGCATTCATGGATGCTGGGGGTGAATCAGCAAATGTAGTTCAACCAACAGCAAGCCTCTATTATTTTATCCGCGCACCAAAATTGGATCAGGCTGAAGCGATTTATAAACGTGTCAATAAAATCGCAGAAGGTGCAGCATTGATGACAGAAACAGAACTAGAAATCGTTTTTGATTCTGCCTGCGCTAACTACTTGCCAAACCAAGCAATGACAACGGCAATGTATGAAAATCTAAAAGAATTCGGTGATCTGAACTTAACGAAAGAGGATCAAGAATATAGCCAAAGATATTATGATAGCCTAGACGATGCTACTAAAGCTGGGTTGATCACACGAGCTCGTCAAATGAATCCAACAGCAAGCGAAGAAGAAATCCAACGCTTAGGAACACTACCAGTTTTAGATCAAATTGGACCATTGGCCTTTTCAAATGCAACATCAGGCTCGACAGATGTCGGGGATGTCAGCTGGGTTTGTCCAACAGCACAAGTCTTGATCGGCTGTGAGCCGCAAGGAACACCGCCTCATTCATGGCAATGGGTCGCAAATGGAAAGTCGTCTGTAGCTCATAAAGGGTTGTTAGCTGCTGGTAAAACGATCGCTACAACAGCATACGATTTATTGACGAATCCTGAATTAGTTGAAAAAGCAAAAGCAGAACATCAAGTAACGGTTGGTGGTCAAAAATATCAATCAGCTATACCAGCAGATGTAATGCCAAAATAAAATATTAAAACAAAGCAAGAGATAAGCATACACGCGTCTTATTTCTTGCTTTTTTATGTTTCCAACTCATATTAGCTAAAATTAAGATTGCCTGGATGTTAGAAATTTGCTACGATTGACTTGGATTCAATAATGAGAATTTAAGGAGGAGTAAGATGAGCAATAAAAAATGTTTGATGTTGGGATTGTTGTTTTGCACTGTGTCACTGTCGTTTGTAAGTCGTTCATTCGCAGAAGAAGCTAGTTCTTCTACAGAAACGCTAATGACAACAAGTTCTGGAAGTACTGTACAAACAGAGAAACAAGCTAAAGTGTTGGACATTACACCAGAATTTACTGTCTCAACCATCAAAACAACTGTCGGTGAAAAAGGAAGTATTGAAGTGAAACCAGTAGAAGGGATCAAAGATCTCAAAGGAACCTTTAAAGTCACAGTAGCAGATCCTAGCGTTCTTTCTATCAATGAAAAAGGAATTTGGCAAGGACTGAAAGCTGGTACTACTAAAGCCACAATCGATTTTGAATGGTCAAAGGATTCCTTGAAAAAGATTCAGGAGAAATTTCCAGAGCATGAGTTAGCTCAAAAATCAATTGCCAAGGAAGTACCTGTAACAGTAGCAGAAGAAAAGATAGTAGGAATAACGCCTAAATATAATGTAAGTGCAATCAAAGCTAAAATTGGAGACACAGGGCAATTTACAGTAGAACCAATGGGCGGTGTCAGTGACCTTAAAGGAACGTTTACAGCACACATCAAGGATGAGCACAAAGATGTTATTTCTGTAGATGCAAACGGAAAATGGACAGCATTAAAAGCTGGAACAACAGAATTTGTTTTAGACTATAAACTTTCCGATGAATCATACAAGGCGATCCAAGATAAAAATCCTGGAAGTATATTACGAGCCAATTCGATTGCTACAGTAATCAAAGCGGAAGTAACACCTGTGGGTACAATGAATATTACACCGATGCTTGATATTGCTTCTATTGAAGGGAAAGTCGGAGATACAGGACAGCTAAAAGTCAAACCAATCGAAGGAATGAAAAATCCAACAGGTTTGTTCACATTCTCAATCAAAGATCCGTCGATCATCGAAATCGATAAAGACGGCAATTGGAAAGCACTAAAAGCTGGAACGACGGAATTTACTTATACGTATACTTGGTCAGAGGAAACAATGAAGCAGCTGTCAGAAAAATATCCAGGCTATGAGTTTGCCATCCAAGAACTTGCTCAGGTAGTCAAGGTTACGATTACTGATGGGACAATCAGTTCTACGAAGCCAGCTGGAACGACAAAACCTACAGGCAAGCAATTGCCGGCAACGAATGAAGCAAGCCAAGAAAGTTGGATTTTAGCAGTAGGGCTGATGTTACTGATTCTAACATTAGCTGGCTGGTCTAAGAAATCTCTTACAAATCAATAAAATCAGATAGTAAAGAGCTTGCAGTTATTGATATGCAGGCTTTTTGCTGTACTCATCTCAAGTTTTGGACGCAGAAGATATAGCCTTGAGCGGCTTGATTTTACATTGCGTTATTTCTCAGTTTAGTATATCGTATCTATATCAAGTCAACGCAAGGAGTGAATACATGGAACCGATGGAACGTCCTGATGAACGAAAAGCGCTAGATATTCTTCAAAAAGCAGAGCCGGACAAGTATCGTGATGCACGTCTGTTGGATAAGCCTGATATTCAAAATCCAGCAAAAGATATCGGTATAGAAGTGACACAATCGTTAAAAGAGAGCGTATTAAAGGTATTGCAGCTAGATGACATCAGTGTTCACGATGATCGACAAATTTTAGAAGTGATCAAGAAAAAATACGGAACAGGTATTTTGCGTGTAGAATTGCCGCTGCCGGATAATAATCAGAAAAAAGTTGGTATTTCGATCGCAAACTGGCATTCCTTGTTTAATTTGATCGAAGCCTATGATAATAAAGTGAAAAAGCTGCAAAGCGGTAATTATACGATTTATAAGGAGAATAATCTTTTTATTTTTGTCTTTGGCAATGATGAACAAAGTATTGAGCAGTTGGCGACACATATCTATCGAAAACGAAAAAAAAGACAATACGATTATGTGTATGTTTATAGTCAGCCAATGCTATATATGATCGATCGTCAAAAAAAAGTGATCCAAAAACAGCGAATCGTCTGAATAACAGACAGATTTTACTGTATTGGCTCACTTTTTTTATTATGAAAGACAGCGATAGAAGAACCTAGTTCAGCAAAATCTTCTTTTGGAATCGTTGAAAATAATGTTTCCCAGAGCTCATTTTCTTGATAATAAGAAGTGACCGTTTGACGATAAGACAGTACAGTCTTTGGATACATAAATTTTGTTTCGATCGGTAAATTGATGGCATCGTTCGAACGTGTTGTCCTTTTTTTCCATCATATGAAACCTATGGAAGCTATACATTGATCGAGCAGAGGCAGATATTGAAAAACAGCGTAGATGAACTATGTACTTGGCTGGAAACACTCTCGAAAGAAAAGGTATTTGAACCAGGACAAAGAAGCTGGGCTACAACAAAGGCCATGTGGCCAGTTTATAAATGGGTACACATCAATACAGTAGCTCCATTTACTAACTTTCGAACGAAAATCAGAAAGTGGAAAAAGTTAACAGTACCTAAATAGCGAATCAATGAAAAGAGCAGAGACCGATTTTTAGGTATCTGCTCTGTTTAAATGATTCTATTCGTTCAATCAATTCGTTTCTATGATAGTCAGATCTGACGTGTCATACATCACACGAGCATGATTATTCTTGATCATCCTTTTTTCCAATACATTTCCAGTACGTTTATCAATGCATTTTCTGAAAATCTGACCATTTCGGAAAACGTCTCCATTTTCTCTTGAAAAATATTCATTTTCAGCACGAATATGATAACTGTATGCTTGTTCATTATCTGAGCGAAGTTCGCCGTTGAGGTGAGTATCACTGACGGAAATCACGAGCTGATAAGTATTTTCAGTGTTATTTTTAAAACGGTAATCTAGATAATTATAAACGATCGATGTTCCTGTTCCAAAAGGGATTTTACGACCGTAATCTGGAAAAAGGTCCAGCCCATCGTGATGATGGTGCTCCGTAATTTCAAGTGGTGAATGAAGTATGATCCAATGGATCAAATTTGTAAATTGACAAAGACCGCCGCCAAGACCAGGACGAACGGTATCGTTAAAAATGGTCACACCATTTTTATAGCCCTTACTTTCTGAGCATTTACCAACAAGATGCCAAAAAGAAAATGTTTCGTTTGGTCTGATCAGAATATTCGATACCTTAGGTGCAGCAATCCGAAGGTTGATAGCTTTATTTTCCTGTAAAGTCAGGTCTGTATTCCCTAACTTTCTACGGATGAGTGAGGTGTGTTTGTAAACGGATACAGGTAACAGCGCATGCTGCTTTGTTTGAGCAAGCGGCTCTGCGACAATAAAGTCTTGCAGCTTTCTCTGCAGAATATTCTTTTGGATCGATATCTCGTAAGTCAATGGTGATAGTTCGCTAAACAGTTTCCTTTTCATTTTCATAACTCCAATTCCTTTTTTGTAATGATATCGTAACATAAATGTCTTTATTTAGAAATGAAAATGAAATATTTTAGAATATCTTAAGAATTGTGCGATAGGTGTGATGAGAGCGATCCTTCTATCCGAATAACCTTTTCTCTGTTAACTTCCTCAGTATCTTTGTTTGGCTTATTCATAAGAAAAAGCCTGAGAAATAACGTATATAGCAATTTCTCAAGCATGCATTTATTAGATCAGCCTAGCTTTCTTATCTACTCTAAGTGATTAGAGTATTGTTCTTGTTTTACTTTTATAGTATTGATCAAATTGATTTTATCTACAATTATTTTTATGTCCTTCGTACCAAAGGATGGATTGATATAGCTAACAAAAATCTCTGAATTTTCAATTCCATGAATTTTAGTTGAAGCGATGATCAGATCGGGTGTAATCTTTTCATTTGGCATTATTGGTGATAAAAAGGATGTCCTGAAAAAGGGAGATAAAGTTGAATGTAATTGATTTGAAAGGATCTTTTCCATAACAATGGGTAGATCTGTTTCCATTTTTATCACGATTTCGGGATTAAAGTCAGTTGGGTGTCCAACTAAACAATATAACTCACATAATCTGGGAACCAATAAAGAATGATTAGAAAGATACGATAACTCTACTGATTCGTTTATTTTATTCAATCTTTTTTTCATTTCTTCTTTTAGAAATGGATAAGTATTATAGAGGTAGTTGTTATAATCATAATTAGTGATCGTTGTATCAAAATTAGGAAAAAGAATGACAGCTAAACAAGTAGACAGGATCAAGCTGGTGATGATATTGAATGTCTCTGTATCAGTAATTTTTGCTTTTACTGAAAATTGTTCACTGATCAAATTGAATATGTCAAAAGTCACTGTTTGATTGTTCTTGTGAAAATCAAGTGCTTTACTCAGAAAGTCATTCAATAGATACATTTGAACACGAGTTTGAGCTACTAATATGAAATAATCAACTTCGGCTTCAGGTATATCAAAAAGCAGATTGAATTCGGAATGCAGCGTTTCAAAATCAACTTGACTAGTGGTAGAGAAGAAAACCTCTCTATTCAAATCTTTTGTAAAAGGTGGCAATTGCTCATAAGATAAGGAATGTCCGGTTTTAATACGGCTAAGATTGATAGCAAGAATAAAAGCAAATTGTGAACGTGAGACTTTTTTTGTAAGAGTCCAGTTTGGAAATTGCTTCTTTAGAAATTTATCTATGTCCTGCTCTGAAATAACTGAATCAAAAGGCCAAGTGATTCCTCTAAATAAGCCCCAGAAAAATAGATAAGCAAAATAGCGAATGGAAACTTCCTCGCCAGTTACAGTCACAATTCCTTTTTTTACGACCAATTGAATGTGATAAGGTGAAAAAAAACTGTTTAGGTCAGTGATGATCTTTTTAACAACAGTGTCACTGACAAAATGCTTTTCACAAAAATCTATAATATCAATATTTTTTAGAAAATAAAGATCAGAAATAAATGAAAAAGGGATAGACATAGTAATGAGTTGAAATGTTAGCGTTCGATACTCTATTTTTGTTCCAACAAACTTATGTCCTGCCCCTTTTTTTGTATCAATCAATCCTTTATGCTCATGATTTTGAGCAATTTCTTGCAGCAATTTTAGATATTTTAATACCGTTCTTCTGTCTAATTTGGCCCACTCCATCAACTCTTCTGTTGAACACCAATGCTCTTCAAGATATAAAGTCCGTAATAGTGTCAGCATCGTTCTAGTTTCGCGATCAAAAAACGCATACATAATAAAGATCCCCCTTATAAAAAATACGTGCATGTGTATTATAAGGAACTTGCTAAAGAGAATCTATCAATAGGTCGTTTCAGAAAAAAAGAACTTGAGACACGATCATATCGTCGTGTTCCAAGTTCTTTTTATTTGTATAAAATATATAGATAAACGTCAGAGTGCAGTGATTAAATTGTAGATTCTAATTATATATATCTTTAGAATATAAAATTATTTGTGTAATTTTATATTACACAAATAAACTAGCGAAAAAGATATAAAAATGATAAATTATGAGAAACAGTTTCAGCTGAAACGAGTTGCTATCTTCTTATTACTATTACTAATAAGAAGTAGCTTATTTTTTTTGATAAATGTTAGTTCACATTAATATTATATAAAAAAAATGTGGATGTCAACGACTTTTTTTTATTTAATATTAATTTTTGTCTCTAAATATAAAAATTAATAAATTATTTTGACGATTTTAAGCGATTTATATCTAGTTTTTGATAGCCGTCAAAAAAACCGTCAAAAGTGAAAGGACTGATTACGATCGTAAAAAAAGGGGAGAACATTTACAAACGTAAAGATGGGCGTTGGGAAGGTCGCTATGTGAAGCAGCGGACACCTGAGAAAAAAATTATATACGGATATGTATATGGAAAGAAATACACAGATGTCAAAGACAAGCTGACAGTGTTAAAAGCAAAAAGATTACACACCTCCTATGATTTTAGCCACTATCAAGGTACTTACGAAACATGGCTTGGAAACTGGTTATCGATCACGGTCAAACGTAAAGTGAAACCTACGACCTATACCAACTATTTTCGATTGACCAAGCGTTATATCATTCCTCATTTAGGAGAAAAATACATACAAGAAATCAAAGAAGAAAATATTCAATACTTTGTGGATCTCCTGATAATACAAGGTTTATCGGCTGGAACGATTCGGCTAGTAATGAATTTAGTCAAACAATCCTTTGATGAAGCAATCAAGCAAAAATATCTTATCAACAACCCCAGTAATTTCGTTCAACTACCTAAACAAACCCGTCCAGCCGTCCATGCGCTAAGCTTAAAAGAGCAACAAGAGCTCGAGGCTTTAGCCTTCAAAGATCCAGAGTGTTCACCAGTTATTTTAGCCCTTTATTCAGGATTGCGGATCGGAGAAATCAGCGGTCTGCAATGGCAGGATATCGATTTTGAACAAAATTTGCTTCGAGTCAATCGAACGATCACTCGTGTCATAGACGAGAATAGCACCAAAGCTAAAACAGAATTGATTGCAGGATCACCTAAAACAGCACAATCCAAACGGATCATTCCTCTTGCTAAAAATTTAAAAAACTATTTACTAGCAAGAAGAGCACACGCGACTAGCCCTTATATTATTAGAAGTAAAAACAGCTTCGCAGAACCGAGAGTAATCAATTATCGATTTAAAAAAATGATTGATTCGACCAGCTTTTCAGCTATTCATTTCCATTCCCTTCGTCATACCTTTGCTACTCGGTGTTTAGAACAGGGCATGGATATTGCCAGCTTAAGCAGGATCTTGGGGCACCAGTCGATCAAATTGACATTGGACACATATGCAGACTCGTTATTTGAACAAAGAGAAAAGGAAATGCAAAAAGTAGACAATTTATTATCTCAAAAATAATTCGCACGATTTCAACTGAATAAACTAAGAAATAAAAAAAGGAAAACGATCGAAGTTTTCTTTTTTTTATTTTCATTAGCCGTCAACACTGTAGTCAAAATTTCTGATAGATAGTTAGCTATCAATGGATTCTGTGTTTTCTACTTATTAGTAATAGTAATACGAAATAAAAAGTTAAAATTCTAATATTTATATCGCTTATCTTCAAAAAAACAGCACGTATTATTTCTTTTTTATTTTGTATTTTATAAAATGAGCCTTTTTAATAATTTTATCAAAAGGTACAAAAATAAGTATAAAGGAATCAAATTAAAGAAACAAATGATTCGACTGACAAGATCAGTGAGATAAGTTAGTTTGCCCCTATTTTCAATAGCAGAGGAGGAAGAAAGATGCATCAAATCGGTGTACTAAATCAGACATACTCAGAAGAAGAGATCGAAGAACTTTCCACTAAGTTTCTTGGTGGACTTGACTGTAAGATTTTAAGATTAGATATAAAGAATCTTACACAAGAACTTTCGGACATAGATGTAGTGTTTATGCTCAGTGATTCTTCAACTTTTTCAATGAGTACTACATGCTCAACAATCATTAAAATTCGAGAAATAACGAATGCATACATAGTGATCTACCAAAAAGAAACAGATATGGTCAATCGACTAGTTTATTTACAATTAGGAGCGAATTTGAATATTGGAGAAGAATCCCAAGCGAAGGAAGTACAGCTGATCATTCAAAATGAAATGAAGTATCGCGCGGATAAATCATCTGGATTGATCGAATTTGAACGACGGACGCCTACGTTTTATAAAGATAGTCCAATGGACAATCGATTAGAGCCGATTTCTGAGCTTGAGCGTAAAGTTAACCTGACTCGTATCGAATATAAGCTACTATCTTTGTTACAAAGTGATATAGGCAAGCCATTCACCCATCAGGAAATCTACCAATCGATCTGGAAAAAGGCCTACAACGATCAAAAGCCAAGAGTTGCTAATGTCGTTTTCCGTTTGAGAGAAAAGTTAGATAGGAATGGCTATCCGGCAGACAAATACATTCAGACCGCACACGGTATCGGCTACAAAATGCATTTAGACTAAGGTATCTACCTATAAAATCCACATTTATCTGAGTCAATTGAAAGGAGGTGAGACAATGAAAAAAAGAAAAATGTTACTGTTTATCCTTTCAAGTTTGACATTACTGGCTGTTTTAGTGGGGATTCGCCCTGAAAAAGGATATGCAGCGGATTTGACACCAGAGTATATGACAAAAAATGGCTATACTTATTTAGCTGATATGCCAGGAGTTACAGTCATTGATCCTGCAAATCCGATGGAATTTGGTTATGAGGATTCTCTTCAACTGAGACTTAATCCTAAAACAAGTTATGAAGCTAGTCCAGAATTTAGTACGCAGACAGCTGGGACAGGTGGGATGAAGTCCTATACTGTTTCTCAGATGGGAAAACTTGCAGGAAAAGAACTTTGGATTAAAGTAAAATATGCAGGGACATACAAAGGAAAAGATATAGATGTGACTTTTAAGCATATACCAAAAGCGAGAAGTGGTGTTTCTGAGGGTCTAACTTTTCATACTCCAACGTATGATTTTTATAATAAAGCCATCGTACAAAGTGATGGCTATAATACAACTTTGTTTCCATCTATTTATGGAAGATCTTATTTCTTAGGGTATGTCTTCGAGAACATAGATACTAAGAAATCAGATATTTACGAGTATTCTTGGGAGTTCAGTTACTCAGAGACAGGTGAACCAATAGAGGTAACTGGATTATGGATGCATAACCGTATTAATGCGGCTAAGGTGGTGACTCCTTATGAAGCAAGTTTAGGAGATATGTATATAAGAAATGATGCTTTACTTTGGGGGCGGACAACAACTGAGGGTCAGCTGGATATAACTGGTTCGAGGGATGCAGTATACCCAACCGCTGAACCAATTACATCTCTCGGGCGAATGATAAATCAAAAGAGTGAGATAAAGCAAAGCTTTAGGACTTCTGAGTGGCGAACAGCAAATTCTGCTGGAAGCATAAACTTTGTATGGCCGCTGGGAGAAAACGACCTAGTACGTTATAAAGCCGGAATTCCATTAGTCATTGGTGAACGAAATGATGCGACCCATACGGAAGCTGATTACACGAAACTAAAATTTAGTGTCGATTCATTAAATGCATTCAATCCAAAAGAATACCGTTCAGATTCTTATGTAATGGAGATAAATGTACCAAAAGGCTATGACATTGAATCTGTTAAACCTGTTTTACACGAAGATGAAACAGTCGACTTGTCTGATTTATTTGAAGCGCCAGTCAAAGTTTCAGATCAAAAATGGCAAATCAAAGCAAAAGACTCAACGAGTGATGAATTTGATGGAAAAAACATTCGCTATCAAGTCGTTGCGAAACCAAACGCTGATTTTGTGTTTAGTGACTATGGTTATGATCCAACAGATGGGTATCTACATCTTGAAATGGGGAAAAACAGTTTCTTATCGGATAGTTTAGGAACATCCACACCAACAGTAACATTAACAACTACTTTCAATGGAAAAACAACGGAAGCTAAATCAGATATTACGGAAGAAAGTATGTCACTGATCAAATACGAAGGGATTCCTGATGCCGATCCTGTACCAGATTTGACCGTCGATCCAAACATCGACATCAAAACAGTCTATCCTGATCCAGCAGAACTGATCAAGAACTTACGAGTAGATACGGATTCACCATTAGATGAAATCACTTCTATCAAGTATAAAGAAACAGGAGCAATCACATCCGGTTCTAAAACAGGAGACGTAACAGAAGTCATCGTAGTGATCACGACAGCTCAAGGAGTATCAAAAGAAATCAAAGTACCGATCACAGTAGGTGAAACAAATTCAATTCTCACCATTGAGTTCATCGATGAAGATGGCATCGTCAATGAAAGTAAAACCATCACGATCGATACACTTACCGGAACGGTGATTGATTTAACTAAAAATGACGACGTCAAAGCTGTTTTGACTGCATTAGAAAATGATGGCTATAAAATCACCCAACGCCCAGCGAATGAAGGAAATATAACGGTCACTTCTAACATGACTGTTCAGTATCATTATAGCGGTATCGTTTACCTTGCCTCTGCACCAGATATGATCGATTTCGGCACGATTCAATTTACCGCATTGGATGTACATGTAAAAAATCCAACGCTCACGGGGAAAGATTTAACGGTTCGCGACACACGAAGCTCAACTAAAAAATCCTCTTGGGATGTGAAAGCACGTGTGACGAAACCAATGACTCGTGTAGGTGATACGAATATTTTAAAAAATGCGATCCATTATCAATACGGCGACAATGATATTGAGCTGAGCGAAACCAGTGCGGAAACAGTCTTCAAAAAGGATAAAGGCGGAGACTACAACATCAGTCAAGAATGGAACACAGATGGTGATGGGGTCAAACTTGCAGTCGCTGGAGCAGATGCACAGAAAACAGGCGAGTATCAAGGAGAAATCACTTGGTCTCTTGAAGCAGGCCCATAACGAAAGGATGGAGTAACTTTGAAAATGAGAAAAAATGTTTTATTCGCAATCTTCTCCGTTCTTTTTGTCGGGGTACTGTTCAGCACTAGTACGGCATTTGCCGAATCTGGTGTCGGCGGACAAGTCATTACAGAAGGTAAAATCACCTTTTATGAAACAGAAACTAGTTTATCAGAGTCGCAGCCTCCGCAGCAAAGCTCTTCTGAACCAGTGACTTCTGAAAAAGCTGTAGCTAAGCCAGTTGGAAAGCTGCCTAGCACAGGTGAGCTCGTTAAAAATTATGGGTTGATCGGCGGCGGATTGCTGCTGTTGATTCTTCTTGTCTTTCTTTATAAGAAACGACAAAAGAAGGAGGCGCAGTAATGAATAAAAAGAATAAGCTAAGTTTGATTCTTCTTATGACTTTAAGTAGCCTTGCTGTGTCTGAAATAACATTTGCCTCAGAAGCAGATGCACTAGATCAGACAGGTAAAGTGACTGTAGAAGGAAGCGGTACGACTAAGCCAGTTGATCCAGAAAACCCAGGAACAGATGTTGATCCAGGTGAAGGACCTTCTACAGAAGGAACACTGCGGATCGATTATGCGTCATCGCTAGACTTCGGACGTGCCAAAATTACGGAGAAAAACAGAACGTATAATGCAAGGGCACAATTATTTAAGGATGATACACCAGCACGAGGCAGCTATATCCAAATCACGGATGAACGAGATGATGTTTATGGCTGGACCTTACAAGTGAAACAAACCACTCAATTTACGAATTCAGTGATTCAAGATAAAGAGAACCAACAACTTACAGGAGCAGTCCTCTCTTTGGATAAAGGTTGGGCCAATTCATTTGGCGCAAGCATTGCACCGACCGTGACAAGAGATACGATTGCGATCAATGAAATCGGACAGGCCTATCAAGTTGCCAGAGCAGATGCCGGCGGCGGAACAGGCACATGGACGATAGAATTCGGCTCATCTGGTACTGAAAAAGCGCAAGCAAACACACTCACACCAGAAACCGATGCAGCTGGAAAAGCGCTGATTGATGAAACCTATCAAAAGCAAGCTTACCGAAACTCAGCAATCAGTCTGAGCATACCGGATTCGACGAAAATCTATCCGGTCCAATACCAAACGGAGTTAACTTGGATTTTATCCGAGATACCTCAATAGATGAAAAAAACACAAAAAGAAATTAGGAGGAACAAGAAATGAAATTTACAAGATTATGCGCTGCTTCATTAGTAGCAGTTATCGGGTTATCAACACTAGGGAGCACGCAAGCTTTTGCGGCAGACGATGCAACAGAATTAGACTCAACTGGTAAAGTAACAGTTACAGAAGGGGAAGTCGGCGGCGGAACAGATACAAAAGACCCGGAAAAACCAACAGAACCTATTACAGATGGTGGCGGTGGAGAAATCACTACTCAACCAAACAAAGGTCCTTACGGCATCCAAGCTGTATCTAACTTAAACTTTGGTACTTTCTCTAGACAATCAGCAACAGTTGAAAAATTTTCACAGCCAGTTAAAATCTACGGAGCTGAAAAAGATGCATTAGGCAACCCAGTTATTACAGATGGAAAACTGACTGCTGATATGAACGACGAACGTTTACGTGGTCAATATGTTCAATGGGCAGACTTGCGTGATGGTGGAAATGGCTACCAAATCCAAGCTAAAATGACAGAACAATTTGCTAACGGTTCAAATAAATTAGTTGGTGCAACGATCGACTATTCAAATGGTATTTTAAATTACAACACTGCACAATTAGGCACTATGCCAAAAATGGGCGCTACAGTATTCCAATTGACTGAAGACCCAGCAGCATCAGCAGTTGTTGTTGCTACAGCAGACGCTGGAGCTGGTAAAGGTGAATACTTTGCAGAATACGGACAAAGTGCTGGTTTTGTTGGTGTTGACGGTATTGAAAATACATTAGATACAACAGGATCATCTGTTAAATTGACTGTTCCAGCAGCGGTAGCAGCTTCTGCACCAACTGGGGATTACGTTGCTAAAGTTACATGGACAATGGTTGCTCAATAATTATTATTCATTTAGCACTGCAACTTTAGGTTGTCTTTTAGGCAGACCGGATCACTTGCGCCGGTTTGCCTATTTTACATAGGGACTGGATACATGTATCCAGGACCACTTTTTAAATATTATGGAAAGCCAGAGGTATTCTGATGAAACAATTAGCCAAATATATAACAGGAATCATTTTAGGTTTGCTGATCATGTTCAATTTTTCTACAGCGAAAGTCTTTGCAGCAGAAGAAGCAAATGGGGCAGGATTTTCCTATTCCATCAATTATCCAGAAAATCAAATAGAAGAAACAGGTTATTATAAGTTGAAAATGTCTCCAGGACAAGAGCAGACAGTATCGATGACGCTGACGAATCCAAGTGATGAAGATATTAAAGTAGATATCGCGTTAACTGGTGCAAAAACCAATCGTAATGGCGTGATCGAATATAGTCCAGTTGAGATAAAAAATGACGCGTCGCTAAAATTTCCTTTTGAAGATATCGTAACAGGTGAAAAGACGGTTGAAGTGCCAGCTGGTAAGACCATTGATTATGAAATGAAGATCAAAATGCCTGAAACAAGCTTTGATGGTGTGATTTTGGGCGGTATTTATATGATCAAACAAGATTCAGAAAAAGAAAAAAAAGCAAGCGGTTCGATCGTGATCAATAAATATGCCTATGCGATCGCGATGGTTCTTACAGAAACAGACAAAAAACTAGAAAAAGAGTTGAAACTCAATAGTGTCAGTGCAGGACAATCCAATTATCGTAATACGATTTTCGTTAATTTATCTAATGTTGTGGCTGATTATGTGAATGATCTGATGGTTGAAGTACAAGTGACTAAAAAAGGCAGTGAAACTGTTTTATATGAAGCGAAAAAAGAAGAAATGCGTATGGCGCCAAATACGTTTTTAGAATTTCCTGTAAGTATGAACGGGGAAGAGATGGTTCCAGGTGAGTATACAGCGAAAATTTTAGCCAGCTCCGAAGGATACAAAAAGGAATGGACGAAAGATTTTAAAATCACAAAAGAAGAAGCTGGGAAATTCAATGAACGAGATGTTGGCTTAGTCCAAGAAAAAGAGATCGACTGGAAAATAATTGCTGCGATCGTGGGCGGCGTATTAGCAGTCATTGTTGTATTATTCTTACTGATCTACAGCCTACGTAAAAAGAAAAAAAGCTCAAGAAAGAAAAATAAAAAGGTCAACAAAAAAAGCAAACAGTAATCAGATAAATAAAAAACATAGACAGGTAGAATAGAGGGGATCATGTGACAATCCTAGAATGGATATTTATAGGCGGGATAGCCACTACGATTTTATTAATTATTTTTGCTATCTATTCTCTTTTGCGGATGATTGCCTATTCACAAAACTTAAAAAAACTTCCTAGTAAAAGGATCAAGAATCCCAAAAAGCATAAAAAATTCGCGATAAGAAGACGTAGATTACAAAAAGCTAGAAAAGGCGCTTTGATACGATTTATTACACTAGTCATAATGAGCGGAATCATGGCAGGCGGCTCTTTTTATGTGAAATACTATCAATCGATGAACCTTACAGGAACCGATTCTGACTCGATCGTTAAAGCATATTATCTTCTGCGAGATTTTAATGATCAAGTAGAATTAGCAAAAACTCAAGGAGATGATCAGGACAAGATCAATCAGAATATCCAATATTTGTCTAGATCCATGGCAAGTTATGGCACAAAAAAAGCAAGTGAAGTGAATACAAAAGAAGGACAGCTTGCGCTAAACCGTTACTATAAAGCAATCATGGAACTTGGGCAAAACGCCAATATGAAATACAAAAATTTCTTTGAAGATCCTGCATTATCAGAAGAGTATATTGCAAGCATCAAGAAAATTGAACAAAATTATGAGCAACCTGTATTTAAATATTATAAAGTTGATGAAGCTACGTTGAAAGAAGAAAAATAATGGGTTGATTGAAGATGAAGAAAAAGAGGAAGAAGCGGAACAAAACGTCGATAATCACAAGCTTAAGTAATTTGTTTCCATGGGGAAAGTCGAAGAAAAGAAAGAAACACCGTTCAAAATCAAAAAAAACAACGAAGACACAGTCAACTAAACCCACTAAAAAACGTTTGCTGGAAGAAAAAAAGAAAAAGAGACAACGGAAAAAAAGATTGCAGCTGCTTCAAGATCTTTTGTTGGCAATTGCTGGTGCAAGTGTGCTGATTCCTTTAGGTGTCTCTTTTTTTATCCAATTTTCAACGATCACAGGCTATGGCATGTCCCCAACTCTGCGTAATGATGACGTTGTGATCGTCAACAAGACCAAAGAGCTCAAACGGTTTGATCTAGTTCTTTTTAAAAAAGGAAATACAACGCAGATTCGTAGAGTGATCGGACTTCCAGGTGAGATAATAGAATATAGGGAGGATCATCTCTATGTAGATGGGCAAAAGATAGATGAAAAGTTCATTGTCGATGAGGTCAATGAAAGTCAACGAAACGGGATGAATTTCACCGAGGACTTTACGATTGCTGATATGATTTCTCAGCAAATGATTCCGAAAGGGAAATATCTTTTGTTAGGAGATAATCGTTCCTATGCCACAGATAGCCGTCACTATGGATTAGTGGATGTTCAGATGATCGTTGGCGTAGTGAAAATGAAAGTCCTGCCATTGGAAGATTTTCAAGTTTATTGATCGCTCACGTTTTTCAGTGTGATAATGCTATTGAAATTGATAAGATAAGAAGTTATTGTTACACTAAAGAATAGAATCTTATTGTATGACAGACTTCTGAAGGAGCATGTATCATGATAGAAATCAAGAAAATCGGAACAGGTGACTTAGAACAATTAAAGCAAATCAGTATCCAAACATTTTCAGATACATTTGCGAAAGACAATGACCCTCATGATCTGAATGAATACCTGATAAATGCGTATTCTAATGAAAAATTATCCAAAGAACTAGCGGCGAAAGAATCAGAATTTTATTTTATATACACCAATGATCGATTGGCAGGTTACTTAAAACTGAATGTAGGTGAGGCACAAACAGAGCCGATCGCTGATAATGGAATGGAAATCGAGCGTATTTATGTCGATGTTCAGTTTAAGCGACTTGGATTAGGAAAAAGGCTATATGAAAAAGCTATTTCTAGAGCGAAAGAATTGAAAAAAGAGGTTCTTTGGCTAGGTGTATGGGAGAAGAACGTTCCAGCACTTGCATTTTATGAAAAAATGGGTTTTGTACAAGCTGGGCAGCATTCTTTCTTTATGGGCACAGATGAACAGATCGATTTGATCATGAAAAAGAACCTCTAAGTCGTTCTGTAGAGAAAACAGAATGAATCAGAGTCGAGAGATGGATAAAATAAAAAACCAGTTGACGCGTGTAGCATCGACTGGTTTTATTTTGACTTTAATGAATACTTAACGCTCGATAAGTTGTTCAACACTTAATTCAGTCATCGAACCAACTTGTAAATCTGCACCGGCTAGCGTTTCTGTTGCTGAAATTCCTATAGCATACATGCCAGCAGCTTTGATTCCTTCGATTCCCGCTTGTGCATCTTCAAAACCAATTGCATCTTCAGGTGCAACAGCGATACTTTGTGCGGCTTTTACGAATATCTCTGGATCAGGTTTCCCTTTTTTTAATGATTCAGGATCGACGATATGACCAAAAAAGTCTAGGACCCCCAGTTTTTCTAAAATCATGGGCGCGTTTTTTGAAGCTGAAGCGATCGCACAAGGGATTTGGTGAGCTTTGGCATCCATCAGAAAATCATGGACGCCGGGCAAAAGATCAGCAGCAGACAGATCAGCCAATAATTTTACATACTCATCGTTTTTCTGTTTAGCTAAAGCTTCTTTTTCTGCTGGAGAATAGTCATTTTCTTTTTGACCATAAGCCAGGATCTTATCTAAAGAATCCATTCGGCTGATGCCTTTTAAAGATTCATTGAATACTTCGTCGATCGTAATGCCTAAGCTTTCAGCTAATTCTTTCCACGCGATATAGTGGAATTTGGCGGTATCAGTGATAACGCCATCTAAATCAAAAACAAATCCTTTTTTCATGAACATTCTCCAGTCATATTGATTAATAGTTGATTGTTTGAGTTTCTTTTCCGTGTAACGGATAGGGTTGGTCATTTATTGTCAGTACAGTATCTTTAGACGCTGTAACTTGAACGGCTGTTTTATTCACAGTCAATTGATAATCGATTCCTTTGCGGGACAGATTAAAGGTCATCTCTGTCCAGTGTTCAGGCAGATTTGGTTTGATGGAAAGCTGTTCTTTTTTGATATCGATTCCAGCGTACGTAGTCAATGTGACATAGATCGTTGCAGCCATCACACCAGTATGAATACCTTCAGCAGTTGTTCCGCCTTGAATATCTTGATAATCCGAGTATAAGGCTTCTTGATATAGTTTCCATGAGAGATCATGGAACTTGACCTCTTCTGCGAGCTGGGCATGTACGATTCTTGAAAGAGTAGAACCATGAGATGTTCTGTTTAAATAGTATAAAAGATTTTTCTCTAGATAATCGGCAGGAAGCTCATAGCCTAATTCATCTAAGATTTCATCGATTTTTTCCTTATTTAGATTGTAAAACAGCATCAACGTATCCGCTTGTTTCGCAACTTTATAGTCATCCGGTGACTGACCTTCTGCTTTTAGAATACGATCCATTCGGTAAATATTACCGTAAGTTGCTTTTGCTTGTTCCCAATCGATTTCTTTTAAATCAAAATAGCCTTCATATTGCGCGATGATCCCATCTTCATTTATTTCGATCCCCAAGTGTTTACGGATATCTTTCATTTTTTCTAGATTTTCTTGTGTGATTCCTGTTTTAGTAAATAATTTCGCTTGTTCTTGCGTATTTAATAATGAAAGAATCGTTTCGATCTCTTCAAATAACCAGACAACCATCAAGTTGGTGTAAGCATTGTTTTTTAGGCCGCTTTCAGTACTGTCAGGATAGGCTTCATGAAATTCATCAGGACCCATGACTTTATCGATGAAATAACGGCCTGTTTCTTTATCGAATGTCGCTGCACTGCGCCAAAAATTCGCAATTTCCAGTAACATTTCTGCACCATATTCCTTGATAAATAGATCATCACCTGTGTTATTCCAATAGATCCAGACATTATAAGCAATCGCTAGTGAGACATGCCGTTGCAAAATACTATGATCTTCACCCCATTCGCCGTTTAGAGGATTCAAATGAAGCTTTTGTGTATCTTCACTACCGTCAAGTCCAGACTGCCAAGGGAACATGGCGCCTTCATAATTACTTTCGATCGCATTTTCTTTTGCCTTCCCTAAACGATTATACCGATACATTAACAACTGTTTCGCTGTTTGTGGGAAATGAAGAATATAAAACGGCAAAATAAAAATTTCATCCCAGAAGATATGACCACGGTATGCTTCACCATGCAAGCCGCGGGCGGTTACTGAGACATCCAGTTCATTGTTACTAAAAGGAGAAGCAGAAACTAGAAGATGATAGGTATGGATCCTTAGTAATTTTTGCGACATTAAATCGCCAGATACTTGAATATCAGATTTTTCCCACAATGATTCCCAAGCTTTTGTACTTTCAGCAAACTCAATATCAAAGGAAGTTGCCAATGGACTTGGTTGTTTGAAGCTTTGTTCAGCGATCGATGTAGTTACTTGAACATGCTTTTCAAGGGTATATTGCACATCTTGTTCAGCATAAAAAGTCATTGTTTGTTCGATCGTTTCTTCGTTCACTGTATTTGTAACTTCGTTGGCGGTAAAGAAATCGCCCATGATAGCAGAAGTTTGCTGAACATCGATTTTAGATTGATTCGTTTGGACCGTGATACTTGTTTTGTTCTGATCAGCAGCTAATTCAGTGATATGAAAATGTTTTGCTGTTAAATTACGATAGCGCTCAACGTTAAAATTATAGACAGAACCATCAGTCATTGTTTTAACAATGATCTTCTTAGAGAAATTGATCGGTTTGATCATGTACTTGATACTATAATTGTTCATTTTTGCCATATTGACGATCTTTAAAGCTGTAATTTCTAGCTGATGCTGCTGTGAATCTTCAATAAGCATATGAGCAGTGAACAACCCATTTTTTAAGTTTAAGTTTCTATGCAGAGCGTTTAGTTTTGAATGTTCTAAAGTTAGCCACTCGTTTGAACCTTCAACCTGAACACTGATATACTGGTTATTTGGTGTGTTGACAAAGTCTTCATTTTCAACGATTTGACCTGCAACTTCTGATTTTTCTTCATTATAAAGTCCAGCAATATAGGTTGCAGGATAGTGGTCTTTTGACAAGCTCATTTCTGGAGTTGTCCCGCGTAAACCCATAAAACCATTTCCGATCGTCAATAAAGATTCTACAGAATACTCTTCTTTACCTGGAGTATAACCAAAATAATCTAAATTCCAGCATAGCTGTTCTTTTTTTTCTTTGAATGCCTGTTCTAAATCATCTGCTGAAGCTGATTCTTCAGCGGTCAACACAGGGATGTTCAATGTTTCGGATAAAAGTTTGGTGATAGCTTCAGCTCCTGCGTTTAAAGGAGAGAGCTGAGGTTGTGCAGCATAAAATTCCGCAGACAATCCATCACAAACAGCACCAATGATCGTTGGGGATTTTTCTTTGATCTGCAGTGCTAGCGACTCAAATGATTGAGGAAAGATCATTGATGTAAGTGGCAGTGTGTGCTCCGATATAAGTTGGTCCATTTGTTTTTCCTGAACGGTCAAGTTGCTTTTAGTGAAGGTGAAAAGTAGAAAGTTCATAGTTGTCGCTCCTTAAAGAGTTTTCTTAACTTGTATAGACATGTTAGCGTTGTGTTCATTATAGTATGAAACGCTTGTAAATACAAGTGTGGTAATAGAAAAGAATTGCCTAAAATAAAAGGCTTAGTTACGGCAGATGCTATTTTTTTAAGGTGGAATATGCTATCATTTTGATTGAGTATCCTAGGTTGGAGGGCTGAAAGTGAACAAATTTCATGATATATTTTTAGAATTGGAAAAAGGTATTTTAGAAGGTGATTATCCGCCGGGAACACTATTACCAAGTGAGAATCAATTAGTTGAACACTATTCTGTTTCAAGAGAGACGATCCGCAAAGCATTGAACCTCTTGATCAATGCAGGGTATATCCAAAAGAAACAGGGCAAAGGCTCTATCGTATTGAATGTAAGAAAGTTTGATTTTCCGATTTCCGGAGTGATCAGTTATAAAGAGTTACAAAAAGCGCAGCAAATACATAGTGTGACAAAAGTAGTCGAATTGAAAGAAGAAAAAGTTGATGACGCTTTGGCACGCTTAACGGGCTGGAAAAAAGATGCAGCTGTCTGGCGCTTGGTACGGCAGCGGGAAATCGACGGAGAAGTTGTGATCATCGATATTGATTATCTTTTAAAAGAAATCATTGCAGAGCTTCCGGAAGAGCGTGCGGCAGATTCGATTTATGATTATTTTGAAAATGATCTGGGCTTAGAGATTAGTTATGCTCAAAAAGAGATTACAGTTGAAGCAGTGACAGAAAATGATCAGCGTTTGATGGACTTAAATGAGGACACATATATTGTCGTCGTCCGTAGTGTGGTCAGTTTGGAAGATACTCGTTGCTTTGAGTACACTGAATCTAGGCATAGATTAGATAAGTTTAAGTTTGTTGATTTTGCTAGACGAAGAAAAGCTTAAAAAGGTATGGATAGCTAGGGGATGACACGCTTTGTATGTAGGGATTATCTATTTTCTCGTGATTATATTCGCGAATACAGTTGGGGCTATTTCCGGTATGGGTGGCGGTGTGATCATCAAGCCGGTATTAGATGCTTTTCATTTTCACGCTTTAGCGGCAATCTCATTTTATTCTAGTGTCGCAGTCTTCACCATGTCCATCGTTTCGACATTAAGGCAATTAAAGAATGGATTGACGTTACGCGTTCAGATTGCTCTACTTGTTTCTTTGGGATCCGTTATTGGCGGTATTGCTGGAAATAGTAGCTTCGAATTTTTACTTAAGTGGTTCTCGGATGAGAAATATGTGCAGCTGATCCAGATTGTTTTAACGATCATGACGTTGCTGTTTGCCTTCATTTACACCAAATTTGGTAAGGAACGGACGCTGCAGTTGAGCCATTCTTTTTGGTATGTGATAACTGGAGTGTTTTTAGGATTTATTTCTACATTATTAGGGATTGGCGGAGGACCGATCAATGTTGCTCTGTTGATGTTATGCTTTGGTATACCGATCAAAGAAGCGACTGTTTATTCGATCATTACGATTTTCTTTTCACAAGCCGCGAAGTTAATAACGATCGCACAAGGAAGTGGTTTCGGACGTTTTGATTTGAGCTTGTTGCTTTATGTGATTCCTGCGGCAGTCATTGGTGGTTTTATAGGAGCACTGATCAGTGGAAAAGTCTCCTCTGAACGAGTGACTCAGATTTATCAAGTAGTGATTTTACTTGTGTTACTGTTGAATGTTTGGAATGGGTTTCGCTTATTTATCTAAGGAAGAAAAACAGTTAAAGCTTGTCAGCAACAGGTTTTAGGTGTTTTTTC
The DNA here is from genome assembly GCF_002174455.2 of Enterococcus sp. 9D6_DIV0238. Classification (NCBI taxonomy): domain Bacteria; kingdom Bacillati; phylum Bacillota; class Bacilli; order Lactobacillales; family Enterococcaceae; genus Enterococcus; species Candidatus Enterococcus dunnyi. Next base: position 2,186,860 of record NZ_CP147246.1, read on the forward strand.
TATTTATGCTATAATTATTTTAGATAAAAAAAGGAGGATTGAAATGAAAAAAATTGTTAAGGTTATACTGTGGGCTGGTTTGGTATTTTTATTAGTGGGATGTGCATCCAATACAGCCGAAAATATTGAAGTGAATGATGATAAGGTTCCATCTGTTTACTCAGTGATCGGAGAGAAAAAAATCGTTGGTACAAATAGCGAAGTGAAAAATAAAGTACGAATGACAACACTGACGTATAAAGCAGGCAGTATCAGTGAAAAAGAATTACAAAAGTATATCGAGTATTTAAGAGAAAAAGAGGGTTACGTGTATACATTAGATTCTAAACAAACAGAAGAAGGTACGTTGATTCAATTAGGCAAAGAGTCTAAAACAAAAGGGAATATCGTTTTGGTAGACTTTTTGTATCCAGCGATGGACAGTGAAAGCGTGAAGATCATGTATCGCTCAGGTTCAGGATCACTAAAAATGAATGAATAAAGCAAGGGGCTAAGAGATGAAGTATCACGTAAAGGATTTTTCAGAGCTGACGACAAAAGAGTTCTTTGAGATTGCTAAGTTGCGGACTGCAGTTTTTGTGGTCGAGCAGAATTGTCCGTATCAAGAGATCGATGATATCGATGAGCATGCACTGCATACGTGGTTGCAGGAAGAGAAGGATATCGTTGGTTATACACGAATCATCGATAATGGTGAGACGGTATCTTTTGGTAGAGTGCTGATCGATCCTAATTATCGAAAGCATGGGTTAGGAAATCTTCTTTTAGAGAACACGCTAAACGTGATTTCAGAAAGATATCCAGAGAAACCGATCATTATTGGGGCTCAGGCGCATCTGACCGATTTTTATGGTGGATTTGGCTTCAAAGAAATTTCAGAGGTTTATTTGGAAGATGATATTCCTCATGTGAAGATGAGAAAATAAAAATGCCGATGGAATCTGTAGAAACTTCAAGCAGTTAGAATTATTAGAGTGGGCTGACCACTCTTTTTTTTATGCCCATATCCTAATCACTTTATGCATTGACAGTAGATATAAGCTAGCTGAGTCAAAATTATTCCATTTAATGAGCAATAACCATAAATGAATTGAAACTTTTATCGCACTTTTTTGCACTAATATTATGAAAGGAGCAAAAACCGTGGTAAAAATGACAACTGAGATTCTAGAATTAGTAAAAAAAGCGAGAAAGGGAGATGATAACGCGTTCGAGAAACTTTTAAAAGATCAATATGAATACATTTATCGGACAGCTTATCATTATGCTGAATCTGAATTTGAGATTCTAGATATTATTCAAGAAACTACTTCCATAGCCTATCAAGGATTACGAAAGCTTAAAAATGATCAATATTTTTATACTTGGTATATTCGAATATTGATCAGAACGGCGTATAAAATGAGAAGTAAAACTAAAAAAATAGTAATAGAAGATGAGACGTCACTGGTAGCGGATATTGATTATAGTAACGAAATAGAACAAGAGATAGATTTAAATGATTCCTTCAATAAAATTGAACGAAAGTATGCAGATGTCTTGCAACTCTATTACTATCAAGATTTTACGATTCAAGAAATAAGTAATATTCTAGAAATTCCATCTGGAACAGTAAAAACAAATCTATCTAGAGGTAAGCAAAAATTAAAACAAATATTAGGAGGAGATTATTTTGAAAAATGATACTAAAAATCTAATCACAAAAATTAATTCTAGTATAGATGTTCCAAAAGAGAGTACCTACAATGCTATAGAAGAAGGAGTGTCCCTCGGAAAGCGCAAACGAAGAAAAATAAGATATCTATTTGTAGTTAAGTTAGTTACAGTAATGTGCCTCGCGGTCATTATAATGTTTAGTTCCCCAGTAACCAATGCAATCGAAGCTATATTTGGGGCAAAGCAAACAAAAGAAACGTATGGAGAGACCAGTGAGACAACACCTAAAAAGATTGAGTATAACGGCAACAGTGAAGAGTATAAAATGATCAAACCGATCAAACTAGAAAAAAATACTAAAATTACTCAAAAATTATTAATGGATTACGCATGGGTCCCTTTGTTGCCTTCTGAATCAGGTGAACTTCAAATGGATGTAGTCGAATCAGAGGTCATTGTTCATAGATTTTATCGAAATGAGATTGGTTTATCGTATCTTAATGTACAAACAGGTCAAGAAACTCTCGAAGCGGACAAAATCTATTCTAATGATAAAGGTGAACCGATAAACGACTATAAAAAGCCTGATGAAATTAAATACAAACTAGTGGGAAATGTATTAGAACAACAAATAGTATTTGTTAATTCTTCTTCTGAATCAGATAAAGGCTATATGGAATTAAGTATAGTAGATGGATTTCTTGTGATGTTTCCAAAGGACGAATATGATCATAAGAAGGAAAGGCAAGTGATCATGCAACCCGTTGAGATAATGTCTCACTAGCAGTTTATTCTCTTCTAAAAGAAATCACACGAATTTTGGCTCCAATATTAAAACAAGCTGCAGTTTTAAAAAAGGTCACCAAAGAAAACTCCGTTATTCTTAAAAATGATTTGCATAATTGGAGCCAATGTTCTTCTTGCTAATGGTAGTAGCCTTAATTTACTATAATAGTAACTGATTCGATCGTAGTGATTCAAGAGTGGAAGAGAGCTTATATTCAGTGTTGGGAACTTATTCGAGATTTTCTAAAAACGATCATAAAAAATATAAAGGTAGGTTTACACATGGAAAATAAGGTGCAAGAAATATTGATCTACAAACTGAAGGAAAATACAGGACATGAATTTCATAAGATTATGACCGAAGAGAGCGTTCCGTTGCATAAACGTAAAGGGCTTAAAATAATATATTGTGCAAAATCGTTACACGATGTAGATTCCTATTGTCTAATAAGAGAATTTGATAGCTTAGAACAGTTGGAACGATCTCAAGAAAAATTTTATAGTGATGATGATTGGGTAAATGGTCCTAGGGAAAAAATAGTCTCTTTAATAGTGAGTAGTAGCAGATTTATTTCAAAGAAAGGCTTTATGAGTTGAGTGAGTTTCAAAAATGATTTACGACATATAAAAAGACCTCTAAAAAGTTAAAGGTTTGATTTAACTCTTTAGAGGTCAGCAAAGTATCTGCCAATTTTTTTAGGTATTTAATGATTCATTGCTCGTTGGTGATTCTTTACTAGAACCTGATGTTTTTTCAGCATTTTGTGCAGCTAGTAAATCACGGATCTGCTCAAGGTAATCTTCACTCGTAAGCAGGATCTCTTCTGTCTTATCTGCTTCAGCCTCTGGTTTTTTCTTCATTCGATTCGCAGCTTTCACGATTAGGAATAATACAAACGCAGTAATTAAAAAGGTAATAATAGCACTGATCACATCACCGATTTTAAAAGGTACACCCTTGACTGAAAAGACTAAAGCACCTAATGCATCATCAGCACTTTGTTTGCCTGTAGTCATGACAAAAACTAGACTAACTAGAGGTGTGATCAACCCATCAACGACTTTTGTGACGATGGCAGTAAAAGCAGAACCGATCACGACCCCAACGGCTAAATCAAGGACACTGCCGCGCATAATAAATTCTTTAAATTCTTTGATCATAAGATCATCCTCCCTTTCTCAAATCCAGTATACAGAAAAAATGAAAAATTTTGAAATGAAAGACTCTTACATCAAGGAAACACTACAGAGCTGTGCTATAATTGAATAGATGCGGAAAATCTTAAAAAAAGGTTTAAAAACAGCCAGATGATTGTATTTCATGCTGGGCTTTATTATGATGAAAAAACAAAGAGGAGCTGACAAGATGCCGATTGCATTAGCACAAGGAGTCAACTTACATGTTGTCCCAACAGAAAAATATAAGACGGTACGTATTTTGGTTCGTTTCAATACGCGTTTAAATAAAGAAACAATCACTAAACGAACACTTTTATCTAGTTTATTAGAAACAAATAGCCTGAATTATCCTGATCAGGTGAAATTAAGCGGTAAGTTAGCAGAATTATACGGAGCTAGCTTTGGAATCAACGTCAACAAAAAAGGTAATCTGCACTGGCTGAATGTTTCAATGAATTTTGTGAATGATCGTTATTTAGAAAATACGCATGTTTTAGAAGATGCAGTTGATTTTATCAAAGAAATCATCTTCTACCCAAATATCATTGATGGTAAATTTGAAGCTGAAACGTTTCAGCGGGAAAAGGAAAATTTGCTTGCCTATTATGAAAGTGTTTCAGAAGATAAACAAGTCTATTCTTCTTTAGCACTGCAAAACCTTTATTTTAGCCAATCAGCGGATCAAAGAATCCCTAGCTTTGGAACGCGTTTTGATTTAGAACTCGAAACGGCTGAAAGTCTCGCAGCATATCACGAGCAAATGCTCAAGGAAGATCAAGTCGACATTTTTGTTTTGGGAGATGTGGATGAAACAACGGTTGCCGCTCTTTTCAAAACGTTACCTTTTGAAGATCGCAGTGCTGGTAAAGCAGATATTTTCTATACGCAACCCTCTAGAAATGTGATCGAAGAACGGTCAGAACAAGAAAAATTAGCACAGTCCAAACTAAATTTAGGCTATCACACGGATATTTTTTATGGGGACGAAAATTACTTTGCTTTGCAGATTTTTAATGGTGTTTTTGGAGGCTTTCCACATTCCAAGCTATTTATGAATGTACGTGAAAAAGAAAATCTTGCCTATTATGCCTCAAGCAGTATCGATACATTTCGTGGTTTTTTAAGTGTCCAAACAGGGATTGATGGTAAAAACCGGAATCAAGTACTGCACTTGATCGCACAGGAATTAGAAAATATTCGTCAAGGAAATGTGACTGAGCTTGAAATCAAACAAACGAAAGCGATGCTGAAAAACCAATATTTACTTTCTTTAGACAACGCTGGAGCTGTCTTGGAAACGGAGTATCTGGATGATTTGATCCCTCATTTACGTTTAGAAGACGACGAATGGATCCGTCGCATGGAAGCTGTCACGTTAGCAGATGTACAACGAGTGGCTAAGCGAATCCAGCTGCAAGCTATTTTCTTTTTGGAAGGAGAAAAAACGGATGCATAAAAAAGAATACCCTCAAATCAACGAAGTTCTCTATACAGAAATCTTAGAAAATGGGCTAACAGTCTATCTGCTTCCGAAACAAGACTATAATAAGACGTATGGTTTATTCACAACAAATTACGGATCGATCGACAATGAATTTGTACCGCTTGGGCAAGAAAATTTTGTCAAAGTTCCTGATGGGATCGCTCATTTTCTTGAACATAAAATGTTTGAAAAAGAAGACGGCGATGTGTTCCAACAATTTGGCCGTCAAGGTGCATCTGCCAATGCTTTTACGAGCTTTACGAAAACCAGCTATCTTTTTTCAACGACAGATCAAGTGGAACTGAACTTGAAGACATTACTTGATTTTGTTCAGGAGCCTTATTTTACAGAAGAAACGGTCGAAAAAGAAAAAGGCATCATCGGTCAGGAAATCCAAATGTATTTGGACGATTCAAACTGGCGCTTGTTTTTCGGCATATTAGGTAACTTATACCCTAAACACCCGCTCCATATCGATATCGCTGGGACTGTTGAAAGCATCGATGAAATTACTGCGGAGGATCTTTATACTTGCTACAACACATTTTATCATCCAAGTAACATGTCGTTATTTGTCGTTGGTAAAATGGAACCGGAAGAAATGATGACCTTTATTCGCGAGAATCAAGCAGAAAAAACATTTGCGCAAGCAGTACCGATCAGACGTCACTTTCCAAAAGAAACAGCAGAAGATATCCTAAAGGAAAGTTCGATCGAAATGCCGATCAGTCGTTCAAAAGTGATTGTTGGGCTAAAAGGGCTGGATGAGGTACCTGTAGAGGGCAAAGCGTTACTGAAATACAAACTAACAGCGAATTTATTGCTGCAATTATTATTCGGAAACACGTCTCAAAACTATTTGACTTTGTATAACGAAGGTCTTTTGGACGACAGCTTTGGTTACGAATTTAGCTTAGATCGAAGTTTCCATTTTGCTGATTTTGGCGGCGATAGTGATTATCCTGAGCAATTGGCAGAGCGAATTGAAGAAATTCTGTTGACTGTTGCTCAAAGTGAGGAATTGACAGAAGAAAATCTTTCTTTATTGAAGAAAAAAATGATCGGTAAGTATTTCCAATCGCTAAATTCACTTGAGTATATTGCCAATCAATTTTCACAATCACTTTATGGAGAAACGACATTGTTCGATACACCTGAAGTTATTGAAAGCATTCAATTATCTGATATAAAAGAGCTGGCTGAAAAATTCATTGATCAAAAAGGCTTGAGCCGGTTTTATATGCACCCAAAGAAATAATGAAAGAGTAAGCAGAAGTGATTTCCTCGTACTAGAAACTAGGAGTCGAAATATTTCTATCTTAAACAAAAAAAGTCCGATATTTCGTTAAAAACTTTCAAAAATGTTATCCTCATCAGTATTTTTTTGTGGTATTCTTAAAAGAGTTGAATAATCGAAAAATGTGACTATTTCACTAAGCGATTTACTACTAAAAGTCAATAAGACAAATCGAAACGCTATAAAAAGAGTGAATGTGGACAAAGCAATCCCTTCACCAATACCAAAAGAAACGATCGATAAATTAGAGAGACTGGAGAAGATGGACGAGTGGCCAGCGTAAATATAGGAAAAAAATTAAGAGATGCAAGGCTTCAGCGCAATATGTCTTTAGACGAGCTGCAGCAAATTACAAAAACACAAAAACGCTATTTGATAGCAATTGAAGAAAATGACTTTGACTCAATGCCGGGCACTTTTTACGTGCGTGCGTTCATTCGCCAATATGCTAGTGCAGTTGGTTTAGACGGAAATGAATTAGTTGAAGTTTATGATGGAAAAACGGAAGCAGCAGCAGCGGAATCATCGATTCAGTATGAGACACTTGATGAGTCACGTACGCAGATGTATGATGAAGAAAGCTCATTTAAACGCTTTACACGTAGTTTGCCGGCAATTATTTTTTCTTTGATCGGTCTAGCGATCGCAGTTGTTGTTTTTTATATTACCTGGCAGGACCGTCAGGCAAATCCAATCATTCAAAAGCCGGATACTGCGATAATCAGAGAATCTTCGTCTGATTCTAGCACTGAGTCAAGTCAGGCACCTGTTTCAAGTACGACAGAATCATCTTCTACAACTAGTTCTAGTTCGTCAGAACCTAAAGAACCGACAGTAGTCAGCTTTTTGGGTGAATCGGGTACAACTGTAAATATGAGTGCGACAAATGCTGCGACGCCGACTAAACTTGATTTTTCAGCAATTATAGCTCCTTGCTGGGTTGGTGTATATATCCCAACAGCTGAAAATAATGACAATGGTTATTTCTTCCAACAAACAGTTCAGCCAGGCCAAACACAATCTGTAGAGATTCCAGAGGGAACCACTCAGTTTACGATCAGTTTGGGTGCTTCTGAGTACATGGAATTTAAAGTAGATGGACAAGCTGCTGTATTCAATCCGAATAATACAGGCATTGGTCCTAGAAATATCAACATGAGTCTTGAGTATGCACAAACACAGCAATCGTCACAGTCATCAGAACAAGTTCAACAAACACCGCCAGCATAATAAAAGAAGGCTGGTTCAATAGAATGAGCGGGAAGAATTTACAGAAGAGCTAAAGCTCATCGTAGATGTTTTCTCGCTCATTTATTGAAATCGATGACGGAGAGAATAGATAAGTTATTTATGAAATGACTTTTTTCGTGACAGTCGTCATTAGATACCGTAAAATGAGTAGGAAAAGAGAGGGGCAATAAGCATTGAATTTACCAAATAAATTAACTGTTCTTAGAATTTTTATGATTCCGATTTTTATTATTATTGTTAGTGTTCCGATGGATTGGGGCACGATTACTTTTGGAGGAGCATCGTTAGCGATCACTCAGCTGGTTGGTGCTGTGATTTTTGCAGTTGCTAGTATCACAGATTGGCTAGATGGAAAAATTGCTCGTTCACGTGGGTTAGTAACAAACTTTGGTAAGTTTGCAGATCCATTGGCTGATAAAATGTTAGTGATGACAGCTTTTATCGTGTTGGTTGCACAGCAAAAAGCACCAGCCTGGGTCGTTGCGATCATTGTTTGTAGAGAGTTAGCAGTTACTGGCTTACGTCTATTGTTGGTTGAAGGCGGCGAAGTGATGGCCGCAGCCTGGCCTGGTAAAATCAAAACAGCGACGCAAATGGTGGCGATCATTCTATTATTGATCAATAATATTCCATTTACGGCTATTGGCTTGCCAGTTGATTTAATCATGCTATACATCTGTTTGATCTTTACAATCTATTCAGGTGTTGATTATTTCGTAAAAAATGTAGATGTTTTTAAAGGATCAATGTAAAAAAGTAAAGATAAACCAGAATGAAAAACCAGACTTTTTGCTCTTTTTTGAGCGGAAAAGCTGGTTTTTTCTTTTTTATAAAAAATATTTTTAGCTCTAAAATGTATATATATCAGTAGTTAGAGCATTTTTCGAAAAACTTTTGACTATTATTTATAAAATAATAGTTTACTTTTCTAAAAAGAGTGGTTATAATCTGTGTATCGGAACTATTATTTTATGAACAGTAGTATTCGAACGAAAAATAAATTGGAGGAATCAATAATGAACAAATTTGTAAAAGGTTTACTAGTTGCTGGGGTAGCGTTATCAATTGGAGGAGCAGGATTTACAGCTGTAACAACTCAAGCACATGCAGCTTCAGTTCAATCTGCAGATACAACTGCAAAAATCAACGCATTGATCCAAGAAAAACAAGAAGTGATCAATAAGAAGAAAGTTAGCAGAAATAGTTTAGAACAAAAAGCTTTGGGCATCCGTCTAGGCGAAATCGAACGTGAGATCCAAGCATTGAAAAATGGCAGTTCAACAGGTGGTTCAACTGGAAGCACAACAACACCATCTACACCTGCTAATGATACAGCAGCAAAAATCAACGCATTGATCCAAGAAAAACAAGAATTGATCAACAAGAAAAAAATCAGCACGAACTGGCAAGAACAACAAGCACTAGGAATTCGTATCGGTGAAATCGAACGTGAAATCCAAGCATTGAAAAACGGCAGCTCAACAGGTAGTTCAACTGGAAGTTCAACAACACCATCTACACCTGTAGAAGATAATGCAGCAAAAATCGCAGCATTGATCCAAGAAAAACAAGAATTAGTAAACAAGAAAAAAGTTTCTCGTGATAAAAACGAGCAAAAAGCATTAGGTAAACAAATCGATGCAATCGAAAAAGAAATCAAACAATTGAAGAAAAACAAATAATATCTTTTAAACAGACTTACTAAATTTCAACTTTCTTACCCGAATTTGTGTGAATATAATAAAAAGTAACTGTTCGTTAAGTCATTTTGACGAAGAGAAAAGTGCAATTACCATAAAAAGTAACTGCGTCAGACTGTAGACAAAGTCCCGAAAAAGGGATGATGTCTACAGTTTTTTTATATTCAACATATTGATAGCGTTTTAAAAAAGGCGAGAAAGAAATGATGTCAAAACGCCCAATAAATGTAAGGGATCAATTTGTATTGATCGTCTATTGAATTGGTTGTTAATCAATATGGAAAAAAAAGTTGACTAATAGAGTATTTGATGTTAATGTTATTGAAAATAAATTAATGAAAGGAAGTGCTTTGTTTGAAAAAATTAATTTTTAGTATTGTTTGTAGTGGTTTTCTATTTGTGGTCATAGGAAATGACCTCATCACAGAAGCTGTTGAACCAGAAATTATTAATGAAGTAGCAGTAGGTTTACTGCCTGAGGATGATGAATTTTATTATGTTATTGATGACAATTCAGGTATTCAGTCTAGAACATGGGCAAAAACACAGAGCTATAAAATCAAAAATGGTAGTAGAACATACTTAGGTACATATACTACAAACAGAAAATCCACAATAGGCGTAAAAGTTACTGCTGGCCCAGTAGTTGTGAACTTGAAAAATGAATACTCTGAAAGTGGAAAATTTAAAAAATATAAACAGAATTGTACTATTACAGTAAAGTACAAGAGATATAGAAAAGTTGATAACAAATATGTTGATACTAAGACGGTAACTTCAAATACTTCATACACTGATTACGTAAGAATTTAAGAGAAGCTGATGAATATACAGATTTACAAGATAATCTATATTGCGATATATCTATTTATTAAAAAATTTATCCCAGCCGTAGGAGCAAGTTGGGATATTTTTGATAGTAATATTGTCCTTTTTCAGAATTTATTTTTAGCAGTGTTAGGTTTTTTATTTTTTAAACAAGATTTACTTAAGGGGTTAAAAAATGCTCGCACTAAAAAAATGTTTGGATTTGTGATAGGAATAACCTTTATAATGTATTTAATAGACATTTCATATGCAATGTTACTGTCTAAGCCAGTTATAATTCGATACTATTCTTACGGATTCTTAGAAATTTTACAATCAAGTATAATTATTCCTTTCATAGAAGAGCTTGTATAGGTACTGCTTTATAAATTTGAAAGGAAAGATAAGTGTTCAATTTTTATGTATTATTTTATCAAGTATTTTATTTTCAACTGGTCATTTAGCAAGTGTAAATTATAATTTAATTTCACTTATTCCAGTATTTGTTTCAAGCTTATTTTTAAGTTATGTTTATCTCCACAAAAGAAATATATGGTACAATATATTTTCTCATTCATTATATAACTTTTTAATTTTTGTTTATGCTTATATTTTTGCTTTAAACTGATACTTGTAGTTTTTTAGCGTTAATTTTGAATGGAAATCAAATGTAGATTATGACGAGTATCCAACTTTAAAGTACGAAAGTATCATGATGAAAATCATGGTGCTTTTTTGTTAAGGGAGAGTCCAATAGAGTTGCTTAAAATAAAAGTTTAGGATAAAGGATTTATCTATCCTATTTTGTCTATAAAAATATCTTTTCCAAAAACATTCGTTTTTGCTAGTTAAATAATATTCACTATACTTTAATTATGGTGTGATTTTTTAATACCATAATTAAAGTATGAGAAGGAAGAAATTTATGAATTTAGATGAGTTAGGGCTGATGACTTTCCTAGAGTAAGTGAACGTTGGAACAAAGAATGCTCATATGCTTATCAGCAATACAAAAAACATTCTAAAAAATTTTATCTGAGAAGAATAGATGAAGTAGAGATTATGAGCGGTGGCCAATTGGTTTATTATGGTCAAGATATTTTATTAGAATCGTATTCTGAAGAGGCCGAATTCGTAAAATGTGTGATTGACTTGTCAATTATGACAATGGAAATAGTTTGCAAAAATATTATAGTAAAAGAGATTGACATGAAAGATGTATCATTTTTGTGGAATGATAAGAATAAAAAAAATTTGTAAATAACATTTCTAGATAGAACAAATTGAGAGCAAAATAAGGTCTCTTTGATAAGAATAGCTCAATCAAAGTGAGGAGATAACTAAGAGTTGAAATTAATAACTTTTTAGTGATAGTGGCTTTAAGATTATTGTCTGATTTTAAAAATGCAAAACGCAGTTGTCATAAAAAGCAACTGCGTTTTGCATTTTCTATCATTTAAAGCCAAGGTCCAACAATCAATGTATAAATACTTAGACCAACTCCCGCAAGAGCTAAAAGAACGCCTAAGATCAATAAAGGATTGAATTTTTTAGCACTTCCTGCGGCAGGTTCCTTTTTAAATAATTTTGATAAAGCCATGAATAGTAAGCCTAAAATAATCAACAAACCATTTACGAAGAAAGTCGATAGTCCATTCTTTTGGTTCGCATTTTTTAAAAAGGTTGAATGTTGTAGAGCTTTTAATTTTTTAGCATACTGGAATTCAACACTTGGGGCAGAAATTGTAGAAGATACTTGGCTAAGCCCATTATCAAAAGTCACTTGATTGGCAGACAAGGTAAAATTCGGCTGTGTTTCTTTTTGGATCACACCATAGAGGTCTTGTGTCAAGATAACGTCCTCCTGATCGATGGTTTGCTCTCCTTTAGCTAGCAGCTGCTTATATTCATAAGTTGAAAAAGCACGGTCAAAAATGGCGTTACCAAAGGCATGACGTTGTAGTTCGCCGTTTTGATCTTCCCAGTCACCGACACCGAGGATCACTTCGATCAGACGTGTTTCACCGCGGACAGCAGTTGCTGCATAGTTGAAGCCGCCAGTTGGGCTTGATCCAGTTTTTAAGCCATCTGCGCCTTCGTAACCGTAAGCAAGTCCTGGTAAAGAGTAGTTATGATTTTCCAGCACTTCAGCGTAAGGTGTGTTTTCCATGATCGTGATTTGGGTGGGGCTTGTATATGTCACTGTTTCTGGATATTCCTTCAACAAATGATAGCTTAAAATCGCCAAATCACGTGCAGTTGAAACATTGTCTGCATTTTGATCGATGCCAGCGGGATTGTAATAGCCATTGAATGAAGCTGTGTCAGCACCGCTACAGTTATAAAACGTCGATTTAGTCATACCTAGCTCTTTTGCTTTATCGTTCATCATATGGATGAATTTTGCTTCGTCATTTGCTGTGACCAGGTTTGCGAGCATCACCGTGGCAACATTTGAGGATTGTACCATTACAGCATAAAGTAAATCGCGAACAGGATAATCGACGCCAGAGACAATATTATTATTGCTCAACTCATAGATTTGTGAAATCGCCTGATCACTGTCTGTTGCTTTGACCGTCGTATCTAAAGTGAATTTTCCTTGGGCGATTGCTTCAAAAACAAGATAAGCAGACATCAATTTAGCGATACTGGCAGGGTTCCAAGCAAGATCAGGATTATCTTCCCATAAAACCTGTCCCGTATGAGCTTCGATCACAATGGAGGCTTTAGGCTTATAATAATCGCTTGTTTCGTAGCCAGCATTTTGGGTGATCGTCAATATATCTTCTTCCGCATAAGCATCTACAGCAGCAAAAATACTTGCAGCATAACCAAAGACTAAAAGCAGAGTGCTTATCCTTAATAAAATTGTTTTTTTCTTCATAATAAATATAAACATCCTTTGTTATTCCTCCGGTTCAGCTAAAAGCGACCGAATATTTTTAAATGTCATTCTAATTGGAGCCTGAATTTTCTTTTTTCTAAATTATGTGTGTTCAAAAATGTATTGTAACAGATTTTACTTCTTGTTGTCCGAAAATAAATTTTTTTTTAGAAAAAGGACAACATAATCGTGCAGACAATCGATTCTATTTTTTTCAATATAAAACATCACTAATTTATGTGCGAAATCACTCTTTATTATGCCCACAAAACTCTCTTTCTTACCAACAATATGTAAAATATTATAAAAGTAACTATTTTCATTTTACGTGAAAATGAATGAAAGAGATACGTTTTTGGGCGATTTTTAATAAAAAGTAATGATTGCAGGAAACTAAGCTCCTCCTTTATTTTTTTGCTATAGGTACTTTAACGAACGATTCCTCGAAAAAAGTAATTTCCAGTTAAGTTTGGTATACTTTAAAGAGATGGAGGTGCTGTTGATGAAAATTGAAACGATGGTTGCATCTGAATGGCATAACTTTGCCGCTCAGGTAGCTGAAAGTCGCCAATTGTTCCCTTTATTTGAGACACATTCTTCAGCAAGAGAAGTATTTACTAGAAGTGTGCGTAAGAATACTGGACATGCTTATGTTGCTTATGCCGGGAAAGTTCCCTATCTATTTATAATGACTGAATCAGAGCGGGTAACCAATTTACTGCTGCTTCAGGAAACGGTAAAAACAGGTTGGTCGTCTATTTTCACAGTGATCGAGCACTTATTTAAACGGACGTTTCAGGGATCAGCCAGCTTTCATTTTCCACATCATCTTACACTTCATTTAAAAGAGCTCTTTTTAATGCATGGATATAAAGAGATAGAGGAGAATCGTTTTAGTAAGGTGCTGGACTATCATACAAGCTTAGTGTTAGGTGGCGGCGGTGCTAGAGGGGCATATCAGATCGGTGTTTGGCAAGCGGTGAAAGAATTAGAGATACCGATCGAACTTATTACTGGAACCTCTGTCGGGGCATTAAATGGAGCGTTGATCCTACAAGGGGATTTTGAAGCGGCTAAAAAGATGTGGGAAGAAATTGACACTAAAAAGATTTTAGCTTTTCCCGTCAATAAAACCACTAATGATACATTTGGTGGTGTGCTTAGTCAGGTAGGAGCCTTCACGATAAATGCGATTCAAACAAAAGGTGTGTCTACAAAACCCTTACAAGAATTGATCCGGGATACTTTTTCTGCGGAAAAAATGCAGCAGGTGAGTACTGATTTTTATTTAGTGACCACAGAGCTGCCGAACTTTCAGGAAAAAGTGATCCGGTTTAACGGGAAGCAACAATCCAAATGGCAAAATTGGCTTTTAGCATCAGCCTCCTTTTTCCCAGCCATGGCCGCGGCCGAAATAGCAGATAAATACTATGTTGATGGGGGTTACCGCAACAATATTCCAGTGGATGTTGCTATCGAACATGGAGCAACAGAATGTATCATTGTTGATGTCAAGGGGCCAGGTATCACGAAGCCTGTAAAAATTCGTGATGAAATCACCTGTCTGACTTTACAGACACCTTGGTCAATGGGGGCAGTGCTTTTATTTGATGGTGCACGCTCTGTTCAGAATATTAAGCTGGGCTATTTGGAAACGATGAAAATAATCGGGGAAAAGTATAAAGGTCATTGGTATACTTTTGATGAGACATTCGATAGCCTAATACAGTTTCAGCAACAGTTTTTTACGTATATCAAAGAGACCTATCAGCTGAAATTATGGCTGTCAGTTGAACAAAAAAATAAGATCTGTAAGAAAATGCGTAAAGTTTATAAAGACAGGGTGTTCACTGAAAATATTGGGTTAGTGTTAGTGGAGTTGTTAGCAAAAAATCAGGGAATCTCTGCGGCCAAGCTTTATACGATCGAAGAAATGATCGGAATTTTACAGCAGAAAAAAGAAATGAAGACTGATTTAGTTGAGACGATCGGTATGATTTCAGTACAAGAATGGCTGAAAAAGTATTATGATGATTATTTTTTATTATCTGAGAAGCAGCAATTAGCCGCACTAACCAGTTTACTTGCATCAAATGAACAGGAAAAAGCACAATGGTTAGCAACTTTAGTGGATAAACTGCCTGTTCAAGTATTACAATTATTGATGATCGAATTTATTCAAACAAGGAGTGGTAAATAATGGCACAAGAATTTTCATATGAAATCGTAGAAGAAATCGCCGTACTATCTGAAAATCAAAAAGGTTGGCGTAAAGAATTAAATTTGGTCAGCTGGAACGGACGCCCGCCAAAATTTGATTTAAGAGATTGGTCTGCGGGTCATGAGAAGATGGGAAAAGGTATCACCTTGACCAACGAGGAGTTTGAAGCCCTATCTAATGCAATAAAATCTATGTAGGAAGGACACCCTGTCAATGAAAAGTATGACTGGATTCGGAAAAGAAACATTCTTAAATGATCGCTATCAAATCGATGTAGAGATCAAGAGCGTCAATCAACGCTTTTTAGATATCCAATTACGGATGCCTAAAGAACTCAATCCGCATGAAATGGCGATTCGTCAGTTAATGAAGCAAACATTACAGCGTGGTAGAGTAGAAGCATATATCACTATCAAACAAACAGGTAGTAGTAATCAAGAGGTACAAGTTCATTGGAAACTGATTCATCAGCTGTTAAGTGAAATTGAACAGGAGTTATCTGCTACATACCCAAAAGCGATTTTTGAACCTGGTAGAAGTATTGAACAGCTGCTAAACAATCCTGATTATGTTGAAGTAACAGAAAAACAGGAGGCTGACGAAGCGTTCGGCACACTTGTCTTAGAAATCGTGAAACAAGCAGTAGAGAAGATCGATGCTAGTCGACTGCAGGAAGGACAACAAATTCAGCAAGTACTAACTGGTTATGGGCAGGAATTTATCAAGTTAGTCAAAGAATTGACTGGATTTGTCGATGTCTATGAAAAAGACTATCGAGAAAAGTTTGAAGCCCGCTTAAATGATTGGCTAGGTACTCAAGTCGATGAAAACCGTCTATTGACTGAAATGGCGATTCTTCTTGAAAAAGGGGATATCCATGAGGAGTTGGATCGCTTAATGATCCATATCGACAAAATGCAGACACTATTATTGCAGGAAGAGCCTGTTGGTCGAGAGCTAGATTTTCTGATCCAGGAAATGAACCGTGAAGTCAATACGATCGGTTCGAAATCAAGCCCGATCGAGATCAAGAACATTGTGGTTCAGATGAAGACGATCCTAGAGAAAATTCGTGAACAAATTCAAAATATCGAATAAGATAAATTTTTGGTGATTAAGCCAATTAGCAGTATAATGAAGAAGAGGTGAAAGTGTATGTCGAATTACTATGATGTTACTTTCCATGAATTAAGTGGGAAGTCTGTTGTAAAAAGAGAAATTATATCAGAAAAAGACACGTTTGATGTCTGGCAGGATGCTTGTGAGTCGTTTACAGATGAGATGCTGAATATCCGAATCAATGAAGATACTTTCGTATCATTGAATCGTCGTTTTGTTGTTCGAATCGATGTAGAGGAAGTCGAAGGACCTGTAGACAAACAAATCAAACGCCATGACGAAATCATGGGTGTTGTGAACACATTGTCAAATATGGGCTTTTAAGGCATAAAAAAAATCCTATAAGAAAAGAGGATGGGACAGAAGTGTTCAACTCCGAGAAATAAGAAGAAATTCACGAAAATTGTTCTTCAAATTTTTGTGAATTTTAGCTTATTTCCGAAGGAGTTACTTCTGCTTCCACCGTTTATTCGTTTTCAAAGGGACTGGGGTGTAACTCGTAGAG